>NZ_CAMLAC010000064.1 GCF_946477935.1 uncultured Sphingomonas sp. | reverse complement strand
CCCTTGCGCGCAGCATAGATCGCTGCCGAAGCGCCTGCTGGACCGCCGCCGACGACCAGTACGTCAAACGGCTCCTTGGCGCTGATCTTCTCCGCCGCCCGCGCACTGCTCCCCACGTCCAGCTTAGCCAGGATCTGCTCGACATTCATGCGCCCCTGACCGAATGGCTCGCCATTCAGGAAGATTGCCGGTACCGACATGATCTGGCGAGCCGCCACCTCGTCCTGGAACACGCCACCCTCGACCGCGACGTGGCGAATGCGCGGGTTGAGTACGCTCATCAGGTTCAGTGCCTGCACCACATCGGGGCAATTCTGGCATGAGAGCGAAAAATAGGATTCAAAGGCATAGTCGCCATCCAGCGCCTGCACCTGCTGAATCACCTCTTGCGCCAGCTTCGATGGATGACCGCCGACCTGAAGAAGCGCCAGCACCAGCGAGGTAAATTCGTGCCCCATCGGAATGCCGGCAAAGCGCACTGAAACATTGGTTCCCACACGCCGGATCAGGAAGGACGGGCGACGCGCATCGTCGTCGGTGCGAACGTAGGACACCGCATCGGACAGCGCTGCAATCTCGTTCAGCAACGTCTCCAGCTCACGCGACTTGGCCGAGCCGTCCAACGATGCCACCAGCTCGATCGGCTGGACGATGTTCGCAAGATAGGTCTTCAGCTGGGTCTTCAGGTTCGCGTCGAGCATGTGCAGGGTCCCGGAAATACTGGATAGTGGCACGGGGCCGGCGGCAGGGCCGGCCCCGTACATGTCGGCTCAGATCTTGCCGACGAGGTCGAGCGAGGGAGCGAGCGTCTCTTCGCCCTCTTCCCACTTCGCCGGGCAGACTTCGCCCGGATGCGCGGCAATGTACTGCGCAGCCTTCACCTTGCGGAGCAGTTCCATCGCATTGCGGCCGACGCCTTCCGACGTGATCTCGACAAGCTGGATGACACCCTCGGGATCCACGACGAAGGTGCCGCGGTCCGCCAGACCCTGGCCGGCACGCATGACTTCGAAGTTATTGGTCACGACGCCCGACGGATCACCGATCATGGTGAAGTTGATCTTGCCGATCGCGGGCGAAGTGTCGTGCCAGGCCTTGTGGCTAAAATGCGTATCAGTCGAAACCGAGTAGATTTCCACGCCCATCTTCTGGAACGTCTCGTAATTATCGGCCAGGTCTTCCAGTTCGGTCGGGCACACGAAGGTGAAGTCCGCCGGGTAGAAGAAGAACACGGCCCACTTGCCCTTCACGTCCGCGTCGGTGACGGTGAGGAACTTGCCCTCACGATACGCCTGGGCGTTGAACGGCTTGATGCTGGTGCCGATGAGAGACATGGCTTTTCCCTTTCTGAATTGGTGCACTGCACATGGTGATGCTGCGTCGCAGCGGCAAATCGGAATTGCCGATATCTGTGTCAGACGCGAGCGATTTAACGTCCGTCGCGTACTTATCTGACCCACAGGGCTTGCACTGGCGCCGCGGTCAGCCTAGGCGCCTCTCCACCGCGTCGGGGAGTGGCGCAGTCTGGTAGCGCGCCTGCTTTGGGAGCAGGATGTCGCAGGTTCGAATCCTGTCTCCCCGACCAACTCACGCCAAGTCATTGATTTCACGTCGCCAACGCGGCGATCAGGGACGGCTGTACCCATCGGGGCCACGACGTGGGATTGCCGAACCTGAAACTGCGCGGCGGCAGCTATCATTGGCGGCGCGAGATCGTGGTGGCGGGCTGGCCGCTGCCGCTCTCCATTTCGTTACGGACGGGGAATTATTCCCGTGCCCGCGCTATCTCTGCCCGACTGAGTGTCGCAGTCGAAAGTTTGCGCATGGCCTATGGTCATTTCACCGACATGAGCCGCGAGCAGATGAAGCAGGTGTTCAGCGACGCCCTGCGTTCCAGCGGATCGAGCAGGATAAGGCCGGCAGCCTAGCGAACCCCGGCGACCACGCCACCGCGAACTCGCTTCATGCCGAAGCATGAGAGTTCCTCGCGCGCCGCGGTATCGCGGCGCGCTGGACGCTCGACGAGCATCAGCGCCTCGTTACGAACGGCTGGAGCCCCGCGCAGGCCAAGGCTATCGCGAACATCGTCTTCGACCTGCAACACGGCGGCGTCCTCTCCGGTAAACAGGTTGTGGCCTTCGGCTTCCCCGTCACGGCGGACAATGTCGAGCGCGTCCAACGCTTGGTCTGCAAGGCCAAGGCCGCCGTGGGTCGCGGAGCGACAGCGCGGCTTTCTTGGCGCGAGGAAGCAAGGCGTGGATCGACGAGGCACCCGGCGGCGACACCCCCTTCGCTTTCGAACGATCCGGTTCCGCCGCCGCTTCAGAGGTCGTCACGCCGGTCCCGCTTGCCACGGTCGTGAAAGACGAAACGCCGCCGCTACCAATCCTGCCGAAGAAGGCTCTGATCGACGCCAGCGAGGACGTGATCGCCGAGCAACAGAAGGCCGGCGACTGGGACACCAATACGGTGAAGCAGGTGCGGACCGCGATCTGACTATTCGATTATGCCTGCGGCATCGGCATCATGATCGAAGATCTCCAGCAATCGCATGTCCGCGCGTTCACCAAGCTGTGTGCCGCCCTGCCGCTGGCGTTTCCACCAATACAGTTCGGCACGATCGTATCGGTCCGTGCCTGTTCGCACCAGCCGCCACAGGGTAGCACGCGTCACCACTTGCAGGAGAACCGAGACCGTGACCCGCCCCTTCCGCCTCGTCGACGTGTTCGGCACCGATCCGCTGACCGGCAATCCACTGGCGGTCATCGCCGACGCCGAGGGTCTGTCGTCGCAGGAAATGCAAGCGATGGCGGGCTGGCTGAACTTCTCGGAGACGACCTTCCTGTTACCACCGACCGACCCGGCCGCGGACTATCGCGTCCGGATCTTCACCATGGCTCATGAACTGCCCTTTGCCGGTCACCCCACGCTGGGCAGCGCGCATGCATGGCGGGAAGCCGGCGGGCAGCCCAAGCAGGACGGCGTGATCGTGCAGGAATGCGGCGTCGGGCTGGTGACGATCCGGCGCGACGACGACCGGCTCGCCTTCGCAGCGCCGCCGTTGCTCCGTGGCGGTGCGCCGACCGAGGCGGAAATCGCTCAGGTCGCGGCGTTGCTGCGCATCGACCGGACGGCGATCGTCGACGCCGCTTGGGCCGACAACGGCCCGGGTTGGATCGCAGTCCTGCTGGAGTCGGCCGAAGCGGTGCTGGCGGTCGATCCGGCGCGGCATCATCACGAACACATCGACATCGGCATCGTCGGCCCGCACGCCCCCGGCGGCGAGGTCGCGTTCGAGCTTCGCGCGATCTTCAGCGACGCGCATGGCGGGCTGATCGAGGACCCCGTCACCGGCAGCCTCAACGCGTCGGTCGGCCAGTGGCTGTTCGCCAGCGGCCGCGCGAGCGGCAGCTACGTCGCCGCGCAAGGCACCCGGCTGGGCCACACCGGGCGCATCCACGTCTCGCTGGACGACGCCGGACAGGTATGGGTGGCCGGCGCGACGCGAACCCTGTTCAGCGGTTCGGTACACGGCTGATGCAGGTCGCGATCCTCACCTTCGACGGCTTCAACGAACTTGACTCCTTTTCGCCGACGCCTGAATGACGGATCAAGTGGATCGGACGATCGCCCCGACGCGAACACCCGACAGGCCGAGCCACGTCGCCATCCGCTCCAGTTCGACGTTCAGGCGCAGCAGCGTCTCGTCGGGCGCCCCCGGCTCAAGCGTGATGCGATGCGCCAGCAGCACGCCCGCTTGCCGGTCCGCCTTGAGGTCGACCCGCGCGACGAGCGCCTCGTCCAACAGGAAGGGCAGCACGTAATAGCCGTGCGTACGCCGGTCCTGCGGCACGTAGATCTCGATGCGGTAGCGGAAGCCGAACAGCCGCTCGGTGCGGCCGCGTTCCCAGATCAGCGGATCGAACGGCGCCAGCAAGGCCGCCCCGCGCACCCGCCGGGGCGGCGAAGCGTCACAATGCCGCCACGCCTTCTGGCTCCAGCCTTCGACACGTACGGGGACCAGCACGCCCTCTTCCGCCAGATCGGCGATGGCATGGTCGGCCTCGTCGGGCTTCAGCCGGTAATAATCACGCAGGTCGGCCGCGGTCCCGACGCCGAGCGCCCGCGCACTGCGTTCGATCAGCGCACGCTGTGCCTCGACCGCGGTCGGCGTCGGCATGGCGAGGACGGCGGGTGGCAGCACCCGCTCGGGCAGGTCGTACACCCGCGCGAAGCTGCCCCGCCGCGTCGCGGTCGTGATCCGGCCCGACCAGAACAGCCATTCAAGCGCGTGCTTGACGTCGCTCCATTCCCACCAGCCGCTGCGGCTCGACCCGTTCTCGAAATCGGCGGCGGTCAGCGGTCCCTCGGCGGCGAGGCGGGCGATGACGGCGTCCGCCTCGCCGCGACGCTCGATGGCGAAGCGGCGGAGCGCGCGATAACCGATCTCGCCCCGCTCGGCGCGCGTCATCCGCCAACGCAGGAGCGGATGGAGTTCAAGCGGCAGCAACGACGCTTCGTGCGCCCAATATTCGAAGAACCGGCGCTGCCGCTTCGGCCCCCAGGCGGCCCGTTCGAGGAGCGACCGATCATAGCCGCCGAGCCGCGAGAACGCCGGCAAGTAATGGGCGCGAGCGAGGACGTTGACGCTGTCGATCTGGAACAGACCGGTGCGATCGGCAACCTTGCGAAGGTGCGCCGCCGTGACCCGGGGAGGCTGTGGCTGGCCGAAGCCTTGGGCTTTGAGGGCGATGCGTCGCGCATCGGCCAGCGAAATGGTCATGGGGTGATGATGGTGGCGGTCGGACGCTACGGTCAATCTTGGTGGCAGCATCGACCGGTCACGTCTTCGCCCGCAAGGTGAAGCGGGTCATCTCCGATGGCACACCGAGGCGGAGTGCGAAGCCCGGCCACAGCCCCGTGCCATTGCTGACATACAGGGTCATGCCGCCGACCTCATAGCGACCCGCAACGAAACCGGCGTTTGCGCGGGCGACGAGCCGATCCAGGCCCATAATCATGCCGCCATGGGTGTGGCCGGACAATTGCAGCGCCACGCCCTTCGTTGCAGCGTCGCGAGCCCGCCGAGGCTGATGATCGAGAAGGACGATCGGCGCCCCGGCCGGTGCGCCGCGCAGCGCCAGCCCCATGTCCGGGCCTGCCTCGCCGACGCTCGGGGCGGAGAGATCGGTCACGCCGGCGACGACCAGTTCCGCGCCGTCCCGCCGGATGACGGCATGGGCATTGGGCAGCATCCGGACACCGAGCGAGGTAAGGTGCCGCATCCAGGCGCCGTAGTCGAAGAAATACTCGTGGTTGCCTGGGATCGCCCAGACGCCATCAGGCGCCTTGAGCGCGCGCAGCGGCTCCACATCCTTGCGGCGCATCGCGACCGAGCCATCAATGAAATCGCCCGTGACGACGATCACGTCGCTGTCCGCCGCATTGGCGCGCGCCACGACGGCGCTTGCCCACGGGGCCGGGAACAACTTGCTGATGTGTAGATCGGTCAGTTGAAGAACCCGATACCCCTCGAATTGCGGCGGGAGACCGGCGATCTCCACCTCAACATCCTTGATCGGCGGAACCCGCACCGCGTTGGAGAGTGCGACCGCGCCCGCCACCGCCGCCAGACCCATCGCGCCATATCGCGCTGCATCCGGCAGCCCGACGTGTTGCCACCGGACGATCGCCATCGTCAGCAGCCCAAGATCGAGCACGATCTGAAGGCACCAGAGCAGCACCAATGTGCCGAACGCCCAGTTGAAGAGGATCACGACCGGGCGCGGGAACTCAGGGGCGAAGACCGACCCCGAGGATAGCCTGCTCCAGAGGTGATATTGCGACACGACGAGCAGGAGCATCACCACGACGACCTTGCCCCAGATCGGCAGCGCCAGCGGCCACAGCGTGCGCGAGGCGACGTAGATCGCCGGTATCAGGAAGACGAAGAAGATGTCGGCATCCTTCTAGGAGCATGGCAAGCAGGTTGCCGGTGATTGCTACGACTTAGCGCCGCTTGGTGCCAGATGCGACCAATTCGGCAGCGCATCGTGCGGAGCGGGCGTGCCGGACCGCCTCATGCCCGTCTGCCAGCACCGATGGCCGCCGCCATCCCGAGGCCGTCCATGCCGCCGATGATGAAGACCCGCGCCATGTACGCCCCCTTCTACAACGACCAGCCGCCGTCGATCACCGTCGCTGCGCCGGTGACGAAGCCGCCGAGGTCCGATGCCATCCACAGCACCGCCTCGGCAATCTCCTCCGGCTTGCCGAGCCGACCCACCGGCTCGAGGTCGATCGCCTTCAGGATATCGCCGCCGGTGAAGCGGTCCATCATCGGCGTCTCGATATTGCCGGGCAGCACCGCGTTCACCCGGATGTTCTGCTTCGCATAATCGAGCGCGGCGGAGCGGGTCAGGCCGATGATCGCGTGCTTGGACGCCGCATAGGCCGCGCCGCCGGCGACGCCGCGGATGCCCGCACCGGAAGAAGTGTTGACGATCGCGCCGCCGCCCTGCCGCACCATTTCCGCCAGCTCGTGCTTCATGCACACGAAGGTGCCGCGCAGATTGATGTTGAGGATGCGGTCCCACTCGGCAAGGTCGATTTCGTGCACCGGCGCGGCCGCGTTCTCGACGCCGGCATTGTTGAACGCGATGTCGAGCCGGCCGAAGGTCGCCACCACGCGCGCGACCGCCGCCTCGACCTGTTCCGGCATTCCGACGTCACAGGCGATCGGCAGCACATCACCGCCAACGGCCTTAGCACTTTCGCGCAGCGTCGCCTCGCTGCGATCGAGGATAGCGACGCGCGCGCCCTCCGCCGCGAAGGCGATGGCGGTCGCGCGGCCGATACCGCTGGCGGCACCGGTGACGAGTGCGACCTTGTCGGTGAAGCGATCGGGTCTGCCCATGTCCGCCCTCATCACGCTTTGGCTTCGGCGGCGAGCGGTGCCTCGCGGCCGACCATCGCCATCTGCTGCGGGGCATAGCGGTCGCCTGCTGCTTCCAGCCCGGCTGCGCCCTCGTGGATCGCGGTGAGATCGTCGGCGGTCAGCTCGACCGCGGTGGCGCCGATATTCTCCTCCAGCCGGTGCAGCTTCGTCGTGCCCGGGATCGGCACCACATAGGGCCGCTGCGCCAGCAGCCAGGCCAGCGCTACCTGCGCGGGTGTTGCGTCCTTCTCGCTCGCGACGCGGGTCAGCAGGTCGACGAACGCCTGGTTCTTCGCCATCGCATGCGGAGCGAAGCGCGGCGTCGTCGCGCGGAAGTCACCCTGCGGCAGCGCCGCTCCCGTCGACAGCGCGCCGGTCAGGAAACCCTTGCCGAGCGGGCTGTAGGGTACGAAGCCGATGCCGAGTTCGTCGCACGCCGTCAGGATGCCGTTGCTCTCCGGCGAGCGCCACCACAGCGAATATTCGTTCTGGATCGCCGCCACCGGCTGCACCGCATGGGCGCGGCGGAGCGTCTGGACGCCGGGCTCGGACAGGCCGAAGTGCTTCACCTTGCCCTCTGCGATCAGGTCGCGGACGGTGCCGGCGACGTCCTCGATCGGCACCTCGGGATCGACGCGATGCTGATAGAGCAGGTCGATCGCCTCGACGCCGAGCCGCTTCAGCGACCCCTCCACCGCCCGGCGGATGCGATCGGGGCGGCTGGTCAGCCCGCCGCGGTTCTCGCCCGTGTCGGGATCAATGTCGAAGCCGAACTTGGTAGCGATCACGACCCGATCGCGGACGCCGCGCAGCGCCTCGCCCACCAGATCCTCGTTGACGAAGGGGCCGTAGACCTCGGCCGTGTCGAAGAAGGTCACGCCGCGCTCGATGGCGGCATGGATCAGGGCGACGCCCTCATCCTTCGACAGCGTGCTGGCATAGCCGAAGCTCATCCCCATGCAGCCGAGGCCTATGGCGGAGACATGGAGGCCGCTACGGCCCAGTTCGCGGGTTTGCATGATCGTATCTCCTTATTGATCGCTGGAAGCGTCGGCGTCGGCGAACACCTGTCGCAGGATGCCGATCGCGGTGGCAGCGGTCGGCCAGCCGGAATAAAAGGCGAGGTGCGTCACCGCCTCCCCAGTTCGTCGCGGGTAACGCCGTTCTCCAGCGCCTTGCCGAGGTGGAAGGGCAACTCGTTGAAGCGATAGAGCGACACGAGGCTGGCGACGGTGACGAGGCTGCGGTCGCGCGGGGACAGGCCGGGCCGCTGCCACACGTCGTCGAACAGCACGTCGTTCATGGCGGAACCTCTCGTTCGTGATCCTTGACCAGGAGATAGGGGCGGGACGCCCACACGATTAGCGCGTGCTATCCGCATGTGGTTGTGAGAACGGTTCAACAATGCCGCGCCAGCCGATCAACGACCTCATCGCCCTCCGCCTGATCGCCGAGTTGCGCAGCTTCACCCGCGCGGCGGCGCAACTCGGCGTGTCGCCATCGGCGCTCAGCCATGCGATCCGCGCGCTGGAGGAGCGGGTCGGCGTGCGCCTGCTCACCCGCACCACGCGCAGCGTCGCCGCGACCGAGGCGGGCGAAAGGCTGCTGAGCGCGATCACCCCGCACCTCGACGGGATCGAGGCGGAGCTGGCGCTGCTCGGCGCGCTGCGCGACAAGCCTGCCGGCACGATCCGGATCACGACCGGGATCGACGCGGCGCAATCGATCCTGTGGCCGGCGCTCGCGCAACTGCTGCCCGCCTATCCGGACATCGTGGTTGAGCTGGCGATCGATACCGGCTTCGTCGATATCGTCGCCGAACGCTTCGACGCCGGCGTGCGGCTAGGCGAAACGGTGGGGCAGGACATGATCGCGGTGCGGATCGGCCCCGACATCCGCATGGCGGCGGTCGCCACACCCGCCTATCTCGCCGCGGGAGGAACGCCCGCGACCCCGCACGACCTCGCGCGTCACAATTGCATCAACCTGCGCTTTCCGACCCATGGCGGCCTCTACGCCTGGGAGTTCGAGCGCGACGGTCGTGCGCTCAACGTCCGCGTGACGGGTCAGGTCATCGTCAACGACATCGCACTCGCGCTTCAGGCGGCCCGCGACGGCGTCGGCATTGCCTACCTGCTTGAAGATTACGTCCGCGACGACCTCGACAGCGGGCGGCTGGTTCGCGTGCTGGAGGACTGGTGCCCACCGTTTCCGGGCTATCACCTCTATTATCCCAGCCGGCGCCAACTCTCACCGGCGATGCGGCTGCTCGTCGAGGCACTGCGATTTCATGCGTGAGGCGTCCTGACGGCATCACGTTCAGCCCGGATGGCGCGGGAGTGCCAGCTTCCACCGTATCCCTGCCGCACGCAGCGCGAAGCCGGCGGCGGCAGCGATCGCCGAGGCTGCCCCCTCCGTCACCCCGGCCGCAAGCAAGCCGATGAACGCCAATCCGCCAGCCAGCGCGGCGGTGACGTAGAGCTCGTTGCGCAGCATGATCGACGGCACCCCCGCCACCATGTCGCGGATCACGCCACCCAGGCAGGCCGTAACCACACCCATCGCGACCGCGGGCAGCGGCGACACGCCAGCGCCCACCGCCTTGGCCGTGCCATAGACCGCGAATGCCGCCAGTCCGGCCGCGTCGAACCAGTCCAGCGCCCGCACCGGCCACCGGCGGAGCGGGACCAGCCACACCGCGACCGCCGTCACGACGCAGAGTGTGACCGGCACCCAATCCCGCAACCAGAACACCGGTGCGCCGATCATGATATCGCGCAACGTGCCGCCGCCGGTCGCGGTCACCACCGCGAAGAACCCGGCCGCCACGATGTCGAGCCGCTGCCGCGCCGCCGCCAGGGCGCCCGACACCGCGAACACCGTCAGACCGGCAAGGGCCAGCAGGTTGAGGATGGGTGCCAGCGCATTCTGGTCGATCACGGTCATGCGCACAGCATAGCACGGGCAGCGCGCGCGCCGCACACCGGCGTTACGATCGCAGGCGCGCCTGTTCCTCCTGCCGCTTCCACTCCGCCGTTCGCAGCACGACATAGTCCCGGAGAAGTTGCACCCGGCGCGGTCGGAAACTGCGCTTGCCACGTTCCAGCGCTTCGATCCGGGGCACCTCGAACGTCCGATGCGCTTCGCGGAGCAGGCACCAGCCGACCAGCATCAGCGTCCGCGGGCTGTACGACATACCGAGCGGCAGGATCTCGCGCTCGGTCCGGCGCCCCTTGGCATCCCGATAGACGATGCGGACGCTGAACTCGTCCCAGCAGGCTTCGCGTAGCAGATCCAGGTCGATCGTGATGGCGGCGCGCGGCTCCGGCGGGCGCCACGATCGCATCGTCGCATGCGCGGCCTGCCGCGCCTGCCGGTCGGGCAAGGTGGCGACGATCCGCGCGAGCGCGTTGCGCCCCGCCGTCGCCAGCGCGTCGTCGCCGAAGTCGCCGAGGCTCGCGACCCCGAGCATCAGCGCCTCGATCTCTAGGCGCGAGAAGCTCTGCGGCGGGAGCGCCGGGTCCTCGGTCAGCGTGTAGCCGTAACCCGCTGTTCCATCGATCAGCACGCCGCCGGCGCGCAGCGTTGCGATGTCGCGGTAGAGCTGCCGCGTCGACACCTCCGTCTCCGCCGCGAGGCGGGTCGCCGTCACCGGCTTGGGAAGCCTCCGCAGTGCGTCGAGCAACCGCATCAGGCGATCCGATCGTGCCATCTCTGCTGCCCGAAAGTGTCAGGAGCCCCTTGGTAGGTGGACAGCGTCATCCAACGCAAGGAACAACCCGATGCGCACCCTTTATTATTCGCCCAACTCCCGGTCCGACACGGTCGTCGCGCTCGTGCGGATGCTCTCCGCCGATATCGCAATGCGCGAGGTCACCATCGCGCGACAGGACGGGTCCGGCAGTCGCGATCCTGCCAATCCGCATCCGGAAGGCAAGGTGCCCTACCTCACCGACGGCGACGACGCGGTGCGCGAACGCGGCGCGATCATGCTCTACCTGACCGATGCCTATCCCGACGCCGGCCTCGGGCCGCTGCCAGGCGAGGCGGATCGCGGCGCGTACCTTTCGTGGCTGTTCTACTATCAGGGCGTCATCGAACCGCTGCTGATCCTGAAATGGGCGGACGTCAGCCATCCGGCGATCACCGCAGGCCTGCGCGACTTCGACACGATGATCGAGCGGCTGGCCGAGCCGCTGCGGCGCGGGCCGTGGCTGCTCGGCGAGCGCTTCTCAGCCGCCGACATGCTGTGCAGTTCGCCCTTCTTCTGGTTCGCCGACATGATGCCCGCCGATCCCGCGATCCGCGATTGGGTGGCGCGGTGCGGCGAACGGATGGGCGCTGGCGGCAAGTAGCGGCACACCGGCCCCGACGCGTAATACCGCTGGCCGCGTCGGGGCCGCGTTCGAGGGGCCGCTGATGCCGCGCCCGATCATCGACCGCTTGCCATTTTGTGCGCCTTTTTGTCCCCCTCGCTGTGCAATTCGCTGACAGGTGAGTTGATCGTTGACTTGGAATCAACGACTTAGCGGGCTGGAAAAACACGGGAGGAATCCTGTCTCGCAAACATCAGGTCAAATGCAGCGGATGTTTGCGTCGGCGACGTGAGCAGCCAGGTCTACGAATTCCTGGCAACACCCAGGCCGTGCGTGTTTATCAATGCGCGCGGAACGCCATGGCTTAATGATCCGCATCTCGGATTCTGGCATCTCGGCGAGGTCATCGAGCGGTCTGAAGAGCTGCGATCAGGCGTGCGCACGACCCTCAGGCAACTTACCTGCAGAGCCAGCGCAAGCTTCCAGAAAATTCCCTGGGCGACACGTCCGCTGGCGCCGCATGTCGCGCGGCCTCTGACATTCTCAGTTTTCTGTGGTCGGCTGCGCGCCATCCGAGACGGGCGGCAGGCTATATGCCGCGTCCTGCGATCGATCGACATGCGCGTGCGGGGGCGACCTCGATATAACCGATCGCAGGCTTCGTCCTTCCACAAACCCCGACGTTGTTTCGGGAGTGACGGGGCAACCGCGGACGACAAATCCACATGAGCTGGAAAGCATTACAATGGTGCCGATCAGCACATCCTGACATATCAATGTCCAGCCTGCGGCGGATTAAAGCAACGTCCATGAACGTTTTGCCTCCAGCCCCCGTGGTACACACCTCGACGGGCGACGTACGTGGGCGACAGCTCGCCGCCGTACGCCATTTCGTCGGCGTCCCGTACGCCGCGTCACCGATTGGTGATCGCCGTTTCGCCGAGCCACAAGCCCCAGTGGCGTGGCAGGACGTTCGCGAAGCCCATGTGCCGGGCGCGACCGCGCCACAGCGACTGCGCGCGGTGCCGGGCCTGGCGATCGAACCGCTTGTCGGCACCGGCTGGACACCCGGCGACGATTACCTGACGCTGGATGTCTGGACCCCGGACGCCGCGCGAGACCTGCCCGTGATGGTGTTCATCCATGGCGGCGGCTTCGTCATCGGCAGCAAGGACGCCGCTGTTCAGGACGGCGCGACCTTCGCGCGAGACGGTATCGTCTGCGTATCAATCAACTACCGCCTGGGCGTGGACGGTTTCCTCCCCATCCCCGGCGTACCGACCAATCTCGGCCTGCGCGACATGATCGCCGCGCTGCAATGGGTGCAGAAGGAGATTGCGGCGTTCGGCGGTGATCCGGCCAATGTCACGATATTCGGGGAATCAGCGGGCGCGATGGCGATCGCGAACCTCGTCGTCTCTCCGCTTGCCACCGGGCTGTTCCGCCGCGCGATCATCCAGAGCGGGCACGGTGCGATGACCCGCGACATTCCTGTCGCGCGGCGTCTGGTGGACAAGCTTGCCAAGCTGCTGTCGATTCCCGCCACGCGCGAAGGGTTTGCCAGCGTGCCCACCGAAACGATGCTCGATGCGGTCGAGGCCGTGTCGCTGCCGACCGCCAGGATCGACCTGCGGGGACCGGACGGTCGTGAGCCGGTGTTCGGGATCAGCCGCTTCGTACCCGTCCATGGCGACGATGTACTGCCCGTGCAGCCGCTCGACGCGCTGAAGGCAGGAGCGGGCAAGGACATCGACGTGCTGATCGGCACCAATGCGGAGGAGATGAACCTTTACCTCGTCCCCACCGGCGTGCGCGACAAGATCGGTCGCCTGCTCGCCTGGCTGGTGCTGCGCAAGTCCCAGCCCGATGCCTGGGCCGTCCTGAAGGCGTATGGCGCCGGGCGGAAGCGCGGTGGCCAGGCGCTCGCCGACGCGTTGAGCGACCTCGTCTTCCGCACCCCCGCACGTCGCTTCGCCGAGGAGCATCGCGGGCGCACGCACGTCTACGAGCTGGAATGGCGTTCGGGCGCGTTCGGCGGTGAACTTGGCGCCGCGCACGCGATCGAAAATCCATTCGTCTTCGACACGCTTGCCGTCGCATCCGGTCCGGAAGGTATTCTCGGCGAACATCCTCCGCAGGAGCTTGCCACCCGCATCCACCGCCTCTGGATCGACTTCGCACGCGATGGTTCGCTTCCCTGGGCACCGTTCAATCGCGAAACCCGGCAAGTCTATCGCCTCGAAGCGGGCGCGGCGGTCCATGAGCCCGTCATGCCCGCCGCGCGGTTCCTGCCATGACCCGCTATGCCGATCGACAGCGGCTCGACGGCCGCACTGCCTTCGTTACCGGCGGCGCGCAGGGGATCGGCTGGGCCTGTGCCGACGCGCTGGCCGAATTCGGTGCCGTGGTGACGATCGCCGACCGGGATGCCGCGCTGCTCGAAGCGGGCCTCGCCGCCCTTCGTGCCAAGGGGCATGAGGTGGAGGGCGTCCTGCTTGACGTGACCGACAGCGCCGCCGTCCACGCCGTTGCCGACCGTCTCGGCGGTACCGACATTCTGGTGAACAATGCCGGTATCGCGCGCAGCGAAACCGCGGCGGAAGATGTCGCAGACGAACAGTGGCTGAACGTTCTCGACGTCAATCTCAACGGCAGTTTCTGGTGTGCGCGCGCCTTCGGGCGGCACATGCTGGCGCGTGGGCGGGGGAGCATCGTCAATATCGGCTCCATGTCCGGCTTCATCGTCAACCGCCCGCAACCGCAAAGCTATTACAACGCATCCAAGGCGGCGGTGCACCAGTTGACCAAAAGCCTGGCCGCCGAATGGGCCGATCGCGGCGTCCGGGTCAACGCGGTCGCACCGACCTATATCGCCACCCCGCTCAATGCCTTTGCCGACCAGCAGGGCGAGATGTACCGCCGCTGGATTGACGGCACCCCGCAGGCCCGGCTCGGCGATCCGGAGGAGGTCGCCGCGATCGTCGCCTTTCTCGTCTCCGACGCGGCGAGCCTCATGACGGGAAGTATCGTGCTGGCCGATGGCGGCTATTCGTGCTGGTAGGTCAAGCCGGAAAGCCGATCGGCACAGTCTGGCGACCTTTCCGATAGGTCGCGAGTAGCGCATACCTATCTGACAGGTGGACGCAACGATCCGCCATCATCGGAGAGGTACTGCATGCGTCGTCCGCTGTACGCGCTGTCCACCGCGCTCGTCCTGATCTCACCCGCCCTTGCTGCTGCCCAGGCTCTGCCGACCCAGGGCGCGCAGACCTCGAACCAGGGTACGCCCGCCGATC
Source organism: uncultured Sphingomonas sp. (assembly GCF_946477935.1). Classification (GTDB taxonomy): domain Bacteria; phylum Pseudomonadota; class Alphaproteobacteria; order Sphingomonadales; family Sphingomonadaceae; genus Sphingomonas. The sequence continues at coordinate 3,244 of NZ_CAMLAC010000064.1, read as the reverse complement.
CGCAGGCCGATACGGAGACTGAGACCAATCCGACCGCCTCCGATATCGTGGTCACCGCACGGCGGCGAGAGGAGCGGTTGCAGGACGTGCCGATCGCCGTCACCGCGATCTCGGGCGATGCGATCAAGCAGCAGCAACTGGTCGTCGTCCGCGACGTCGCGGCCTATTCCCCCGGCCTCAACATCAACTCAGACTCGGTCGGCCGCGCGTTCGTGTCGATCCGCGGCATCGGCACCACGCTGATCGACACGGTGCAGCCGGGCGTCGGCATCTTCATCGACGGCATCTACCAGCCCAACACCACCTATCTCAATTCGCCGCTGGTCGATGTCGCGCGGGTCGAGGTGCTGCGGGGGCCGCAGGGCACGCTGTTCGGCAACAACACGCTCGGCGGCGCGATCAACGTCGTCACCCGCCAGCCCTCCAATGAATGGCAGGGCCGTATCGACGGTTCGCTCGCCACCGGAGACAATTACGCATCGGTCTCGGGGAGCATCTCGGGTCCGATCGTCGAGGATCTGCTCCAGTTCCGGATCGGCGCCGCCTACCACAAGGAAGACGGCTTCCAGCGCAACCTGCTGGCCGGCGGCGACCAGAACCCGCTCGAAACCAAGAGCGTCAACGGCACGCTGCGTTTCGTGCCCGCCAGTTGGGCCCGCTTCACCCTGAACGGCGGCTATGACCGCGTGTTCGGCGGCTCGACGCCCTATTTCAACGTCCGCGGTCCGCGCGACTATACGCTTGACGGCCGCACCAACCAGCGCAGCCTGGCGATGATCGATTATTATGCGGTCAACCTGAAGGGCGAGTTCGACGTCGACAGCATCAACACCACGATCACCGCGATCGGCGCCTATAACCAGTCCGACACGCGCAGCGCCGGCGACGCCGACTACAGCCCGATCGATTTCTTCCGCTCCACCTCCGACCGAACGCTGAAGACGCGCACCGGCGAAATCCGCTTCGACACCAAGTGGAGCGACAATTTCTCCACGCTGGTCGGTGGCTTCTATGCCCGCTCGACCACTGACGCGACGACCACCACGACGATCGTTCCGGCCGGCCTGACCGTGCCCGGCACCGCCACCTCGGAAAACGAGAACATCGCTGGCTTCGCCACCGGCTTCCTCAACTTCGGCGACGGCCTCGATCTGGCGGTCGGCATCCGCTACGACCACCAGAAGCTCGACGCCTCCACCGCCGGCCTTGCCGCCGCCTACAAGGCCAATGAATGGCAACCCCGCGCGACCCTGACCAAGCGCTGGAGCCCCGAGTTCATGACCTATGCCTCGGTCGCGCGCGGCGTGCGCGGCGGTGGCCAGAACGGGCCGGGCGCGCCCAACCTCACCTATCAGGGCGACAGCGTCTGGACCTATGAGGTCGGATCGAAAGCCAGCGCGTTCGATGGCCGCCTGACCGCCAATGTCGCGGCCTTCTACAACGACTACAAGAACTTCATCGGCGCCAACGCGCTCGCCCCGTCCACCATCCGCAATCCCGCCACCGGCCAGCCGGTCGGCTTCGTCGCGATCAACCTCAACTCCGGCGATGTCGAGAGCTATGGTGCCGAGGCGGAACTGAGCTTCAACGTCAACAAGCTGTGGCGCGTCTACGCCAACGCCACGCTGCTCCACGCACGCGTCACCGACTCCAGCCAGTTCAGCGCGCTCACCGGCTATGCCTATCCCGGCAACCGCATCCTGTTCGTGCCGGACGCCAATTACGCGATCGGCACGAACCTTCGCCTGCCCTTCAACGGCGATCAGGCGATCGTGTTCGACGCCAACCTCGTCGCCAAGGGCGATCGCACCGGCGGCTCGCTCGATGCGGCATCCGTGCCGATCCTGGAGGCGTATCACCTCGTCAACGCATCGCTCACCTGGGCTGCCGGGCCGCTCGAGGTCGGGGTCTTCGCGACCAACCTGTTCGATGAGAAATATACCGAAACCTATCTCGATCCCTCGCTGCTGCGCCGCGCCGGGCTGCCCGCGCCGCTCGTCTCGGGGCTTGCGATCCAGACGCCGCGTCGCCGTGTCGGCCTTCGCGGCACGGTGAGGTTCTGACATGATCCACGAACCACGCAGCCCCCGGCCGCCGCTGGAGGAAGGCTTTGTCGCGCGCCTGCGCCAGCGTTTCGGCGATGCGCTGGCGCTCAGCGAAGGCATTCGCCGCCAGCACGGCACCAGCGAGGCGCATTTTGCCGAGGCATTGCCCGACGCGGTCGTCTTCGCCGCCTCTACCGAGGAGGTCGCCGATTGCGTCCGCCTGTGCGTCGCAGCCGGCGTGGCGATCGTGCCGTTCGGCGCCGGCACCTCGATTGAGGGCAATGCGCTGCCGGTCAATGGCGGGGTCAGCATCAACCTGGCGCGGATGGACGCGATCCTGGCGGTCAATGCCGAGGATTTCGACTGCACCGTCCAGGCGGGGTGCCGGCGTGAGGAACTGAACGCGCATCTCCGCGATACCGGGTTGTTCTTCCCGATCGACCCGGGCGCCAATGCGACGATCGGCGGCATGGCCGCGACCCGCGCCAGCGGCACCAACGCCGTCCGCTACGGCACGATGCGCGAGGCGGTGCTCTCGCTCACCGTCGTCACCGCCGATGGCAACGTCATCCGCACCGCCACCCGCGCGCGCAAATCGGCCGCCGGATACGACCTCACCCGCCTGTTCGTCGGGTCGGAGGGGACGCTCGGCATCATCACCGAGGTGAGCCTGCGGCTGCATCCCATCCCCGAACAGATCATGTCCGCGGTCTGCGGGTTCGACAGCCTTCAGGGTGCGGTCGACACCGTTGTCCAGTCGATCCAGTGCGGCGTGCCGCTGGCGCGCGTCGAGATCCTCGACGATCGCCAGATGGCCGCGGTCAACCGCTGGTCGAAACTGGGGCTGCCCGAGGTGACGACGCTGTTCTTTGAATTTCACGGCTCCCCCGTCGGCGTCGCCGAGCAGGTCGAAACCGTCGCTGCGCTGGCTGAAGCAAATGGCGGCGGCGCCTTCGCCTGGTCGAACCAGCCCGAGGAACGCGCAAAGCTCTGGAAGGCGCGGCACGAGGCCTATTACGCCGCCGTCAACGTCCGCCCCGGCGCGGTCGGCTGGACGACCGACGTGTGCGTGCCGATCAGCCGCCTGCCCGAATGTATCCTCGCCACCCGCGCCGACATCGATGCGGGCAGCGTCCCCGCCTCGATCCTGGGTCACGTCGGCGCGGGTGGCGAGGATACATTCGGGCAGGCGGCTGATC
>NZ_CAMLAC010000063.1 GCF_946477935.1 uncultured Sphingomonas sp. | reverse complement strand
ATTCGTGGCGTTCCCGAAGAACCCGCCGCGCGAGGGGGGCGGGGCCGGGCAGGGCGGACGCTTTGTCGATGTGCTGCGCCACCCGCGGCTGATCGGCGCGGTGGTGGCGCAATTCTTCTATGTGGGCGCACAGGTCGGCCTGTGGAGCTACACGATCCGCTATGCGCAGGCGAATGCGGGCTTTGGCGAGCGGGCGGGCGCGGATGCGCTGTTCGTGTCGTTGGTGCTGTTCGCGGCCGGGCGTTTTGCCGGTGCCGCGTTGATGGCGCGGATGGCGCCCGTGCGATTGCTGTCGCTGTTTGCGGGCATATCGCTGGGGCTGGCGGTGGTTGCCGGCACGATCGGCGGGACGATCGGGCTGTACGCGCTGGTCGCCGCCAGCTTCTTCATGTCGATCCAGTTCCCGACGATCTTCGCGATCGGCATCGACGGGTTGGGGCCGCTGCGCCGGATCGGTGCCTCGTTGATCGTGATGGCGATCATCGGTGGAGCCGGCCTGACCGCGCTGATGGGGCTGGTGTCGGATCTGGCGGGGATCACGCATGCCGTGCTGGTTTCCGCGGCGAGTTTTGCCGTCGTCATGGCGTTCGCGATCCTTGTCGGTCGCGGATCCGTGAAGGCCGGCTGAGAGACGAAAGCAGGAGTAGCAGAGTGGACAGGTTGAAGGGCAAGCGTGCGATCGTCACCGGGGCCGGGCAGGGCATCGGCCGGGCGGCGGCGGAACGCTTCGCACAGGAGGGCGCCAGCGTGATCGCGGTCGATCGCAACGCGGACGCCCTGGCGACGCTGACGGGATGCGAGACACGGGTTCTGGACCTGACCGATGCGGCCGCCATCGCGGCGTTCGGCGCGGAGGCGGGCGGTATCGACGTGCTGTTCAATTGCGCCGGCTATGTCGACGCGGGCACGCTGCTGGACAGCCAGGATGCCGGCTATCGCCTGTCCTTCGACCTGAACGTCCATGCGATCACGCACATGCTGACCGCGCTGCTGCCCGGCATGATCGCGCGGGGCGGCGGATCGATCATCAACATGGCCTCGGTCGCGGGGCCGGTGATCGGCGTGGCGAACCGGTTCGCCTATTGCGCGTCCAAGGCGGCGGTGGCGGGGATCACCCGCTCCGTCGCGGTCGATTATGTCGGCGACAAGATCCGGTGCAACGCGATCTGCCCCGGCACGGTGCAGTCCCCGTCGCTGGACGAGCGGCTGGCCGCGACCGGTGACGAGGCCGCGGCACGGGCGGCCTTTATCGCGCGCCAGCCGCTCGGCCGGCTGGGCACCGCGGACGAGGTGGCGGCACTGGCGCTGTATCTGGCGTCCGACGAGAGCGCGTACACCACCGGCCAGTTGCACGTCATCGACGGCGGCTGGTGCATGGCCTGATCTTTTCTCACCTCATCATGATGCAAGGGTATTCGATATGAAGCTTTGTCGGTTCGGCGCTCCCGGTGCGGAGCGTCCCGGAGTGATCGATGCGGATGGCCGCATCCGTGACCTGTCGGCGCATGTGGACGACATCGGCCCCGATACGCTGGGTGCGGATGCGCTGGCGCGGCTGGCCGCGATCGACCCGGCGAGCCTGCCGCTGGTCGAGGGGGAGCAGCGTTACGGCGCCTGCGTGACGGGCACCCGCCATTTCGTCGCGATCGGCCTGAACTATGCCGATCATGCCGCGGAATCGAACCTGCCGATCCCGGAGGAACCCGTGGTGTTCCAGAAGTGGGTAAGCTGCATCCAGGGGCCGAATGACCCGATCGTGATCCCCAAGGATTCGAAGAAGACCGACTGGGAGGTCGAGCTGGGCGTGGTGATCGGCAAGCGCGCCAGCCATGTCGCGGAGGCGGATGCACTTGGCCATGTGGCCGGCTACTGCGTGATCAACGACGTGTCCGAGCGGCACTGGCAGCTCGAGCGCGGTGCGACCTGGGACAAGGGCAAGGGATTTCCGACCTTCGGGCCGATCGGTCCCTGGTTGGTGACCGCGGACGAGGTGGGCGATCCGCAAAACCTGTCGATGTGGCTGTCGGTGAACGGCAAGCGCGTGCAGGACGGCCACAGCCGCACAATGATCTTCGGCGTGGCGCAGATCATCGCCTATCTGTCGCAGTTCATGATGCTGGAGCCGGGTGACGTCATCACCACCGGCACGCCGCCGGGCGTCGGCCTGGGCCAGAAGCCGGAGCCCTGGTATCTGAAGGCGGGCGACGTGGTGGAACTGGGGATCGAGAAGCTGGGCGAGCAGCGCCAGGATGTCGTCGCCTGGACGCAACGCGCCTGATCCGATGAACGCGCGGCCGCCCTTCATCGATGCACACCTGCACATGTGGGATCGTGGGCGGCTGCGTTATCCGTGGCTGGACGAGGCCGACAAGGCTTCGATTGCGGGCAGTTATCTCCCCGCCGACTATCGGCGCGAGGCGGCGGCCTGGAACGTCGTCGGGGCGGTGCATGTCGAGGCGGGTGCGCATCCGGGCGACGCGGCGGCCGAGACCGGGTGGCTGGACGGCATGGCCGCGGCCGATGGCCTACCGGACGCGATCGTCGCCCATGTCGCGCTGGACGCCCCCGACGTGGAGGCGCAACTCGCCTTTCATGCCGGACATGGCCGGGTGCGCGGCGTCCGCCACCTGGTGAACTGGCATCCGACGGACGCAGCGCGTCGGGCGCACTCTCACGACCTGACCCGCGATGACGCGTGGCGGGGCGGCTATGCGTTGCTGGCGCGGTATGGCCTCAGCTTCGACTATCATGGCTTTCCGCCGCAACTGGCAGGCATGGCGGAGATCGCGGCGCTGAACCCGGACACGCCGGTGATCGTCGACCATCTTGCGCTGCCGATCGTGGCGGACGGGCTGGAGATGTGGCGCCATGGGATCACGCGGCTGGCGGCGATGCCGCATGTGTCGATCAAGCTGTCCGGCGCGGGGTTCGTCGGCGCGCCCTGTGCCGATATCGTGCGCGAGGTGATCGACCGTTTCGGCACGCGCCGGGTGATGGTGGCGACCAACTTCCCCACCGACCGGCTGTTCGCGACGATGGACGAGACGCTGGGCGCGTATGAAGCCCTGCTGGTTGATTTTTCCGAGGATGAGCGGCGCGACCTGTGGGGCCGTAACGCCAATACCCTTTACAGAATGGGACTGACGCTGTGAACGATATCGCTCGCCGCAAGGTGGGACACACCGGGCTGACCGTGACCGAACTGGGATTCGGTGCGGCCTCGCTGGGCAATCTGTATCAGCCGGTGGCCGACGCCGATGCCCGGGCCGCGATCGATGCGGCGCTAAATGCCGGCATGGCCTATGTCGATACCGCGCCGCATTACGGACGTGGCCTGTCCGAACGACGGGTGGGCGAGGCGGTGCGGACGCGCGCAGGCGTGGTGGTCTCGACCAAGGTCGGGCGGCTGATGGACCCCGATGCCGGCATCACCGACGACCGTGAACGCGACGGCTTCCGCTCGGCGATGCCGTTCCGGATGCGCTACGACTACAGTCATGACGGCATATTGCGCAGCCATGAGCACAGCCTGCAACGGCTGGGGCTGGGGCGGGTCGATCTGCTCTATGTCCATGACATCGGGGGATATACGCACGGTGAGGCCGCGGATGACTATTGGCGGCAACTGACCGCGGGCGGCGGACTGAAGGCGCTGGCGCGGTTGCGCGACGAAGGCACGATCGCCGGCTTCGGCATCGGCGTGAACGAGATTGCGGTATGCCTGGACGTGATGCGCGAGACGGCGCTCGACGCCATCCTGCTGGCCGGGCGCTATACGCTGCTGGAGCAGGATGCGCTGGACACGCTGCTGCCCGAATGCGCGGCGGCCGGCACCTCGATCGTGATCGGCGGGCCGTATAACAGCGGCATCCTGGCGACGGGCACGAAAGGTGGCGGGGTGCTGCACCATGATTATGGTCCCGCGTCGGAGGCCGTGGTGGCGAAGGTGCGCGGGATCGAGGCGGTCGCCGACGCCCACGGCGTTCCCTTGCCCGCCGCCGCGCTGCAGTTCGCGCTGGCGCATCCGAGCGTCGCCAGCGTGATTCCGGGACTGGGCAGTGCGGCGCGCGTTCGCCAGACGATCGACCTGTACCACGCGCCGATCCCCGCCGATTTCTGGGCCGAGTTGCGCCACGAAGGCTTGCTGCGCGCCGACGCGCCGGTTCCCGCCACCACTCCGGAGATGCCCGCATGACCCCGCCGGCCGCCATTCGCCTGTCGCCCAGCGACAATGTCGTCGTCTGCTGCCGGTCGATCGAAGCGGGTGAGACCTTCGTCGTGGAGGGCCAGCCGCTGACCGTGACGCAAGCCGTGCCGATCGGCCACAAACTGGCGCTTTTCGCGCTGGCCCCGGGTGACAAGGTCTTGAAATACGGCATGCCGATCGGATCTATGACGATGGCGGCCGACCCTGGCGGGTGGGTCCATATGCACAACATGAAAAGCGATTACATGCCGGCACATCTGCGTGACGCGGCGGGAGACCAAGCATGATCGAGGCATGGCTGCGGCCGGACGGGCGCAAGGGCATCCGCGACGCCATCGTCGTCGTCTATCTGGTGGAATGCGCGCACCATGTCGCGCGGCGCATCGTGGACAAGGTCGATGATCCACGGGTGCAGTTGATCGGCTTCCCGGGCTGTTACCCCAATGATTATGCGCTGGCGATGATGAAGGCGCTGATCGTACACCCCAATGTCGGTGGCGTCGTGCTGATGTCGCTGGGCTGCGAAAGCTTCAACCGCGAGGCGCTGGCGGCGCATGCGCGCGAGAATGGCCGTCCGGTCGAGACGGTGGTGATCCAGCAGTCGGGCGGCACGCGCGGCGCGATCGACGCCGGGCTGGCGGCGGTGGCGCGCGTCGGCGCGATCGCCGATGCGCAGGCGGTGCGCGTGCCGATGGCGATGTCCGAACTGGTGGTCGGTACGATCTGCGGCGGGTCCGACGGGACGAGCGGGATCACCGGCAACCCGGCGGTGGGCCGCGCCTTCGACACGCTGGTCGATGCCGGCGCGACCTGCATCTTCGAGGAAACCGGCGAGATGATCGGCTGCGAAGGCCACATGGCCGAGCGTGCCGCCAGCCCGGCCGTGGCGGAGGCGCTGATCGCGTCGGTCCAGCAGGCCGAGCGCTATTACCGCGCGATGGGCTATGGCAGCTTCGCGCCGGGCAATGCCGAGGGCGGCCTGTCCAGCCAGGAGGAGAAATCCGCCGGCGCCTATGCCAAGTCGGGCAGCCGCGCGATCGACGGGGTAATCCTGCCCGCCGAACCGGCGCCGGCGCCGGGCCTGTACCTGCTGGACGTGGTGCCGCCGGGCGATCCCAAGTTCGGCTTTCCCAACATCGTCGACAATGCCGAGATCGGCGAGCTGATCGCGTGCGGCGCGCATGTGAACCTGTTCGTCACCGGGCGTGGGTCGGTGGTCGGCTCCGCCATCTCCCCGGTCATCAAGATCTGCGCGAACCCTGAGACGTATCGCCGCATGGAGGGCGATATGGACGTCGATGCCGGACGCATTCTGGAGGGTCGCGCGACGCTGGACGAAGTGGGGGCGGAGATCGTGTCGCTGATCGCGGCGGTTTCGGCCGGCGCGCAGACCAAGTCGGAGGCGCTTGGCCATCAGGAGTTCGTGCTGACCTACAAGGCGTCAGCCCCGGCCGGACCGGCTTGCCTGCCGGTCGCGGCCTGAGCGCGACTGTCAGGCGGCGGACACACCCTGCGCCGCGGGCAGGGTGACGATGTCGGACGACCCCGCCCACAGGTTGATGCCGCCATCCGCCGCCGCGTCGTCGATCGCCGACAGCTCCTCGGGCGCGAAGTCGAGGCTGTCGACGGCGGCGAGTGAATCGTCGAGCTGATCGACGGTCCGCGCGCCGATCAGCGCGGAGGTGACGCGCGGATCGCGCAGCACCCAGGCGATCGCCATCTGCGCCAGCGTCTGCCCACGTGCGTGGGCGATGTCGTTCAACTTGCGGATCGAGGCGATGTTCTGCTCGGTCAGCAGTTCCGTGGACAGGGATCCACCGCGGCTGGCGCGCGCGTCCTTGGGGATACCACCCAGATACTTGCTGGTCAGCATCCCTTGCGCCAGTGGCGAGAAGGCGATGCATCCGGTGCCCAGATCCTCCAGCGTGGCGAGCAGGTCGCGCTCGATCCAGCGATTGAGGATCGAATAGCTGGGCTGATGGATGAACAGGGGCACGCGCTCTTCGGCCAGGATCGCGGCTGCGCGGCGGGTAAGGCCGGGATCGTAGGACGATATCCCGACATAAAGCGCCTTGCCCTGCCGGTGGAGCTGCACCAGCGCGCCCATCGTTTCCTCAAGCGGCGTGTCGGGATCCACCCGGTGCGAGTAGAAGATGTCGACATAATCGAGCCCCATCCGCTTCAGGCTCTGGTCGCAGCTTGCGATCAGATATTTCCGCGAGGAACCGATATCGCCGTACGGACCGGGCCACATGTCCCATCCCGCCTTGGTGGAGATGATCAGCTCGTCACGGTGGGAGCGGAAGTCCGCGGCGAAGACCCGCCCGAAATTCTCCTCCGCCGAGCCATAAGGCGGACCATAATTGTTCGCGAGGTCGAAATGGGTGACGCCGCGATCGAACGCACGCCGCAGGATCGCACGGCCCACTTCATAAACATCGTCGCCCCCGAAATTCTGCCACAGGCCCAGGCTGATCGCGGGCAGCTTCAGGCCGCTGCGCCCGGTACGGCGATAGGGCATGCCCTGTTCATAACGGGTCGCATCGGCAGTGTAGGGAACGGAAAACGGCATTGGAACCTCCAGGGACATATTGGACCATCGAACCCCATAAGCGGTTCCGATGGCAGGAATGACGACGCTGTGGGGCAGCGGCGCGATGAAAACTTTCTATAACGTCCGCAGGGCTGCAGCAGGCCGGGCCCGCAGCACGGGCAGCGTAGCGGCGATCCCGATGCCGATCGTCACGCCGGCACCGCCCGCCAGCGTCGCCAGTATCACGGCCCAGTCGGGCATCCAGTCGAACCCGAACACCTGCGTCACCACGAACCAGCCGCCGCCTACGCCGAGCGCCAACGCCACCGTGCCGACGATACCCGCCAGCACCGCATATTCGATCGCCTGGGCGGCGAGCACCTGGCGCCGCGTGGCGCCCAGCACCTTCAGCATGACCGCGTCATAGGTGCGCGCGGCCCGCGCCGCGGCGATCGCACCCAGCAGCACCGCGATGCCGGCCAGCACGGCGATCCCGGCGGCGGCGGTGATCGCGGTCGCCATCTGGCCGACCACGTCCTGCACCTGTTGCAACACGCCGCCGACTTCGACCACGGAGGTCGAGGGAAAACGGGGCAGCAGCGCCCTGGTCACCGCGGGGGCCTTGGCGGCGGGCATGTCGATCGTCGCGGCAAGGTTGTGCGGCACGTCGCCCAGCGCGCCGGGCGAGAACACCATCACGAAGTTGAAGCCCAGCGTGTCCCATGCGATCCGCCGGAACGAGGCGATACGTGCCGTGCGCTCCAGCCCAAGGACCGATATCGTCAGCGGATCGCCGACCTTGAGCTGCAGCGCATCCGCCAGTCGCGCGTCGATCGAGACGAGGCTCTGGCGTGCCTCGGCCGCATTCCACCACCGCCCCGCGGTCAGCGTGCTGCCGGGGGGCAGGGTGGCGGCGAAGGTCAGCCCGCGCTCGCCGCGCAGCGCCCAGGCGCCCTCCGGGATCGTCGCCAGATCGGCCACCCGGGTCGTGCCATAGCCGGTGATCGTGCCCCGCATCAGCGGGACGGTGGCGATCCGGGCCTCCGGGGCGACCATGGTAACGCTGCGGCGGAATGCGCTCTCGCGATCAGGCGGCACGTCGAGCGCAAACAGGGCGGGCGCGCGTTCGGGAACCGAGCGGCGGATATTGCCGTCGATGCTGGTGCGGATGCTGGCGAGCAGCACGAACAGCGTGAGGCCGAGGCCGAGCGCGACGACCAGCGATACCGTTCGCGATCCCGGCCGGTGCAGCGCGGCGAGCGCAAGCCGGGCGAGCGGTGTGCGGGGGCGGGGCAGGCGTGCCGCCGCCGCGCGGATCGCGGCGCCGATACCGACCAGGATAGCAAGCGTCGCCGCCGCACCACCCAGAAAGGCCGCGGCGAAGGCGGGGCGGCCGGTGGTCAGCAAGGCCAGCACCACGACGGGGATGCCGGCCGCCACCGCCCAAAGGATCCCTCGCCAGCCGACGCCCGTGCGCGCGTCCAGTGCGCCCCGCAGCAGCGCCGCTGCCGGTACCCGCCCGGCTGCAACGAGCGGGGGTGCGCAAAAGGCGAGGGCGATGAGCAGGCCATAGGCCGCCGCCAGCGCGAGCGCTGCCGGTGCAAAGGTCCATCCCGGGGCAACCGGCAGCACCGCGCCCACCGCGATCCCGACCAGCGGTACCGCGACCATGCCCGCGATCAGCCCCAGGACGATGCCGGCCCCGGCTACCGCCAGTATCTGGAGCAGATAGATGCGCGCGATCATGGCCGAGGTTGCCCCGAGTATCTTCAGCATCGCGATATTCGTGCGGCGCGCCTCCAGGTACGACGTCACGCCATTGCCGACGCCGATCCCGGCGATCACCAGCGCGGCAAGCCCGACCAGCGTCAGGAACTCGCCCATGCGCGCGACGAAGCGGCTGGCGCCGGGCGAGGCGCGATCACGGGTGCGGGTTTCCCAGCCAGCGGTGGCGAAACGGCGCTCGAAACGCCGGGCGTCCGCTGCCGGATCACGCGCTGTGGCGATGCGATATCGGGTGTCATACAGGCTGCCGGGCTGGATCAAGCCGGTGCGATCGAGGCCGGCGCGCGAGACGATTGCGACGGGGCCGAGGGTGAAGCCTTCGCCCAATCGATCGGGCTCGTCGGCGATTATCCCGCCGATGCGAAAGCGCGCGGTGCCGAAGCGCAGCGCGTCGCCCGGGCGCACCAACAGCCGCTCCGCCAGCGCCCGCCCGATCCAGACCTCGTCGCCTGCCGGTGCCCGCACCGCGCGACCATCGACCAGCGTCAGCCGGCCATAGAGCGGATAGGCGGCATCGACCGCTTTCAGTTGGACGGGGGCCGTGGTGCCGCTGGCGGTGACCGCCATCGACTGCATCCGGACGGTTTCGGAGAGTTTGCCGAGCGCGCGCATCGCCGCCTGTTCCGCCGGATCGGCCAGGCGCTGCGACACCGACAGCTCCAGATCGCCGCCAAGCAATATACGTCCCCGCGCGGCGAGCTCGCCGCCGATCGCCTCGCCGAGACTGCCGATCGCCGCCAGCGCACCGACCCCCAGAAACAGGCAGAGCAGCAGCAGGCGCAGCCCGCGAAACCGTGCCGACAGCTCGCGCCGGGCGAGCCGCCAGGCCAGCAACCAGCCGCTCACGCCGCGATCCGGCCGTCGGCGAGTTCGATCACACGGTCGCAGCGCCGGGCGAGTGCGGGATCATGGGTGATGACGACCAGGGTCGCCGCCGTTGCGGCGCGGCGATCGAACAGCAGATCCATCACGCGCGTGCCCGTCGCGGCATCCAGATTGCCGGTCGGCTCGTCAGCGAACACGATGTGGGGGCGGGGGCCAAGCGCGCGGGCGATCGCGACGCGCTGCTGCTCGCCCCCTGAGAGCTGCGCGGGATAATGGTCCAGCCGGTGCGACAGGCCGACCGCGGCAAGTTCCGCCGCGGCGCGCGCGAAGGCGTCACGCTCGCCGGCCAGTTCCATCGGCACCGCCACATTCTCGCGCGCGGTCATCGTCGGCAGCAGGTGAAAGGCCTGAAGCACGATGCCGATCCGGCCGCGCCGCGCGATCGCCAGGCCGTCCTCGTCCAGCGCGCCGAAGTTGGTGCCCGCCACCTCGACACGGCCCGAGGTCGCGCGCTCCAGACCGGCAAGCACCGCCATCAGCGAGGATTTGCCCGAACCCGACGCGCCGAGCAGCGCCAGGCTTTCGCCGGCCGCGACCTCCAGATCGATGCCCTTCAATATCTCGACCGGCGCCGCGCCGCCCAGCGTCAGCCTTACATCCGCGGCCCGGATGACCATATCGCGTGCGACCATGTTTTCGGGGATTCCAGAACAACGATGACGAAGACGCCCTATGCGGCAGGCGCCGTGCTTATCCAAGCCGCACTACTGTCCGCCTGCGAGGCGCAGCGTGACGAGGCGCTGCCGGTCACCAATGTCGCGAGCCCCGCACCGACGGCGATGACAGGCAAACCCGTTTCCGGACCGAAGCGCACGGTGCTGGCCTTTGGCGACAGTCTGTATGCCGGCTATGGCCTGGCGCGCGGCGAGAGCCTGCCCGATGCGATCCAGGCGCGGCTGCGCGGGCAGGGGATCGATGCGACGGTGGTCAATGCCGGGGTGTCGGGTGACACCACCGCCGGCGGGCGGCGCCGGCTGGCCTATACGCTGAACCAGTTGAAGACACCGCCCGATCTGGTGCTGCTCGGACTTGGCGGCAATGACGTGCTGCGTCAGGTCGATCCGGCCGAAACGCGCTCGAACATGGCGGCGATGCTCGAGGAGCTCGAGCGGCGGGGCATTCCGGTGATCCTCACCGGCATGATGGCGCCGCCCAATCTCGGACCGGATTTTGCCGGACGGTTCAACAGCATCTGGCCGGACCTTGCACGCGAGCATGACGCCGTGCTGGACCCGTTCATCCTGCAAGGCGTGATCGGCAATCGCCAGTTGATGCTGCCCGATGGTGTGCATCCGAATGCGGTGGGCGTCGGGCGCATGGCGGACCGGGTCGCGCCGTTGGTGGCCAAGCGGCTGACGACTTTGCCGGCTGACTAAGCGATCGGCCTCCGGCATCCAGATCCGGATTTCCTCGGCGTGAGGGGGCATAGACACCCCCCTCACACGGGCGCAAACATGTTCCTGCGAGTTAGAGAAGACATATTCTTCGCCACATAGAAATGACGCCGTCTGGTAGCAGCGGGGGCAGCGTGGAGCCATCCAAACAGCGCAGCGCTGCCCCCGCTGATGCGATCACCTCTCGGCTCCTGACCCCGGACCCGCTGCGCCAGCAGCGGGCTCGGTCACGCCAGTTTTCGAGCGCTCGAGCTTTCCCGAAACTCCGTCTCCGATGCCGCATTTCGGGAAAAGGCAATCGGGAACATATATCGGGAGAATCAGCCCCGGAGCCGCGAGGCGTAGCCGGTTTGCGGCCCAGGATCTCGTTCGACCTTCGTTTTCGGGAACGGCTGAAGCGCCCATGATCGGCCGCGCAACAGCGAACCGATGGTTGGGAGCTAACGGTCGAGAGCTGACGCTGGATCAAGTTGACGGCTTTTCGCTTCCAACGAACCGAGATCAACATCGAATTGATTGAGCGCCTTCACAAACCTGGTGCTTCGAACAACATCGCTCGGGGTGCATTGCTTCAGCAGCACCACATCGAAGCCTGGATCACTTCCGAGGACCGAGGCTTCCTTCTGCTTCAACGCCTCGATCCGCTTCTCAAACCGACGACGGAATATACGACCTTGCTGTTTCGCGACCTGTCGGTCGCAGGAGTAGGCACCCCGCTGGTATGGGTCGAGGTAGTAGAGTTCTTCGCTAATCCGGCGAGGCTTCGCGGCATCGGCGCCGCTCACCGTTTGCATTGCCAAAGCGAGTGTTAGCTGAAATATCAATTCAACCTCGCGCAAAGCTCATTCCGCACTAGCACAGAACCGTAGCTTCGGGAACGATCGGGCCGAGCGGAACAGCAGTCATGCCACTTCATGGCCGGGCAGCATGGTCGTAGCAACCTGCTTCCGGAAGGGGGGGCGTTGGCGTCCGTTTTCCATTTCTCGATCCCCATCGGGAAGGCCCCGGCCGTCTCGGTCGCCGTTCGTTTTGGGGAAGGTCGAACGGCAATGTTGTCGCTGCGCTCGCAACGCGGCTACCGTGCGCCACGGCCGAGACGCTTACCGAGGGAAGGCGATGCGAGTTCACGACGGGAAGGTTGCCATCGTGATCGGTGGAACACGCGGCATCGGTGCAGCGATCAGCCGAAGATTGGCGGCTGATGGCGCGTCGGTTGGGGCGACGTTTCTAAGTCGATCAGATGACGCCGAACGTCTTTTGGGCGAGCTACGCTCGGCAGGAGATCATGCCCTCATGGTGCAGGCGGACGTCAGTGATGCCGGGGCGCTCAACGATGCCATCGATCAGATCGTGAACCATTTCGGCCGCCTTGATATTCTGGTGAGCGTAGCCGGAACAGCGATTGTAGGACCGCTTGAGGCTTATCCGGACGATGCGTTCGACCGCTCTTTTGCGCTCAATGTCAGAGCGCCCTTCCTCGCGGCAAAGAAGGCGGCAGGTCTGATGACCGAAGGTGGGCGGATCGTCACGATCGGAAGCGTCGTGGCGGACAGGATGCCCGGCGCAGGCGGCACGCTCTATGCGGCGAGCAAAGCGGCGTTGGGGGGCATGACGCGCGGCTTGGCCCGCGATTTGGGTGAGCGAGGCATCACCGCCAATCTGGTGCAGCCAGGGCCGATCGATACCGAACGCAATCCAGCGGATGGGCCGAATGCCGTCGCAAATCGCAGCCCGCTTGCCATCCTCCGACACGGTACGCCAGACGAAGTTGCGAACCTTGTGGCGTATCTCACCTCACCCGAGGCAGGCTTCGTGACCGGCGCGACATACAATATCGATGGCGGTTGGACGGCGTGAGCAGCCGCTGTCTGAGGTGATCGCCGCTGATCCGGCTTTCCCACTCAACCATCCCAAGGGGAATGGCTCGGCCCTCCCACGGCTCGTTCCCAATCGGGAAGGGACAGACCGCTCCCTGTGGACGCTAGGCGCCAAGCCCGGCATGAGGCTGTTGCTCTATCGACCACCTCTCAATCTGACGGAGTTACTATGGACGTGAGTTCCTTGGACGATGTTCGATCGAACATCGACCGGCTCGATCGAGAGATCATCAAACTTATCGCGGAGCGTGGCACGTATGTTCATCAAGCCGCCAAGTTCAAAACTTCTTCGGCCGATGTAGAGGCTCCAAAGCGGGTCGAACAAGTCATTGCCAAAGTCCGCTCGATCTCCGAGGAGGCTGGGTTGGAACCCAGCGTTGCAGAGGCTGCATACCGTGCAATGATAGCGGCCTTCGTCACGGTCGAGCATGAAGCTTTTCAGAGGCAGCAGACCGCGACGGGAGTCTGAGGCCGTTGGCGTCTTAGTTACTGCCTTCCCAAAACTCGATCCTCGTGGGAAAGCCTCTGCTTTCTCGCCGGAACCGGGACTGAGGTTCCATCGGCCTTTGCAGGCCGTGTCCACCGGCGCATAAGGTCTGCACCGGGGGCAGAAGTTGGGACTATATGGACACTCGCATAGCGTCACTAGATGATGCGGCAGCAATGAGCCGAATTCTCCGCGAGATAATCGCGCATACAGGTCGAGAACGGCCCAGCGATGAAGCGTTCGTGACCCGGCAATACATCGCTAACACGGCCAGTGTTCGTTGCACGGTCGCGATTGACGACGAAGGGGATGTTATCGGCTTTCAGTCCTTGGTTCGAGCCGAAGCGGACAACCGTTACGACGTACCGGCGGGCTGGGGGATCATCGGCACCCACATCAGCCCGCGCGCGCATCGACAAGGCGTAGGGAGCGCGCTGTTTCGATCTAGCCGGGAGGCGGCAGAAGAAGCAGGACTAGAGAAAATCGACGCCTATATCGGCGCTGATAACCCTTCGGGACTTCGCTACTATGAAGCGATGGGCTTCCAAACCTACCGAACGCCAGAAGGCATCGTGCAAAAGGTCTATACGGTCGGCTAGCACGACCCGGCCCGTGCCTTCCCGATACTCGATCCCGATGGGAATGGGCGAGCGCTTACCTCACCCGTCGAGCGCTGCTGCGAGAGACGAAATCTCCGCCTGCGAAAATACGACAATGCCATGCTGTCGGAGCAGAGCGGCAGTCACGCCCTCACCATCAATCCGACGACCTTGGAAGCTGCCGTCATAGATAAAGCTGCCTCCACACGACGGGCTTCCATCCGTCAGGAGCGCGTATCTGCAATCGTGCCGGGTAGCATGTTCAAGGGCGATCCGCGCGCCTGCGAGATAGGCTTCGGTCACGTCGGTGCCGTCCGCCTCGACGATGCTACCGTCCCGTTCAATTACGGCTGCTCCGCTCGCCCCACGTGCAATCTCTGCTGGTGGCCGAGGTGTCGGTAATCCCGCCATCACCTCCGGGCAGACCGACACGACGCGGCCTTCGCTGATCCAGCGATCCAGCAGCGCGTGTTCAAGAGTCTTCGCCGAACCGTTGTATCGCACCGGCCTGCCAAGGAGGCACGCGCTGACCAGCACCTTGGCCGGCGTCATGCGTTCGCCGCAAGGGCAGAAAGCAGGGGCAGCACATGGTCCCTCGTCAGCGGCGCAAGCGGCATCGCATCAGCGGTCGCCCGGTCCGCCCAAACGGCTTCCTCGATCTCAAGGCTAGGTATCGGATTATGTGCGATACGGACATGGAACAGCTCTGCCTGAACCGATCGCCCCGGCTCGTTCGCGGCCGGAGCGGTGAAGCAGCCTAAATGCCGCGTCATCGCACGATCAACGGAGAAGCCAATTTCCTCGTGCAATTCGCGGCAGAGGGCGTCGACCGGACTTTCCCCCGCCTCGATCTTTCCCCCTGCCTGCATGAACCATTTCGTGCCAGCTTTGCGGACCAGGAGTGTTCGCCCTTCGCCGTCGTCGATCAGGGCGGCAGCTATTCGGATGGTCTTGGTGTCGGGCATAGGCCATTCATTGCGCTAGCGGACCGAAACGGCAAGCGAGAGCGCCGGGATTCCCGTTTCACCATCCCATTGGGAATGCGCTTGGTCAGCAACGCTTCGCTATGCCGTCGATCAGCGTGCGCGCAGATATGACGAGATGGGCATTGTCGCGCGCGGGCTGTCCGTCCGGCAATACGACCACATCCTCCATGCCGGTCCTGATGCCGTGTCCGCGCTCCAGAGCTCGTAGGTTCACCGCCCAGCACGAACCGTCAAAGCCATGATGAACTTGCGGGAGCGTGATCCCCCCATCGGCCAGGATCGCTTCCATCGCGGCCGCGTCCCGCGAGGCCGTCTCTGGATCAGGATCAAGGGGCTCGATCAAGACCCGGTGACACCGACCGGGCAAGCTAGACGCCACGAAGCGATATGCGTCGTCCGGGCACAGCAATCCGGCTTCGATCCCCACGCCGCGCGAGAGGAGATATTCGGCCAGCTCTACGATCCCGGCTTCACCCTGATTAGCGGTCACGAGATCGGGCAGAACCTTCCATTCCTTGACCATCGCGAGACGGCGCAAGGGATCGGAGACGATGCTGGCCGAAGTCGTGAGCGAGACAGGAACGCCGGGGCAGCGCCTGCGGATGGCCGCAACGACTGCATCGCATTCCACAGCGTTCAGCGTTTCCCGCCCGGCTGCATCATAAGCGTGGACATGGACGGAATGCGCTCCGGCTCTCACCACCGCTTCCGCGTCGGCCGCTATGGCATCGGGAGAATGGGGAACGGCGTCGTGCTGTCGATTCCCGTTCAGCGCTGCTTGTAGAAACGTCACGACTTCCCCTGCACGTCACGATCATTGCCGTGCGATCCTAAACCGGCGTGCCAGGCCGGTGAAGGCCGATCGAGCGTGGCTATTCGATGGTTCGCGCTTTCCCATTTCACCATCGAATATAGGGAATTTGGCCGAGCATTTGGGTTGGCGCAGTATGGTGCCAGGCCTTAATCCGTAAGCCGCATGAACGGCGTATAGACCTTCACGCCATGCTGCTCGACACCGGCTCGCAACTCAGGACTGGGATCGCCCCATAGTTCTCCCTCCATGTCCACGATCTTGAAAATAGCTGCTGCGTTGTCCCCCATGTTCTCGAAGTGAGCAAGATGCGCTTCGGGACTATCATATTCTTCATAGACGACAGCTTCAGTCCCGTCATCGTTCATGAATATGTCATACCGGATTGTTCCGGGGTCCTTCTCACGCGCAAGCCGCATGCAGTCTTCCGAGAGCCGCTTGAACTCGTCTGTCTTGCCAGCCTTTATCTTGAAGCGAGCGACAGCCTGTATCTTTCCCATTCATTCCTCCGGGCTCGTGCGAGCCAACGCCGCATCGTCTCGTCGGTCGCATAATCATCATTCACGCCTGTCATGTCACCTTCCCACAAAGGATCGGTTCCGAGAACGCCCGCGCCGTCCCGCTGGCCGTTCCCAATTGGGAAACATTGGGACTTTGTATAGTCGGCTCCAGTGAGCCCCATAATCGCCCGGCTAAGCCGGCACGATGCGCCAGACCCTTCTGCTAATCCCGATCCTGCTCGCCGGCTGCGGCGAAAAGGCTGCGAAGCCGCCCGCGCCGCCCGCTCATGCGGAGACGATCGCCCATGAAAGCGAATTGCTGAAGCTGACGTTGACGCCACAGGCTCAGCAGCGTCTCGGCATCGCGCTGGTGCGGGTGGGCGGAGGAACGGCCGCCGCCACGCGCGAGGTCGCCGGCGAGATCGTCGTGCCGCCGATCAGCGCCAACGGCGTGCCGGTCAACTCGACCACCAACCTCCAGCAGATCGGCAGCCAGCAGGCGGCGGCCGACGCCGAACTGGCGCGCGCCACGGCGCAGGCGAGGTTGGCGAGGATAGCGCTCGACCGGGCGGAAAGCCTGGTGCGCGAGGAAGCCGGTAGTGTCCGCGCCCGCGATGAAGCCGCAGCGGCGCTGGCCGCGGCGCAGGCCGCGCTTGGCGCTGCCCGGCAGCAGCGACGGTTGCTCGGGCCGGCGGTCGCCGCGCTCGGCTCGCAGCCTGTCCTGTGGGTGCGCGCGTCGGTGTTCGGCAGCGACATGGGCGATGTGCGCCGCTCGGACAGCGCGACGGTGCGCACGCTCGGCGATGGCGGCGTTCCCCGTGCCGCGCGCCCGGTCCAGGCGCCACCTTCGGCCAACACCGCCGCGGGCACGGTCGACCTGTATTACGCCGTCGACAATCGCGACCGCGCCTTCCGCGTCGGTCAACGTGTCGCGGTGGATTTGCCGCTCGCCGGGCAGACCGAGGGACTGTCGGTGCCGTCCGCGGCGATCCTCCGCGATATCCACGGTGGCGAGTGGGTCTATCAGCGGACCGCGCCCGACACATTCGTCCGCCAGCGCGTCGAGGTGGCCTCGGAAAGCGGCGGACGAGCGCTACTGGCGCGTGGGCTGACGGCCGGCGCGCAGGTCGTCACCGATGGCGCGGCCGAGCTGTTCGGCACGGAGTTCGGGGCGGCGCACTGATGCTGAGCCGGCTCGTCCGTTTCGCGCTGGCGCAGCGCGTCCTCGTCCTCGCGCTCGCCGCCTTGCTGGTCGTGTTCGGCGTCCGCGCCGGGCGCGACGTGCCGCTCGACGTGTTTCCCGAGTTCGCCCCGCCGATGGTGGAAATCCAGACCGAGGCGCCGGGGCTGTCGACCGAGGAGGTCGAGAGCCTGGTGACGGTGCCGATCGAGACGGCGGTCAACGGCGTCCCCGGGCTGATGACGCTGCGCTCGAAGTCGGTGCTGGGCCTGTCGTCGGTGCAGATCCTGTTCGAGCGCGGGTCCGACGTGATCCGCGCCCGCCAGATGGTGGGCGAGCGGATCGCGCAGGTGCAGCCGCGGCTGCCGCTCGCGGCGCGTCAGCCCGTGCTGATGCCGCCGCTGTCCTCGACGAGCCGGGCGATGAAGGTCGGGTTGTCCTCGACCAAGCTCGACCAGATGCAATTGTCCGAGCTGGTGCGCTGGACGATCCGGCCGCGGTTGATGGCCGTTCCGGGCGTCGCCAACGTGGCGGTCTGGGGACAGCGCGACCGGCAGCTTCAGGTGCTGGTCGATCCCGACCGCCTGCGCGCGGCCGGCGTGACGCTGGCCGAGGTGCGCGCGGCCGCGGGCGATGCGGTGCTGGTGGGCGGGGGCGGGTTCGTCGACACGCCCAACCCGCGGCTC
>NZ_CAMLAC010000062.1 GCF_946477935.1 uncultured Sphingomonas sp. | reverse complement strand
GAGTTAGGAGCGGGGGCAGTTTCATGAAGCCCTCTCCCCAGAGGGGAGAGGGAACGTCTGGAATCACCCCAGCTTGATCTGGCGACCTTCGCGGGCGGAGCGGTAGATTGCTTCGATCAGGCGGAGATCGACCAGGCCTTCCTCGCCGGCGACGATCGGCTGGCGGCCGGTCAGCGCGCATTCGGACAGGTGATCGAGCTGGCCGACGAACTGGTTGACGGGGCCGGGGGGCACGTCGCGAACCGCTTCCTTGCCGTCCTTGCGGATGCGCATCCGCTGCCCCTCGTAGGAGGTGGCCGGCTCCAGGTCGATCCAGCCATCGGTGCCGACGACGCGGTAGCGATTATGGTTGGAGCTGTAGCTGGACACGCAATCGGCGATCGCGCCGGAGGGGAAGCGCAGCATGAAGTTGATCTGATCCTCCACGGTGCGGAAGCGCGGATCGTTTTTGTCGGTGGACTCGACCGCGGTGACCGAGACGGGTTCCTCGCCGGTCAGGTAGCGGGCGGCGTTCAGGCTGTAGATGCCGATATCCATTAGCGATCCGCCGCCGGCCAGCGCCTTGTCGAGCCGCCACTGGTTCGGCTGGGCGTTGAAGCCGTGCTCGGCGGTGACGATGCGGGTGCGGCCGACATGCGCCTGTTTGGCCAGTTGGATCGCGAGGACATTGTGCGGTTCGAAGCGGGAGCGGTAGCCGATCATCAGCTTGCGGTTGGCGCGCTTGGCCGCGGCGATCATCGCTTCGCATTCGGCGGCGCTGACCGCCATCGGCTTTTCACACATGACGTGCTTGCCCGCCTGGCTGGCGCGGATCGAGTATTCGGCGTGCATGTTGTTGGGCAGCACGACATAGACGATGTCGATATCGGGATTGTCGCGGATGCGGTCGTAGTTCGCGTAGCTGTAGCGATGCGTCTTGGGGATGCCGTATTCGTCGCCGTAGCGGGTGAGCTTTTCGGGCGTCCCGCTGACCAGCGCGACGAGGCGCGAGGATCGGCAATTCTTGAACTGCGGCATGATCTGGCGCGTGGCATAGCCGCCGAGCCCGACGATCGCGTAACCGAGCTTGCGTCCGGGCGCCTGGGCCAAGGCGCCGGATGCCGCGCCGGCGAGACCAAGGCCCATCAGGTTGAGCGCGGTGCGCCGATTAAAATCCTCTCCGATCATCGACTTGGCTCCCAATTTTCTCCACCCGTGCGCAGCCTGCACGGGTGGGGGAAGCTTGTCCATGGCGAAGGGGGATCAGCCTATGTCCTCGACCTGACCCAGATAGTCGCCGTAGCCTTCGGCCTCCATCTCCTCGCGGGGCACGAAGCGCAGGGCGGCGGAGTTGATGCAATAGCGCAGGCCGCCCCGGTCGCGCGGGCCGTCGGGGAAGACATGGCCGAGATGGCTGTCGCCGTGTGCCGAGCGGACTTCGGTGCGGACCATGCCGTGGCTGCGATCGTGCAGTTCGGTGACGTGCGCAGGCTCGATCGGCTTGGTGAAGCTGGGCCAGCCGCAGCCGGATTCATACTTGTCCGACGAGGCGAAGAGCGGTTCGCCCGAGACGACATCGACATAGATGCCGGGCTTCTTGTTGTTCAGCAGCGCGCCGGTGCCAGGGCGTTCGGTGCCGCTCTGCTGGGTGACGTAGAATTCTTCCGGGGTCAGCCGGGCGATCGCCTCTTCGGTGCGGGTGTAGCGGGTCATGCGAACGTCTCCTGTTCCTGCGGTTCGAGCATCGCGAGCAACGCGGGGCTCAGCCATTCGTCCCATGTCCCGTGCCGCCGCAGCACCAGCCGGGCGGCGAGCGCGTGGCGGATGGCGAAGGCGGCGCCCGCATCATGGCCCAGAACGGTCAGCGCGGTGGCGAGGGCATCTGCCTCCATCGCGCTTTGGTGGATGACGCTGGCGGCGACGACGCCGTGTGCGGCCGGGCGGCCGGTGCGGGGGTCGAGATTATGGTCGCCCCGGATGTAGGTGCCCGAGGTGGCGACCGCCAGTCCGTGGAGTGCGATGCGCAAGGGGACGAGGGGGGCGCCGGGCGGGTTTTCGAGATCGACCCACCAGGGTTCGCCGTCGGGGCGGATGCCGGTGCCGGCGAGTTCGCCGCCGATGTCGATAAGGGCATGGGCGAGCCCCGCGCGGCGCAAGGCGTGCGAGACGGCGTCGACGGCATGGCCCTTGGCGATGCCGGAGAGGTCGAGCGCGAGGCCGCCGGGCTGGCGGAGGCGGCGGGCGGCGGCGTCCCAGGCGAGGTGATGCCAGCCGTTGCGGCTGCCGGAGAGGCGGGTGGGGCCGTGGCCATGGGCGTTGACGAGGTGGCCGATGGCAGGGTCGAAGGCGCCGTCGCTGGCCGCGGCGATGCGCAGGGCGGCGGCGATGACATGGGCGAAGTCGGGGGGAAGGCCGAACCAGTGGCCGGCGCGCGCGCGGTTGAAGCGGCTGAGGAGGGAGTCCGCGTCCCAATGGCTCATCTCCGCGACGATGCGGGCGAGCGTCTGCGTGATCGCGGCGGCGATGGGGGCGGGATCGGCATGAGCGGCGTAGAGGACGCGCCAGCGGGTGCCCATGGTCGCCCCCTCCAGCGTGACGATCGGGGCGGATGCGTCACGCGTGGCGAAGGCGGCGGGATCGATATGGGTCGGGAGGGCTATGCGCATGTCGGCCTTCGCCCTCTCCCTTGCCGCACCTTACGGTGCCATCACTTCCAGCGTGGTGGTGTAGCCCAGTCGCCGCTCGGTGGCGCGGGGCGTCGTGGTGTTGCTGTCGGTCGCGGTGGCGTTCAGCCAGTACATCCCCGCGGTCGGCCAGGTAACGGTCAGCAAGCCTTGGCCATCGGTGGTCAGCTCCATCGCGTTTTCGGAATCGCGATACCGCTTGCCGCCGGGAATGACGGTGACCTTCAGGTTCGCGGCGGGCTTGCCATCGACCAGGAAGCGGAACCTGGCCGGCTCGCCCGCGACCAGCTCGTCTGGGTGGGTGACGGGGGCAAGCTCCAAGCCCTTGTTGGTCGGCTTGAACACGGTCGTGGTGGGCGCGCCGGCGGTGACGAAGATCTCGTTGCGATTGGCCATCTCCGTCACCTTCACGTCCGTCGCGTTCGCCGGAATGTCGGCGACGGTCAGTGGCGGCGGCGCGTCGGGGCGGGGCGGGCCGCGACGGCCGATGCGCTTTTCCTCGCCATTCACCTTGAAGCTGCCCATGACCGCGCTGTTCTCGCTGCCGATCTTCCAGGTGCCGGGCTTGTCCAGCTTCACGTCGAAGACCGAGCGATAGCGGCCGGTGGCGCCGTTCTGGAGCTGTCCGGGGGTGCCGTCCGGCTGCCAGACCTTGACCCCATCAAGCCGCATCGGCTGGTGATCGAAGAAGAACAGGTCGTTCGACACCGCGGCATCGACCGTCACCCAGCTATCGGTGCCCGAAAAGATCGTGCCCGACGGGAGCAGCCAGCCCCGATGCGCGGACACGGCGGCGGGAATGGAGAGGAGCGCGGTGGCGACAAGCAGGAAGCGCTTCATGGAGAACTCCTTTAGCGGGCGGAGAGGGTGACGGCGCCGAGTTCGGCCGAGCCGCTTTTCTGCGCGGTGCCGTTCGGCACGGTGACGGGGATGCTGACCAGTTCGCGGCCGCCGGTCTCGCGCGCGGCCTCGACGTTCAGGACATATTGGCCGGGCTTCAGATCGGCGGGCAGCGGGATGCGATACTGGCCGGGGGCGCGGGTGGCGCCGCTGACGCCGTTTGCGGGCATCGCCATGCTGCGCCCGCCTTTCCGCCACCAGGAGCGCAGGTCGGCCAGCCATTTGGTGCCGGGCTCGTTGCCGCCCTTCTTCACGTCATACCACACCGCCACCGTGCGCGCGGGGCCGCCGGCGGTCGGCTCCAGCCAGATCGCGACATAGGGCTTGTGATATTCGGCGACGTTCAGGCGCGGGATGGTGACGGTGACCGTACCGGCGGTGGCCGGCGCGGCGACCATGCCGATGCCGAGCAGAAGCGGCGATGGACGCATGGAATAAACCCCCTCAGTGAATGAACAGCATGGCGAGAAGCGCGGGCAGCACCAGTCCGGCAGCGACCAGCGGCCAGGTGGATGGCCGGTGGCGGGCGTGAAGCTGAAGCAGCAGCAGCCCGGTCAGCGTGAACAGGATGCAGGCACCGGCAAAGACATCGATGAACCAGAACCAGGCAGCGCCGGAATTGCGCCCCTTGTGCAAGTCGTTGAGGTAGGAGATCCAGCCGCGATCGGTGATTTCCGCGGTGATCCGGCCGCTGGCGCGGTCGATCGACAGCCATGCATCGCCGCCGGGGCGGGGAAGCGCGACATAGACCTCCGCATCCGACCATTCGGCCGCGCGGCCCGTGGGATCGAGGCCGACCGCGCGCTTGGCGGCGGCGGCGACCCTTGGCGGCAGCGGCGCGTCCGGGCTTGCCGGCGGGGCGGCGAGCGCCTGCACGATCAGCGGCGGCAGCGGGGCGTTGCGGTTGGTGACCACCGGCGTCGCGGCGATCGAGGCAGCATGGTTGAGCGTGATGCCGGTGACCGCGAACAGCAACATCGCGACCAGCGAAATCGCGGCGCTGACCCAGTGCCAGGTATGAAGCTGTTTCAGCCACCAGCCGCGCCATTTGCGCTTGGCTGGCCGGGGCGCGCGGGAAGGGGAAAGACGAACCTGATCCACGCCGTCTGCCTAAGCGGAGGCATGGTGCAATGCAAGGCTAATGCGAGTGATTATCATGCGGGTGGCGGCTTCATGGTCTGACCCATTGGAAGCTTCGCACTGCACTTATTCTGACGGGCGCTACTTGAATGGCCCTATGCTGCGGTGCAACATAGGGGATTGTTCGAGGAGGCGTCATGGGCGTGCAGGAAACGATCATGGCGGTGACATTGGTGTCGGTCGGCAGCATGCTGATGTGGCTGGAAGCCGTCTGGCGCAAGCGTTCGTGACGTTCGCGACAGTAAAAGGGCTGGACTTCTTACTTGATTTAGGTCATGAGCGGCACTCGCATTTTGGGAGTTCTAATCATGATCGGTAAGTTCCTTACCGCTGCTGCCGCAACCGTGCTCGTCGCGGCTCCGGTTGCAGCTGCTCCGGCCAACTCGGCCGCCAGCCTGTCGGTTGCCAAGTCGGCTCGCGCCGCTGCTCCGTCGGCCAAGAAGAACGAACTCGCCGGTGGCGGCGTGATCGTTGCCGTGCTCGCCGCTGCTGCGGTCGTTGCCGGCATCGTGATCGTGGCTGACAGCGACGACGATTCGGACAGCAACTGAGCTGTTCCCGCGCGGCGGGCCTCCCGCTTCCAAGACGCTGAGCCGCCGCGCGGTCGATGGGGAGTCCTTCGGGGCTCCCCATTTTCGTTGGGGGGTGGGGCCTGGTGCCGCCCGCTGATGTGATGATTGATGCACGTGCTCCGATGCCAATGCAGAGCGCGAGCGCGAGATGACAGGATCTGATCCGTCATTCGCCCGGCCTAGATCATCGTGCGTTAAACCTGCACCACCCATCCGTTCGGCCTGAGCGAAGTCGAAGCCTGTTGCTGAGCGCCTGCCTTGGCAGGCAGTCGAAGGGGCCAAGCGCCGCGTGCTGTGCTTCGACTACAGCACGAAGTGCTGACGTTTATCCTGAGCGGCTGGCTTGCCAGCTGGTCGAAGGGCTCCGCACGAACGGAGGCGGCGGGTCAGATATGATGCGCGATGCCTCAACCTGACCGATTTCCATCCCGTCCGTTCGCCTCGAGTAAGGATCGAGCTTGCCGAGAGCCTGTATCGAGAGGTGCCCGTTTGGGGCGGGGGTCCCTCGATACGATGAACAGGTGAACATGCTGGGAGCATGTTCACCTGTTCATCTCGATACGCCGCTTCGCCGCTACTCGACGGCTACTCGAGACGAACGGATCAATGGTTCAACCTCATGTCATCTGACTTTAACGCGTCGCGACCAGCCTGATCGGCTCGGCACGCCTTGCGACGGGCGGAGCAGGGGTTTGTTCGAGCTGGAAGCGGGCGACTTCGCGGGCCAGTGCATCGGCCTCTGCGGCGAGGTCGCGGGCGGCGGCGGCGGCGTGTTCGACCATGGCGGCGTTCTGCTGGGTCACGCCGTCCATCTCGGCTACCGCGGTGTTCACCTGTGCCAGCCCTTGCGCCTGCTGGCCTGCCGCCTCGGTGATCTGGGCGACCAGCGCGTCGACATCGGCGATATGCGCGATGATGCGTTCCAGCGCCTCGCCGGTGCTGTTAACCCGGTCGACGCCGACGCGGACCTGTGCCGAGGCGCCGGTGATCCGCGCCTTCACGTCCTTGGCGGCATCGGCCGAGCGTTGTGCCAGCGCGCGGACCTCCGACGCCACGACCGCGAACCCCTTGCCGGCGTCCCCGGCGCGCGCCGCCTCGACCCCGGCGTTGAGTGCGAGCAGGTTGGTCTGGAAGGCGATGCCGTCGATCACCGCGATGATGTCGACGATTTCGGCCGAGGCACGGGCAATGCCGTCCATCGCGGCCATTGCCTCGCGTACGATGGTCCCGCTGGTCTGCGCCTCGCCACGGGCGTGGCCGACCGCATCATTGGCACGCGCGGCATCGTCGGCGGTGCGGCGGACGGTGCTGGTGATCTGGTCCATCGCCGCGGCCGTTTCCTCCAGGCTGGCGGCCTGCTGCTCGGTACGCTGGGACAGCATGTCCGATGCGCCGCTGACCCCGGAAGACCCGGTGTTGATGCGCGTCGCCGCGTCCGCCACTTGGCCAAGCGTTGCGGAAAAGCGCGTGCGCATCGATTCGAAATCGGCGGCCAGCGCTTCGTAGCCGGGCGGAAGATCATCCAGCGTGGCGGTGAAATCGCCACTCGCCAGTCGTTCCAGCACGCGGCCGACCTGCGCGATCACCGCCTCCCGGCGTGCTTCCTCGGCCTGGAAATAGGCTGACAGGGCGACATCCATATCGAGCAGCGACGCCTTGACCAGCGTGGTCGCGGCGCGCGACGCGGCGAGGGGGTTGAGCATGCCGCGACGCAGGATTTTGGGCAGCATGTCCTCCAGGATGCGGGCGTAGCCGCTGATGTACCAGGTGGGGGACAGGCCGATGCGGGCGTGGACGCTGCCGATGCGTTCGGCGCGGATGCGGTAATGATCGTCCAGCGGGCCGGAGAAGAGGGTGAGCCAGTGATCGAGCTGCTTGTCGCGGGCATGGTCCATCACCGCAGGCGAGCCGAAAAAGGCAGCGGCTTTGGGTGTCGCGCGAATGTGGTCGTACAGGCGGCGCAGCGCGGCGGGGGCGTGGCGCGCGACCATCTTGCGAACGGCCGGAAAGGCGCGGTAGCTGCCCGGTGTGTACCCGAAGGCGGCAAGTTTTTCCGGAAAGCTGGTGATCGGCTCGGACATGGTTCCTCCTGCCCGCATCGCTACGGCCAAGAGGTGAAATCCAAGATAATAGAACGGTTTGTTTCGGTTCTATCGGGCGGGAGACGCACCCATTGCGGGTTTGTACGACGGGCGTAGCGGACGCTTCCACCGCGGGCGTGTGGCGGCGGCGCGGGCCTGGAAGATCGTGTAGCCGCACAGGAAGCCATAAAGCCCCAGCCCCTCCACCTGCCAGAAGGGCATGGTCGCCATGTTGAGCAGGAAGAAGGCGAAATGCGCGGCGATCAGCTTGATGCGCTCGCCCGCGGCGCGAAAGGCGGCAGCGGCCATGACGATCCACAGCAGCACCATCGCGGCGACCCCGAACAGGCCGAGTTCGTAGAGCGTGCCGACCAGCGTGTTGTGCGGATAGACCTTGAACAGCCCTTCCCAGCTTTCCGGGCCGAAGCCGACAAGCGTCTGGACCGCGCCGCCCTCCTTCCACGCGTACAGATAGCTGCTCCAGATCAGGGGGCGGGCCGACATGACCTGGCGGTCGGCATAGTCGAATTCGCGGGGGGGTTTGATGAGTTGGCCGGGGTGGGCGAGGAAGGTGACGAGGTCGGCGAACTTGTCGGCGTAGAGGATGGCGGCGAGGGACAGGACGACGGTACCACCGACGAGTGCGCTGGTCGCCATGAAGGCGCGCTGTTCGCGCCGGACGCTGACCGTCATCCCCATGAAGAAGGTGGCGGCGGCGAGCGGGGCGAGGGCGAGGATCGAGGTGCGGTAGCCGGCGAGCTGGATGCCGATCAGCGTGACGAACAGGAAGGCGATGCGGATGGCGGGGGGGACCGAGCGGGCGAAGCAGCCGACGGTGAAGCCCGCCACCAGTGCGACCGAAAAGGCGCCCTCGTGATTATAGCCGCCGATCCAGACGAGACCGTCGCCGGTCTCCGACCCCTTGGGCAGATGCAGCGCCACGGACAATGCCTGGAAGGCGAGCAGCGGCAGGAAGGCGACCAGCGCCCAGCCGATGAACCTGCCTTCCGGATCGAGGCGCAGCGCCTGGAACACGGCAACCGCGATGACGATCAGATAGGCGTATTTGACCGCGGTGTTGATGCCGCCGGCGGGATCGTGGTTGAGCACCGCACTGACCATCGCGATCGCGATGAGGAGATAGATGGGCAGTAATTGCCGGATGGCGAGATTGGCGGGGCGGACGATGAAGGCCAGCCCGATCGCGGTCACGCCGATCGACAAGAGCGCGTTGCCGGAAAGCCCTGCGCCCAGCCGCTTGAACATGTAGATGTGATAGGCGCCGGCGATGTAGCGCAGCCACAGCGCGATGATGACGAACTTGCCCGGCACGCTGGCGGTGTTGCGGATCGCCATCACCAGGGGGACGATCAGCAGCAGCGTGACGGGTATGAGGACGCCGAGGCCGAAGGCGGGGCCGTAGCTGGAGAGGGTGGCGTTCACCTGTACCGCTCCCCCCTCTCCCCTGCGGCCTCACCCCGCATAATAGCTGCTATATTCGCGCAGATAGTAGCTGGCGTCGCCGAAGCCGGAGCGGGCATGGTCGCGCATGTCGATCAGCGTCATCGCGACGCCCAGCACGTTGGCCTGTACGTCGTGCAACTGGCGCAGCGCGATGCCGGCGGCCTTGGCGGGGGTGTTGCGCCAGCGGACGAGGAAGACGACGCCGTCCGCCATGCTGGCCAGCACGCGCGCCTCGTCCACCGGGAGCACCGGCGGCGTATCGAGCAGGATCAGGTCGTAATGCTCGCGCAAGGACTCCAGCAGGTCGGCGAAGCGCGTGGTGTCCGACAGGCTGATCCCGTCCGCGTTGGAGCGCTGGGGCAGCAGGTCGGCGTTGGTCAGCGTATCCTTGATGATCGCCTCGTCCAGCGTCGCATTGCCGTCGATCACCTCGTCCAGCCCGACCTTGACCTGTTCGGCGAACTGGCGGCTGAAGGCGCGGCGGCGGGCGTCGCAGTCGATCAGCAGGACGCGCGAACCGGCGCTGGCGGCGGCGCGGGCGAGCGCCATCGCGGTGGTCGTCTTGCCCTCGCCCGGCACCGAGGAGGTGATCGCCACGACGCGCATCGGCGAGCCGGACTGGGCGAACTGGATCGAGGTGCGCAGCGTGCGGAACGCCTCCGCGAACACCGATTGCGGGCGCTTGAGCAGCAATTCCGCCGGGGGCGCGGGCAGACCGCCCTTGCGATAGGCGGGCAGCGTGCGCGCATCGGGGATGGAGGCGAGCGTGGGCAGGCCCAGCGCCTGTTCCACCGCTTCGCCGGTCTCCAGCCCGCGTTCCAGCAATTGCAGCAGGAGGACGAGCAGGGCGGCGACACCGAGGCCGCCGACGATCGCCATGGCGGCATACATCAGCGCCTTGGGGCTGCTGGGGCCGCCGGGAACGCGTGCCTTGCTGACGACATAGGAGTCGGAGCGTTCGAGGCCCGCCTGCGCGACCGTCTGGCGATAGCGGTCGAGGAAGGCCTGGTAGAGCGTGCGCGAGGATTCGGCGTTACGCTCCAGCTCGTTCAAGCGGACCGAGGCTTCGTTGTCGCCGGCGAGGCGACCGCGCGCCGCGGCGATCGAGCCGGAGAGCGAGGCGGCACGCTGCGCCGCGATCGTCGCCTGGTTCGAGACGTTGGCGACGACGCGGCCGACCTCCGCCTTGATCTGTTCGTCGGTGGAGGCGAGTTCGCCGCGGGCGCGGACGAGTTCGGGATGGAGCGCGCCGTAACGCTTCTCCAGCGCCGCGACCTCGCGTGCGGCCTGGGCCCGCTGCGAGCGGAGCGCGCTGACCACGGGCGAATCGAGCGACTCGCCCAGTTCCTCGCCGCTGCGCCCGCGGGCGAGTTGCGCGCGGGCGGTGGACAGGCGCGCCTGCGCCGCGGCATTCTCGGCCTGTGCCTGGGCGAGCTGGGTGGAGAGGTTGGACATCTCCTCCTGCGTCACCGTGCTGGCGCTGGAGAGCGCGAACAGGTTGTGCGAGGCGCGGTAGTTGGCGACCGCCCGTTCGGCGGCGAGCACCTGGACGCGCAGTTGCTGGAGGCGCTGTTCGAGGAAGGTGCGGGCGCGGGCGGTAGCCTCGGTCTTCACGCCGGTCTGGCCGGCGACATATTCCTCGATGATCGCGTTCGTCACCTTGGCGGTCTGCACCGCCTCGTCCCCCTCGAAAGTGACGCTGATCGCGTAGGAGAGGCCGTCACGCTTCACCAGAAGATTGCCGAGGATCGTGCCGATCGCGCGCTGGCGGCCGATCAGGTCGGGCTGGCCGGCGGGGGGCGCGGGCTGATCCTCCAGCGCCTTGTTGAAATTGGGATCGCGCTCCAGATGCAGCTTGTCGACGACGCGGCCGATGAGTTCGGGCGAGCGCAGGATCTGCACCTCGGTATCCACCGCCGCCGAATCAGGATCGACCGTGGGGGTGATCGCATCGACGTTGATCACCTTTTCGCGGCTGCGGTCGAGCGCCACCTGCGCGGTGGCCATGTAGCGCGGCTCTGCGGTCAGATAGGCGATGGTGGCAAGGACGATGGCCGCCAGTACCGAGGCTGCGATCACCATCCAGCGGCGTCGGATGATGCCGAAGATGCGATGCAGGTCGATCAGCGCAGCCCGATCCACCTGCGGATCGGGTGCGTCGTGGCGGGGACCCTGGGGCCGGCGGACCATCGCGTCCATGGGGCCTTACGCCGCCGTCGCCATGAAGGCGCGCACCGCAGGCGCGATATCCGGCCGCTGTAGGGCGAGCGCGATCGTCGCGGTCACGAAGCCGGCCTTGTCGCCGCAATCGTAGCGGGTGCCGCGGAAGGTGACGCCGTGAAACGCCTGTTGCCCGATCAGGCGGGCGAGCGCGTCGGTGAGCTGGATCTCGCCGCCGGCGCCCTCTTCCTGGCCGGCGAGGATGTCCATCACCTCGGGCTGGAGGATGTAGCGGCCGATGACGCCGAGATTGGAGGGGGCGTCGGCGGGAGCGGGCTTTTCGACCAGGCCCTTCACCTCGGTGACCGCGCCGAACCGTTCGCCCGGCGTGACGATGCCGTATTTGGCGGTATCGGCGGGCGCCACTTCCTCGGTGCAGATCAGGTTGCCGCCGCGTTCGTTATACGCCTCGACCATCTGCTTCAGGCAGCCGGGGCGACCGACCATCAGGTCGTCGGGAAGCAGCACCGCGAACGGCTCGTCCCCGACGACACGGCGTGCGCACCAGACGGCATGGCCGAGACCCAGCGGTTCCTGCTGGCGGATGACGGTGATGTCGCCGGGGGAGATGCGGGTATCGTCCAGCACGCCAAGCGACTTGCCGCGGCGGCTCATCGTTTCCTCAAGCTCGAAGGCGTGATCGAAATGATCCTCGATCATCCCCTTGCCGCGGCTGGTGACGAAGATGAACTGTTCGATTCCGGCTTCGCGGGCTTCGTCCACGGCATATTGGATCAGCGGCCGATCGACGACGGGCAGCATCTCCTTGGGCATGGATTTGGTCGCGGGCAGGAAGCGCGTTCCCATGCCGCCGATCGGGAAGACCGCCTTGCGTAGCTTTCGCATGTTCCACCCTCTTCATGATGCGCCGTGTCCGAGCAGGCGGGGACACGAGCGGAAAAACCAGCGTCGTAAACGGGGAAATGGCAGCGCGGGCCCTGGGCCGGGATCAGCTTGGGATCAGCCCGGGCAACCGCACTTCCTGCCATGTCCTCGCCTGACGCCGACATGCTGCGCCGCTGCGCTGCATCGCAGCAAGATGCAGGCGTTGAACTGTGTGCAAAGCGCGGTCGAAAGAATATTCGCGAGGTAAATCAAAGGCGAGGCGGTGCGCCGGTAAATTGAATGCCACCGGCGACGCCCGCCTTGCCTTGACGACGGACCAGCGGCGTACCTTTGGGTACCTGAATATCATGCGATCCGATGACGAGGCGCACCGGCCCGTCATGCACGTCGAAAATGGGGTAACCCGTCGTGCTGCGCACCACGAGGTGATCGATGCGAATCACCGGAGGTTCGGCGCCGGGGGACTTGGCGCCCATCAGCATGAAGTGGACGGTGTCGCCGATGCCGCCGGTCTTGCGCGGCTCGATACTGGTCAGCCGGGTGGCATGGATGCTGGACCACAGCCGGTAGTTGCGGGCGTTGCGCCCGCTGACGCAGTCGTCGAGCAGGGTTTCGGTCGATTTCAGGTCGAAGCCGCCGTCGCTATTGTCCCAGGCGGCGCATTTGCGGAAGATCAGCCGGGCATTGCCGCGCTCGGCGGAGAAGCCGTCGCCGTTCCAGTAGCGCTTCTCGCCGCGTTGCCAGCAAAAGCCGCGCATCGTGCAGCGTTCCAACCGGAAATCATGCGCATCGCCCATGAAGGCGATACCGACGGGCAGATCATGCGCGCCGGTGGTGCG
The DNA here is from genome assembly GCF_946477935.1 of uncultured Sphingomonas sp. Taxonomy (GTDB): domain Bacteria; phylum Pseudomonadota; class Alphaproteobacteria; order Sphingomonadales; family Sphingomonadaceae; genus Sphingomonas. The sequence continues at coordinate 5,208 of NZ_CAMLAC010000062.1, read as the reverse complement.
GGTGCCGCTGGCCTGCACATCCTCGAACACGCCGTGATGGCTGCCATAACGGATGCGGGCGAAACTGCGCGTCAGGCCGGTGGCGCGGGCGCCCCGCACGAGAAGCCCCACGCAATCGGCGCGCGAGTCGCGGCTGGCGGCGCCGTTTTCAATGACGCGGTAGCCGCCGGTGACCGCGATATCCTCGATCCGGACGTTCGATACGGGATCGCGGAAAACGAACAGGCCGTTGCCGACATCGCTGGCGCGCGTGCCGACAAAGCGCTGGCCGGAGCGGACGATATAGACGGGTTCGCCGTCCGCGACGATGCGGGGGCCGGAGCTGCGGCGAAGGACCGGATCGGGCATGATTGTGCCCTGAGCATGGCATAGCCGCGCGATACCAGTGGCTTGCGCCGAGTCGTGGAAGGATCAGGGCAGGGCGGGCAGACCCCGGATGCCAAGTTCCACGCGCGCGCGCGCGATATCCAGGAGCGGCGGACGGCAGACGCGGCGCGTCTGGCTCATCTGGCGGAAGGCCGCCTCACCATGCTCGCCGGCCAGCGTCAGGCCGACGGCTGAGACGGCGCGGTCTAGCAGGGCTGGGCCGGGCAGGGCGGGACCGAGCAGGGCGGGGCCGTTGATCGCGATCGTCGAGGATATGGTGCGTGCCAGTACCTGCTGCCGCTCCGCGGCGTCGCGTCCGAAATAGCAGATGGCGAGCGGCTGGCGGGTGTGCGTCTCGGCAATCGCCTCGTCAATCGGGGCGTAGTTGCGCAGCGGCAGGATGGGGCCGGCAATCTCTTCACGCAGGATCGCCATGTCGTCGCTGGCATGGCGGACGATGTGGAGCGGGGCACGGCCGGCGCGCGGGGCGGGGATGGTCAGCACCGTGCCACCGCGGACGCGGGCATCCGCCAGCAGCGCGTCGATGCGGGTGGATTCTTCCCGGGTAAGCCGGGTGTCGCCCGCCTCGTCCCCGATGCGCGGGAACAGGCGCGCGGCGGCCCGGCACAGCCAGTTGCCGACCATCTCCTCCTGTTCGGCGGGGACGAGCAGATAGTCAGGGGTGAGCGGCACGCGACCGGCCTGGACCAGCTTGGCCGCGACGATCCGCTCGGCCGCGCGCGCGAAATCGGTGGAGCGGCCGAGGATCACCGGCGTCTTGCCGGAGCGGTGGATGGTGACGGCCCCAGCCCCCTCATGGTTGCCGCCGTCATGGTCGGCCCGATCATGATCGGCGGTGGCCGGGCTGCTGATCACCAGCCGGTCGAAGCGCATCGCGGCAAAGGCGTCGTCCGAGGAGGCAATCGTCAGTTCGGCCGGATCGAACGCGGTTGCGACGGCGGCCGCCACCCGTTCGGCGAGATGCGGCGTGGCAGGATCGAAGCGGATCACCACGCGATTGCCCGCGGCCAACGCGCCGGCAAGCAGCCCCATGGTACGGCTGAGCGGCAGCGTGTGCGACGCGGCGAGGCCCACCACCCCCAGGGGCTGACAGGCGATATAGTCGTCACCGCGGGTCATCCGCCCCAGCCATCCGCCGGCAGGCGCAGGCCGGATCCAGTCGCCGACCTTGCGCGCCGCATCGCGCAGGGCGGCGAGGGCGGGCGTGACATCGGCCTGGCGTGCGGCGGTGACGTCGGGGTGGCGGCCATCGGCGACGAGTGCGCGGCACAAGGCCTCCGCCTGCCCTTCCACCATCCTGGCGGCGCGAACGAGCCGATCCTGCCGCGTGGCCAGCGACACGGGCAATTCGGCAAGGAATGCAGCACGTTGTGCGAATGTCATGGGCGGCGCCGGCGAGAGTTCACGAGTCTTGTACCTTAACGGCCGACCGAGGCAAGATCGGGACGAGCCGTGACACAAGCTTGCCATGTTGCGTCGCAACGTTCAGCTTCCCGCAAGGATTACTCCGCCGGATTGTTGCTGACGCCGGGGTCAATAGTGTGGATACATTCCCAACATCTTGAGTAGTTGAGTAAAAACTTCGTTTCGCCGCCGGATTCACTCGGCTCGAAGCTACTACGTTGACGGTACGGTTTCGGGCGCCGACTGTTCGCAGGCGCAGCAGAGAATATCATCTCCGAACGAGGGAGCAGACGATATGCGGATCGTGATGATCGGATCGGGTTATGTGGGCCTGGTGTCCGGCGCGTGTTTTGCCGATTTCGGCCACGACGTCGTGTGCGTCGACAAGGACGCCACCAAGATCATGAAGCTGAAGGCGGGCGGCATCCCGATCTACGAGCCCGGTCTGGAAGACCTGGTGGCCAAGAACGTCGCGGCCGGGCGCCTGTCCTTCACCACCGAACTGGCTGGTCCCGTGGCACAGGCCGATGTGGTGTTCATCGGCGTCGGCACCCCCAGCCGGCGCGGCGACGGTCATGCCGACCTGTCCTATGTCTATGCCGCGGCGCGCGAGATCGCCGGTGCGCTGGACGGCTTCACCGTGATTGTCACCAAGTCGACCGTGCCGGTCGGCACCGGCGACGAGGTGGAGCGGATCATCCGCGAGGTGAATCCGGTCGCCGAGTTCGCCGTCGCCTCCAACCCCGAATTCCTGCGCGAAGGCGCGGCGATCGAGGACTTCAAGCGCCCCGACCGTATCGTCATCGGCATCGAGGACGAGCGTGCCCGCGGGCCGATGGAGGAGGTGTATCGCCCGCTCTATCTGAACAAGGCGCCGGTGCTGTTCACGCGACGCCGCACCAGCGAGTTGATCAAGTACGCCGCCAACGCGTTCCTGGCGATGAAGATCACCTTCATCAACGAGATCGCCGACCTGTGCGAAAAGGTGGGCGCGGACGTGCAGGACATCAGCCGCGGCATCGGGCTGGACAACCGGATCGGGTCGAAGTTTCTCCATGCCGGCCCTGGCTATGGCGGATCATGCTTCCCCAAGGATACACTGGCGCTGATGAAGACCGCACAGGATCACGAGTCGCCGGTGCGCCTGATCGAGGCGACGGTGGCGATCAACGACCGCCGCAAGCGGGCGATGGCGCGCAAGGTGCTGAACGCGCTGGACGGCGACGTGCGCGGCAAGACGATCGGCGTGCTGGGCCTGACCTTCAAGCCCAACACCGACGACATGCGCGATGCGCCGTCGCTGTCGATCATCCAGGCGCTGCAGGATGCCGGCGCCACGGTGCGCGCCTATGATCCCGAGGGCATGGAGGCCGCGGCGACGATGCTGACCGGCGTCGACTATGGCCGCTCCGCCTATGACGTGGCCGAGGGCGCGTCGGCGGTGGTGCTGGTGACCGAATGGGATGCGTTCCGGGCGCTGGACTTCAAGCGGCTGAAGGACGTGATGGCCGAGCCGGTTCTGGTCGACCTGCGCAACGTCTATCCGCCCAAGCAGATGGAAGCGCTGGGCATCCGCTACTACAGCGTCGGGCGACCGAGCGACAGCGAGCTGGCGCAGGACGCCGACGAGACGCTGGCGGCGGCATGACCAGTCCCATCCTCGTCACGGGCGCGGCAGGCTTTGTCGGCCACGCGGTCTGCGAACGCCTGCTCGCCCGTGGCGAGGCGGTGATCGGCCTCGACAATTTCAACAGCTACTACGAGATCGCGCTGAAGGATGCGCGGGCCGCAAGGCTGGAGGGGCGCCCCGGGTTCGAGATGGTGCGCGGCGACGTGTCCGACCCGGAAACGGTGTCGGCACTGGTGACGCGATACGGCATCCGCCGCATCGTCCATCTCGCTGCGCAGGCGGGCGTCCGCTACAGCCTGGAAAACCCGTTCGCCTATGAGCAGAGCAACCTGAAGGGGCATCTGGCGATCCTGGAGGCGGCGCGCCATGCGCCGGACTTCGAGCATCTCGTCTATGCCTCGTCCAGCTCGGTCTACGGCGACCGGCCGATCGGCGGCGAAGGCTTTCGCGAGGACGAGCCGTGCACCGCGCCGGTATCGCTCTACGCCGCGACCAAGCGGTCGTGCGAGTTGATGAGCCAGTCCTACGCCAAGCTTTACGGCTTTCCGCAGAGCGGGCTTCGCTTCTTCACCGTCTATGGCCCCTGGGGCCGGCCGGACATGGCCTATTTCGGCTTTACCCGGAAGATACTGGCGGGTGAGCCGATCGAGGTGTTCGGCGAGGGGAAGATGGCGCGCGACTTCACCTATATCGACGACATCGTCGATGGGGTGGTGGGCGTGCTGGACCGCCCGGCGGCGCGCGGTGAGAACCGGCTGCTCAACATCGGCGACTGCAATCCGGTCGGCCTGATGGAGATGATCGCCACGCTGGAGAACGCGCTGGGCGTGCCGGCGATCAAGCAGATGCGGCCGATGCAGCCGGGCGACGTGACCGCGACCTATGCCGACATCTCGCAGATCGCGGCGCTGACCGGGTACAGCCCCAAGGTGTCGCTGGCGCAAGGCATCGCCCGCTTCGCCGACTGGTATCTGAACATCTACGACCGTTGGGAAAGGCCGCCGGTGGCCGCCGTCGCCTGATCCCCGAACATTTCGACGACCAGTTCAACCCCGGGGGGGGCAGGTGCGATGGGGCGGGAACCGATGCAGGAGTTTGACCATGGTGCAGCGTGCGAGCGCGCATGAAGGTGATGCCACCGAACCGACGATCTGCGTGACGGGCCTGCGTGGCTTTCCCCACGTCATGGGCGGGGTGGAGAGCCATTGCGAGGAACTGCTGCCGCGCATCAAGGCGCTGTGGCCGGCGCACCGGTCGGTCGTTCTGGGGCGGGCCGGATATCTGCCCGAGAAGCGCAGCGTCTTCAAAGGCGTGGAGATGGTGGGCGTGCCCTGCCCGCGGCAGAAGCATCTGGAGGCGATCCTCGCCACGCTGGTCGCGGTCTTCATGGCGTGGCGGCGGGGGGCAAGCCTGGTGCATATCCACGCGATCGGGCCCGGGCTGATGGCGCCGCTGGCGCGACTGCTGGGCCTGCGCGTGGTGGTGACGCATCACGGCACCGATTATCACCGCGCCAAATGGGGTGTCCTCGCCAAGACGGCGCTGCGCTTTGGCGAGTGGCTGGCGCTGACCTTTGCGCACCGGATCATTGCGGTGTCGCCGTCGCTGGCGCGGCAGTTGCGCGAAACGTTCCCGGCACGGGCCGACGACATCCATTACATCCCCAACGGCGCGCCCGAGCTGCCGCGCGATGCGGACCCGGCGCTGGTGCTGGAGCGGCTGGGGCTGGACGGACCGTTCCTGCTGGCGGTGGGGCGGCTGGTGCCCGAAAAGGGGCTGCACGATCT
>NZ_CAMLAC010000061.1 GCF_946477935.1 uncultured Sphingomonas sp. | reverse complement strand
CCCCGACCGCGCCTGGCACGCCCGCCGCATCCTGCCCCACCGGCACGTCGGATGCCGGCATCGTCGGCAGCTATCGCGGCTGCCGCCTGCCGAGCCGGATCGAGGGTTCGCTGTCGCTGCAGAAGGTTGCCGGCGTCGCCTATGAGATCAACGGTCGCGTCGATGTCGGCGTCGATATCGGCGGTGCGGGCAATGCGCCGGGCGGTGCGTCGGCCACGCTGACGATCGCGCCGGGCGTGCTGGTCTATGCCAACACCACCAATGGCGACAACGACTTCCTGGTCGTCAACCGCGGCTCGCGCCTGAATGCCGAGGGCACCGAGACGCAGCCGATCATCTTCACCGCGCAGCAGAACCTGACCGGCGGCGTCACCGACGAAAGCCAGGGCTTGTGGGGCGGCATCATCATGGCCGGCCGTGCGCCAATCTCGAATTGCAACGCCACCGTCGCCGGCGGTTCGGTGAACTGCGAGAACGTCGTGGAGGGCACCTCCACCGCGCTGTACGGTGGCGCGACGCCCACCGACAATTCGGGTACGGTGCGCTATGTCCAGATCCGCTATTCGGGCACGATCATCAGCCCGAACAACGAGCTGCAGGGGCTGACGCTGGGCGGCACCGGCTCTGGCACGACGATCGACCACGTTCAGGTCCACAACTCCTCGGATGACGGCATCGAGGTGTTCGGTGGCCGCACCAACATGCGCTACCTGGTGATGACCGGCACCGACGACGACGCGGTGGATACCGATGTGGGTTGGCAGGGCTTCATCCAGTTCGTGCTGGCGATCCAGAAGCCGGTGAACACGCAGACCGACAATTACGCGACCGAGATCGACTCGAACAACAACGAGGACGCGCTGCCGCGTCAGCGTTACACGCTGTCGAACTTCACCTTCGTCCAGACCTCGACCGCGACCAACGCCGCGATCCGCCTGCGCGGCGGTGCCGATGCGCGCTTCGTCAACGGCATCGTCGTCGGCCCGAATGCGTGCCTCAACATCGTCGCCGGTGCGGATGCACAGGGCAAGACGACCATCCGTCCGGCCAACACGGCGCTGGAGGACAATGGCCCGCCCGTGTTCAACTCGGTGCTGTTCGGGTGCGCGAATCCTTACGCGGAAACCACGCAGAACAACGTCACCGTCACCACGGCGGAGATGGCGGCGATCTTCAACGCGGCGGGCGGCAACAATGTCGAGCGCGGCACCGGCCTGCTGACCAACGGCTTCTACCCCGCCGGTCAGGCCGCGACCGCGACCGCGTTCAACGCATCGACGCTGAACCCGGCGGGCACGTCGTTCCTGGTCCAGACCAGCTATGTCGGCGCGGTCAGCGGCCCGAACGACACCTGGTTCCGTGGTTGGACGTGCAATTCGAACCGCGCCAATTTCGGCACGACCTCGGGCGCCTGCACCAGCCTGCCGAGCTAAGCGGCGCGACCATGCATGCGGGCGGCAGGGGCCGCCCGCGGACCATTATCTCCAGGCTCGGGGCGGCGGGGGCTGCCCCCGAGCCGCTATTGCAAGGCTCGGGGCCATCATGACGTCATCCTACCTTTCCATCCTGCTGGCGAGCACCATCATGCTTCCGGCCGCCGCCGTCGCGCAGACCGGCACAGCGGCGCCGGCCGGTGGCGGGGCCCCGGCCGGCCAGGTGGTGTCGCCGCAAGCCGGCACGCCGACACAGCAGGATCCGCAAGCCGCCGCCGAGCAGCAGCAGGAACAGGTCGACGTCTCGACCCCCGGTGGCTCGGGTACGTCGGATGAGATCGTCGTGGTCGGCCGCAACATCCCTAATGTCGTGCGCGCGACGCCGGAGGTGCTGAACGTCCTGTCCACCGCCGACATCCAGCGAACGGGCGAGGGCGACATCGCCGGCGCGCTGAGCCGCGTGACCGGCCTGTCGGTGGTCGGCAACGGCTTCGTCTATGTGCGCGGGCTTGGCGATCGCTACTCGTCGTCGCTGCTCAACGGATCGCCGCTGCCCAGCCCCGAGCCGCTGCGCCGCGTGGTGCCGCTCGACATCTTCCCGACCAACGTCATCGCCTCGGCGCTGGTGCAGAAAAGCTATTCGGTGAACTATCCGGCCGAGTTCGGTGGCGGCGTCATCAACCTGACCACCAAGGCGGTGCCGGACAAGACCTTCTTCCAGATCGGCGGATCGCTGGGCGCGGATACGGTGACGACCAGCGAGCTGGGCTATACCTATGCCGGCGGTGACGCGGACTGGACCGGGTTCGACGATGGCACGCGTACCACGCCGGGCTTCATCAAGCGCGCCGGCATCGCTGGCACCTCGCCCGGATCGTCCGAGATCATCGGGCTGAACAATGCCCAGACGACGCTGCTTCAGCAGAACAACCAGTTGCCCGCCAACTTCTCGTACGAAGCCAGCTTCGGCAGTTCGACCGATATCGGCAATGTCCGGCTGGGCGTGATCGCGGCGGCCGGCCTGTCGAACACCTGGCGGACGCGCGATTCGCGCCAGCAGCTTTCCGACGATATCGACGGTGGCCTGCTGCGCGACTTCCGCACTGTGCTGACCGATCACCGTGCGATCGTGAACGGCATGCTGGGCATGGGGGCCGAGTTCGGCGACCACAAGATCCGGCTGACCAACCTCTATATTCACGACACGCTGAAGCAGGGGCGCCTGTCGCGGGGCACGACCGCCAATATCGGCACGCTGCCCGGTGGGATCGATCCATTCATCAACCAGAATACGAGCTGGTTCGAGCGCGAGCTGCGCGACACGCAGCTGGTGGGCGAGTTCAAGTTCAACGATATCTCGTTCGATGCCCGCGGCGCCTATGCCAAGACCAAGCGCAACAGCCCTTACGAGCGCGGCTTTACCTATCAATATAACGAGGCGATCGGCGACTATACGAACAACCTGAGCGGGTTGCAGTCGGCCGCTATCGCGTTCAGCGAACTGGACGAGCGTTTGTGGTCGGGGCAGGCGAACCTGACCTGGAACGTGCCGTTCGACCGGCCCTTCGCGGTCTCGGTCGGCTATGCCTATAACGACACCGCGCGCTCCTCCAGCCGGTACACCTTCCAGTATTCGGGACCGAATAACGGGCCGGTGCCCGATGCGATCGCGCAGTTGCGGCCCGATTACCTGCTGTCCGACTTCACCATCCAGAATGCGGGCATCTATCTGCGCAACACCTCGACCGGGCAGGGCGCTGCTGCGTACGACGCGAGCCTGCGCGTTCACGGCGCCTATGCGCAGGTGGAGGGCGAGATCACCGACGGGCTGCGTGCCACGGTCGGTGTTCGCTACGAGAATGGCGACGAGCGGGTGATGCCCTCGGGGAATGCCGCGCCGACCCAGATCAAGAACGATTATTGGCTGCCTGCCGTCACCGTCACCTGGAACTTCGCCGAGGACATGCAGCTTCGCGGACACATGTCCAAGACGCTGGCCCGACCGCAGTTCCGCGAACTGGCGCCGCAGCTTTACCAGGATTTCGAGAGCGATCGCCTGTTCTTCGGCAACGCGTTCCTGAAGGACTCGCAGCTTTATAACGGCGAGTTGCGCTACGAATGGTATTTCGCGCGCGACCAGCGGTTCAGCGCCTCGGGCTTCTACAAGCGGATCGACGATCCGATCGAGGCGGTGGCGTTCTTCCCCGGCGGCGCGGACGTGCTGCAGACCGGCTTCGCCAATGCGCCGCGCGCCAAGCTGTACGGCGGCGAGGTCGAGTTGCAGAAGTACATCCCGCTCGACGGGCTGGACATCGGCTTCCTGGCGACGCGGCGCCTGGTGGCGATCGCCAACTATACCTTTACCAAGTCGTCGATCGACGCGACGGACCAGTTGATCGCCAGCCCGCTCCAGACCGGCGTCAATCCCGTGCTTCGACCGGCCAATATCCTGTTCCAGGACGGCGCCTCGCTGGTCGGCCAGTCGGATCATCTGGTGAACCTGCAACTGGGCCTTGAGGACAAGGAGAGCCTGTCGCAGCTGACGGTGCTGTTCAACTATGCCAGCAACCGCGTGACCAATCGCGGGCCGGTATCGGGCGGCGGCGGTCTGCGCCTGCCGGACTTGATCGAGCGTCCGGGCATCCGCCTCGACGTGGTCGCGCGGCAGGGTGTCGATCTGCTGGGCGGTCAGTTCGAGGTAAAGTTCGAGGCGCGCAACCTGACGGGTACGGGCTACCGCGAGTTCCAGACCTTCGACAATGGGGCGCAGGTCGATATCAACCGTTACCGGCTGGGTCGCATCTTCACGCTGGGCGTCAGCACGACCTTCTGATTCAGCGCCGCCAGGATCGCCGCGTCCACGGCTTGCGCGTGGCCGGCGAAACTGTGTGAGGCGGTGGCCACGCAGCGAGTGGTGAAGCGGCGGTGGCGCGCCGCGGCCTGGAAGGCGATTGCCGTGGCGTCGCCTTCGGCAAGAAGGATGGAGGCGTTCTCGTCCCACCCGGCGATGGCATCGAGCACGGTGTCCGACAAAGGCGGGGTGGGGGAGTGCCACAGCTTGACCAACCCGGCGCGCAGCCGGGTGAGGTCGATGCCGCCGCGTGCCAATCGCCACCATGCACCGGGTGAGGCAAGGCGCTGCGCGTAATGTTTGCGGATCGCGGCGGCGGGGGGGAGCGCGTCACCGTCCTGCCCCAGCCACGGATTTGCCAGTATGATGCGGTCGATCCCGGCGGCACGCCCGTATAGCGCGAGGGTGGTGGCGGCGTCGCAATTGCCGAAGGCGATCAACCGGGTGAGGTGCGGGGCCTCGGCACGGAATGTTGCGGCGGCAGCGGCGAGATCGGGTGCGGCGGAGCGCCATCCGCCGTTCGTGCCTTCCGAATCGCCGACGCCGCGGCGGTCGTAGCGGAAGACCGGGTGCCCCTGCGCGGCGAGCCGGGTCGCGAGCATCGCCATGCCGCGGTGCGCACCCATGCGGGGTTCGTTGCCGCCGGAGACGATCAGGATGCCGGTGGTGCCCGTCGCCGCGTCCAGCGTGCCGAGCAGGGTCTCCCCCCGGCACGCAAAGGCAATCAGGCGGCGCATCGCTCGACCCATGTCGCGATATCGTCGGCCAGCGTTGCGGCCAGTTTCAGATCGGTATCCGGTTCCGCGCGGTGCCAGGGCGGGGCGCCGGCCAGCTTCCTGTCTGCGGGGCGAGGGTCGGTATCCAGACGCACGACGCGGGTTGGTATGTCGGTCGCGACGGGGTCGGCGCCGGACAGGGCGGCGTGCAGTTCGGGCGCGACCTGGTTTCCTGCCACCATGTCACCGGCGGACAATCGCCGCCATGCCCGCAGCAGATCGTCGCCCCCCTGCGGCGCCAGCAGCCAACGCGCGGCAACAGGTGCGTCGGCATCGAGCAGCGCGCCGCTGCGGATCGCGAATGTGACGGCGGGGCGACCGAAAGTGCGAACCGCGGCGGCGAGCGCGGTGCGGAGGTCGGCAAGGCGCACTGCGTCAGTCGGCAGCGCGCTTTCGCCGGTGCCCGGCAGATCGGGAAGGGCGCCGGCGATGCCGCGTTGGCCCAAGTCGCGCAAGGTGGCGATCACGAGGCCGCGGGTGCGGTTCGCTTCCTCGAGCAGCGGGAGGATGGCGGTGACTACCACACCGGTCGGGGGGCCGAAGCGGAGCATCGCCTCGGTCCCACCCGACCAGGTGTAGCGCTCGATCAAACGAGCGCCTTGCCCGCAGCGAAGGCGACGAGGCTGCCGAAGCTTTCCAGCATCTCGCCGTCCACCTCGTCATCCTCGATCAGCACGCCCAGCCGATCCTCAAGCTCGGTCAGCACGCCGGCGACGGCCATCGAGTCGAGTTCGGGCAGGGCACCGAACAGGGGCGTGTCGGCAGTGAAACCGGCGACACGGTCCGGGCTTAGTCCCAGCACGTCGGCCAGCACGGCGCGGACGGTGTCTTCGATTTCGTGGCGGCCTTCGGGGATCACGGATGGTGGCCTCTTTATGGTTCAGCCAGCCCGTTAATGCGCGGGGGTGAATTCGGCAACGGCTTGGCGCATAGCGGCTGTGCCATGATCGTACCGGATGCCACCCCCCGACCCATCGACCATGTCCTAGCCGGCGCCCCCGATGCCCCCGCGCTGATCGAGCGGGCGGGCGTGCTGGACTATGCCATGCTGGAGGATGCCGTCGCGCGCTGCGCGGGCTGGCTGGCAGCACAGGGCTTTGCCCCGGGCGACCGGGTGGCGAGTTGGCTGCCCAAGACCCGCATGGCGTGCCTCCTGCCGCTGGCGGTGCCGCGCGCCGGGCTGGTGCACGTACCGATCAATCCGGCGCTTCGCCGCGCGCAGGTGGAGCATATCCTGACCGACAGCGGCGCACGCCTGCTGGTAACGCAGACCGCACGGATCACGGGGTTGGACGGGATCGCAACGCCGATCGTCGCGGAGGATGCGCTGGACGGGCCGGCGCTTGGCCGATCCGATGCGGATCCGGGTGCGCTGGCGGCCATTCTTTATACGAGCGGGTCGACGGGGCGTCCGAAGGGGGTGATGCTGAGCCATGCCAATCTATGGCTGGGGGCGGTGTCTGTTGCGCAGTATCTGAAGCTGACGCCTGCCGACCGGGTGTTGGGCGTGTTGCCGCTGAGTTTCGATTATGGGCAGAACCAGTTGCTGTCGAGCTGGATGGCGGGTGCGAGCGTGGCGCCGCTGGATTATCTGACGGCGCGCGATGTGGTGAAGGCGGTGACGCGGGTGGCGGCGACGACGCTCGCCGGGGTGCCGCCGCTCTGGGTGCAGTTGCTGGAGGCGGAGTGGCCGGCGGAGACCGCGGCGATGCTGCGGCGGCTGACCAATTCGGGGGGCGCGCTGACCCCGCGGTTGGTGCGCGATCTGCGGGCGCGCTTTCCGGCCGCCGATCTGTACGCGATGTACGGGCTGACCGAGGCGTTCCGCTCCACCTATCTGGATCCCGAGCTGATCGATGCGCATCCGGACGCGATCGGGCAGGCGATTCCGTTTGCGGAGGTGATGGCGGTGCGGGGAGACGGGACGCGGGCCGGGGCAGGGGAGCCGGGCGAACTGGTCCATGCCGGGCCACTGGTGGCGCAAGGCTATTGGCAGGATGCCGAGCGTACCGCGCAACGCTTTCGCCCAGCACCGGAATTTGCCGCCTCGGGGGGCATGGCGGTGTGGTCGGGAGATACGGTGGTCGAAGGCGAGGACGGACTGTTCCGCTTTGTCGGGCGGGATGACGAGATGATCAAGTCGGCGGGCAACCGGATCAGCCCGCAGGAGATCGAGGAGGCAGTGTTGGCCGGAGGAGAAGCGCGGGAAGCGGTGGCGATGGGCATTGCCGATGCGCGGCTGGGACAGGCGATCCATGTCGTGCTGGCCGGCGATCCGGCGCGGGAAGAGCTGCTGCGCGCGCGACTGAAGCGCGACCTGCCGAGCTTCATGCAGCCGCGCAGCTATGACTGGCGGGACGCGCTGCCGCGCAACGCCAATGGCAAGCTGGACCGTGCGGGACTGCGCCAGGAGATGCAGGCATGAAGCCGATGGGACCGATCCCGGCGGAGTTCGCCGGGCAGCGGGGCGCGCTGACGATCGGCGGGCGCGCGGCGGCGGACTGGATCGAGGGGGATGCGCCGGTGTTCGTCTATGATCCCGCGATCGTGGCGGCGCGGGTGGCGCGGTTCCGGGCGTGCTTTGCCGGGATCGACCTGCATTATGCGATCAAGGCCAATCCGTTTCCGCCGCTGCTGGCCGCGATGGCGGCGCTGGTCGACGGGTTCGATGTGGCCTCCGCCGGAGAACTGGCCAAGGTTGCAGGGCTTGGCCTGCCGGTGAGCTTCGCCGGGCCGGGCAAGCGGGACGGCGAGCTGGAGGCGGCGATCGCGGCCGGGATCACGCTGAACGTGGAGTCGGAAGGGGAGGCGGAGCGCGCGCTTGCCATGGCCGAGCGTCTCGGCCCGACGCCGAGACTGGCGGTGCGGGTCAACCCGGATGTCGAATTGCGCGGATCGGGGATGCGGATGGGCGGGCGGCCGTCGCCGTTCGGGATCGATGCGGTGCGGGTGCCGGCGCTGGTGCGGCGGCTGGTGGAAGCGGGCGCCGACTGGCGCGGTTTCCATATCTATGCCGGCAGCCAGGCGCTGGATGCGCAGGCGATCATCGACACGCACGGCGCGACGCTGGATCTGGCGGCGCGGCTGGCGGACGAGGCGGGCCATGCGCCGCCGCTGGTCAATCTGGGGGGCGGGTTCGGCGTACCCTATTTCGCGGGCGACCGGGCGCTGGATGTGGAAGCGGTGGGCGCGGCGCTGGCCGATTCCCTGTCCGCGCGCGCCGCGGTGCTGGCGCAAAGCCGGTTCGCGATCGAACTGGGCCGCTGGCTGGTCGCGGAGGCGGGTGTGTATCTGGCGCGGGTGATCGATCGCAAAGAAAGCGGGGGCGAGACCTTCCTGATCCTGTCGGGCGGGTTGAACCACCAGCTTGCTGCCAGCGGCAATTTCGGCACGGTGGTGCGGCGCAACTATCCGCTGGCGGTGGCGCATGCGATGGGCGCAGCACCGGATGAAACGGTGTCGGTGGTCGGGCCGCTCTGTACGCCGCTGGACCGGCTGGGCGACCGGGTGGCGTTGCCGGCGGCGCGGGCAGGCGACGTGATCGCGATCTTCCTGGCGGGCGCCTATGGTGCCAGCGCGAGCCCGGCGGCGTTTCTGGGGCACCCGGCGGCGGCGGAGCGGCTGGCATCGTGACGGTGCCGGCTTTTACGACTTTCGCGCCGCCTCTAACCCAATGTTCACCTCTGTTACCCCATAGCGGAGGGTGAAGACGACGGCGCCGGACATGGCGTCCTGAGGAGTGATGCCCCGATGACCGGCCCATTTGCCCGTTCCTGTCTGCTCGCCGGCATCGCTGCCACCGTGCTGACGGGGTGCGCCACCACCACGACGCCGGCCGCGCAATTGCCCGCCGCGTCCTATGTGGCGAGCAAGGAGCAGCCGGGCGAGGAATATGTCATCGGGCCGCTGGACCAGTTGAACATCTTCGTGTGGCGCAACCCCGAACTGACCGCCAAGGTGCAGGTGCGCCCCGATGGCCGGATCACGACGCCGCTGGTCAACGACATGCCCGCGGTCGGCAAGACGCCGGCCATGCTGGCCGACGACATGACCAAGGCGCTGTCCGAATATATCTCGAAGCCGATCGTGTCGGTGATCGTGGAGAATTTTTCCGGCACGTTCAGCCAGCAGGTGCGCATCGTCGGCGCCACCGAAAAACCGGCATCGCTGCCCTACCGCGCCAACATGACGCTGCTGGATGCGATGATCGCGGTCGGCGGGCTCAGCCAATATGCGGCGGGCAACAAGGCCAAGCTGGTCCGGTACGACCGCGCGACGGGCAAGCAGAAGGAATATGCGCTGAAGATCGCCGATCTGCTGAAGCGCGGCAATTCCTCCGCCAATGTCCGGCTGGAGCCGGGCGACGTGATCATCATCCCCGAGTCGATGTTCTGAGGATGCGCGCATGAACGGCATCCTGGATGAAGTGAGGCTGGCGCTGCACGCGGTGTGGACGCGGCGCTGGGTGGCGCTGGCTGTCGCCTGGGGCGTGTGCGTGCTCGGCTGGCTGTTCGTGGCGCAGATACCGAGTCGGTATGAATCGCGCGCGCGCGTGCTGGTCGACATGCAGTCGATCCTGCCCGCCGATCTGAACGGGGCGCCACAGGCGGCGCAGCAGACGGTGGATCAGGTGCGCCAGACGCTGATCTCGGCGGTCAACCTGCAGAAAGTGGTGCGCGGCACCGATCTGGCGAACACCGTGGCGAACGACCGCGATGTGGCCGACCGGGTGTCGTCGCTGGCGCAGTCGATCAAGATCGACAGCCAGCAGGACAATCTGTTCCAGATCACGACGACGATGAGCAGCCCCAAGCTGGCACGCGAGGTGACGCAGAAGCTGATCGACATCTTCGTGGAAACCAATCTGGCGGGGGATCGCAGCGCGACGAGCCAGAGTCTGGCGTTTCTGGACAAGCAATTGGCGCAGCGCCAGCGGCAACTGGCGGATGCCGAGGCCAAGCGCGCCGATTTCCAGAACCGCTATCTGGGTGGTTTGCCGGGTACCGGATCGGTGAGCGACCGGATCGGTGCGTCGCGTGCGCAGATGGCGCAGGTCGACGGCGATCTGGCGGCGGCACAATCCGGGCTGGCGGCGGTACAGGGGCAGATGGCCTCCACCGCGCAGACCGTGGCGGGGCCGGGGGGCACCACCGGCGGCCCGGCACGCGCGCGGCTGGCGGCGATCCAGGGGCAATTGGCCGATGCGCGGGCGCGCGGCTATACCGAGAATCATCCGGACGTCGTGGCGCTGAAGAGCCAGTTGACCGCTGCGACCGCGGCGGCGCGCGCCGAGCCGGTGGGAACGGCGGGCGGTGCCACGCCCAATCCGCTTTATCTGTCGCTGCAATCCATGGCGGCGGACAAGCAGGCGCAGGTCGCGGCCCTCAGGATGCGAAAGGCGCAGTTGCAGGGCGATCTGGACCAGTTGAACGCCAAGCTGGCGGGTGATCCGGAAGTTGCGGCCGAACAGGGCCAGATCGAGCGCGATTATCAGGTGCTGCAGGACCAGTATAACCAGTTGCTGCGCCAGCGCGAGCAGATCGCGCTGCGTGGGCAGGCGCAGACGCAGACCGACAGCGTGCGCTTCAGCCTGATCGATCCGCCCACCCTGGCGTCCAAGCCGGTGGCCCCGAACCGTATGTTGTTGCTGAGCGGTGTTTTCGTGGCCGGGCTGGGCGCAGGGGTCGCCGCGGCGTTCGCGCTGGCGAAGCTGAGGGGGACATTCACCACGGTCGGCGCGCTGGAGCGGGCGACCGGAATGCCCGTCATCGGTGCGATCGGCGAGGTGGTGACGCGCGCCCAGGCCGAGGCGCGGGCAAAGCGGCTGAAACTGTTCCTCGGCGGGACGGCGGCGCTGGGGGTGGCCTATGTGCTGCTGCTGGGCGTTGAGGTATTGCAGCGCGGAATGGCGGCGTGAGGACCCAGATGAGCAACCCCAGACCGCGCCGATCATCCTCGCTGCTGGAGCGGGCGGCCGAGGTGTATGACTTCTCGGCGCACGTTCGTGCAGGCTCGCCGTTGGCTGCGCCCCCCGCGCCGGAACCGGTGGCACCTCCCGTACCGGCGCCGGTGGCTCCCGTCGCGATGCCGGAACCACCGGTCGAGGACGGGCCGGTACTGCTCAACATCCCCGAGGAGTTCCGGGCGAGCGCCGCCGACAGCGCCTTTCTGGCGAGCGAATATGCGCCGGTGTTCAGCGATGTCGCAACGATCGACCGGGCGATGCTGGCGGAAAACGGCATGATCGTACCCGGCGCGCCGGTGGGGCCGCTGGCGGAGGAGTTCCGGCTGGTGAAGCGGCAATTGTTCGTGACGCGCGAACGGTTGCTGGCAGCGGGCGAGACCGACAAGGCGCGCAGCGTGCTGGTCTGTTCATCGCGGCCGCGCGACGGCAAGACTTTCTGTGCGATCAACCTGGCGCTGTCGGTCGCCGCGGAGCGCGATACGGAGGTGTTGCTGGTCGATGCCGACTTCGCCAAGCCCGACGTGCTGGCGCGGCTGGGGCTGCCCGAGGGACCGGGGCTGCTCGACGCATTGGACGATGCGCGGATCGACGTGGAAAGCCTGGTGGTGCGCACGGACGTGCCGCATCTGTCGGTGCTGTCGGCGGGCACCAAGACGGCCAGCGATACCGAACTCCTGGGTTCGGCACGGACGCGCGCGGTGCTGGGCCGGCTGCTGGAGGCCAATCCCCGGCGCCTGATCATCTTCGATTCGCCGCCCGCGCTGGCGGCCTCGCCCGCCTCGGTACTGGCGATGCTGGTGGGGCAGGTGATGCTGATCGTGCGGGCGGACCGGACGCCGGAGACGGAGCTGGCGGCGGCGGTGAACCTGCTGGATGGGTGCGAGCACATCCAGCTCGTCCTGAACTCGGTGGCGTTCGTGTCCGGCAGCCAGCGCTTCGGCAGCTATTACGGACAGGAGGGCGCACGGTGAGAGCTGTCACGGCCCTTGCCGGCATCGTGCTGGCGGTGCCAGCAGCCGCGCAGACGGGGGGCGGCATCGGTGCCGCATCGGTGCCGTCGCAGGCACAGATTTCAGACGGAACGCCGGCATCGTCGCGCACCGTGGTGCAGCCCTATATCGAACTGGGCCAGGTGCTGGCCGCCGACCTGCGTTCGGGCGATGTGCTGACCTATACTACCCTTGCCGCCGGGGTGGATGCATCGATCGCCACCGCGCGCGCGCAGGGGCAGGCCAGCTATCGCTACGAACGGCGGATCGGCTGGGGCAGCGATCTGGCGGACAGCGACGTGCATGCCGGGCTGGCGCGCGGGATCGTCTCGCTGACGCGCGGGCTGAGCCTGGAGGGCGGCGCGCTGGCGACGCGGGTGCGATCCGATATTCGCGGCGACGCACCGGGCGTGCTGGTCGGCAATGTCGGCAATACCAGTCAGCTTTATTCGGCCTATGTCGGCCCCAGCTATACCGGGCAGCTCGGCGTGGCGACGGTGAACGCCAATTACCGGCTGGGCTATACCAAGGTGGAGGTGCCGTCGATCGGGGGCATTTCCCCGACGCTGCCGCGGCTGGACTATTTTGACGATAGCTGGAACCACATCGCGACGGCCAGCCTGGGCGTAGCGCCCGGGGTCGTGGCGACGCCGGGCTTCACGGTCAGCGGTGCCTATGAGCGTGAAACGGCGGGGCAATTGGCCGGGCGGTACGAGGGCTGGTACGGACGCGGCGACGTGCTCTGGCCGATCTCTCCTTATGTCGCGCTGGTCGGCGGCGTGGGGTATGAGCGGATCGAGACGAGCCAGCGCGATGCGCTGCGTGACGCGGGTGGCGCGCCGGTGCTGGACGGGGATGGCCGCTTCGTCACCGACCCCGGCTCCCCGCGGCGTATCGCCTACCGCACCGACGGCGTCTATTATGACGCGGGCGTGATGTGGCGCCCCAATCGCCGCACCGCGCTGGAGGCGCGGGTGGGCGAGCGGTTCGGGTCGATCAGCTATACGGGCTCGCTTCGTTATCAGGCGTCGCGCAGCATGGGCGTGGCGGTGGTCGTGTATGACGGGGTACAGACCTTCGGGCGGCAGCTTCGCACCGGGCTGGCCAGCCTGCCGACCAACTTCATCGGCGCGCGCGACGTGTTCGGGCAGGGCGTCAATGGCTGCGTCTTCTCGAACAGCGGGACGACGCCGGGCGGGTGCCTGAACGACGTGTTCCAGTCGGTACAGACCGCCAGCTACCGCGCGCGCGGCGTGGACGGGATCGTCACGGTACAGCGGGGACTGGCGTCCTGGGGGGCGGGCGCGGGCTATGCCAACCGGCGGCTGTTCGCGCCGAGCGTGCCGGCGGGCGTGGTGTTGTACGGGCTGGAGGATGAAAGCTGGTACGGGCAACTCTTCTACGCGCGCCAGTTGAACGCGGTGTCGGGTGTGGACCTGAACGCCTTCGTCAATCATTACAGCAGCGAGCTTGCGGGGGCGGACGATGTCGTCTCTGTGGGGGCGACCGCCAGCTATTACCGCAATTTCGGACGGCTGGGCACGACGGCCAGCGTCGGGCTGTACCACTTTCAGGTGGGCGACCTCGACAGCGCCTTGTCGGCACAGGCGCTTATCGCCGCCCGATATTATTTTTGACCGGCCGGAAAGGCAGACGATGTACGACACGCATTACGGGCTGACCGGACGGCCGTTCCAACTGACCCCCGACGCGCGCTTCTGGTACGAGACGGCGACGCATCGCAAGGCGATGTCCTATCTGGGTTACGGGCTGGCGCAGGGCGAGGGCTTTATCGTCATCACCGGCGATATCGGCGCGGGCAAGACGACTTTGGTTGGCCATCTGCTGGAGACGATCGATCCGCGGCGGCTGCACGCCGTGACGATCGTGTCGACCGCGATCGACGCCCGCGACCTGCTGCGCACGATCGCGACGCAACTGGAGGTGGATCCGGCCGGGCTGGAGAAGGCGCAGTTGCTGACCGCGATCGAGCGGGGGCTGCACGCGGTGGCGCGCACTGGGCGGCGCACGCTGCTGATCGTGGACGAGGCGCAAGGGCTGCCGGTGGATGCGCTGGAGGAACTGCGCATGCTGTCCAACTTCCAGGCGGGCGGGCATGCGCTGCTCCAGATCGTGCTGCTCGGCCAGCCCGAGTTTCGCGAACGGCTGCACGGGTCGGAACGGCTGGAGCAACTGCGCCAGCGGATCATCGCGATCCATCACCTCGACCCGATGGAGGAGCATGAGGTCGCCGACTATATCGCGCATCGCCTGTCGATCGTGGGGTGGCAGGGACGGCCGGACTTCGCCGACGACGCGTTCGCCGCGCTGTTCCGCGTGTCGGGCGGCGTGCCGCGGCGGCTGAACCTGCTGGCCGGTCGAGTGATGCTGCAGGCGGCGGTGCTGGACCTGACGCTGATCGATGCCGCCGTGGTGGAGGCGGTGGCCGAGGACATGGCCGCCGACCTGCCGATGCCGACCGAGGTTGCGGCGCCGCTGGCCGACCCGGTTCGGGTCGTGGTCGAGGAAGCACCCGCGATCGTGGCACCGCCGCCTGTTACGGTAGCCGACGAAGGATTACGCGCCAGGGTGGCGGCGCTGGAAACGCGGGTCGAGCAGCAGGAGGCGGCGCTGCGCCGGATCCTGACGCTGCTGGTCGACTGGGTGGAATCCGATCGCGAACAGCCCGACCTGTCGCCCCTGCACCGGCCGAGCGCGTGGGACCATGCCGCCTAAGCCGCTGAACGGCATGTCGGTTGACGTGGAAGAATGGTTCCAGGTCGGCGCGTTCGAGCGGGTGATCGACAAGGCGGACTGGGATCGGCTGGATGCCCGGGTGGAGGCCAATACGGGTGCGGTGCTGGACCTGTTCGCCGAGACGGGAACGCGCGCGACCTTTTTCACGCTGGGATGGGTGGCGCATCGCCACCCCCGGCTGATCCGTCGCATCGTCGATGCCGGGCACGAAATGGCGAGCCATGGCTGGGATCATGCCCGCGTCTTCACCATGGATGCGAACGCGTTCCGCGCGGACCTGGCGCGTGCGCGGGCCGCGCTCGAGGATGCGTCGGGACAGGCGGTGACGGGGTATCGCGCACCGAGCTTCTCGATCGATGCGCGCACGCCCTGGGCGCACCCGGTGCTGGCGGAGGCCGGCTATGCCTATTCCTCCAGCGTGGCGCCGCTGGCACATGACCATTATGGCTGGCGCGAGGCACCACGCTACGCGCATCGTCCGCTGGCGGACAGCGCGCTGATCGAGGTGCCGGTGACGGTGGCCGAGATCGCCGGGCGACGCTGGGCGACGGGGGGTGGCTTCTTCCGCCTGTTGCCCGGGCAGTTGATGGACTTCGCGGTGCGGCAAGTAAACGCCGATGCGCATGGTGCGGTGTTCTACTTTCACCCCTGGGAGATCGATCCCGGCCAGCCGCGCGTGGCGAACGCGCCGCTGAAATCGCGGGTGCGGCATTACTCCCGCCTGGGCGCGATGGCGGGCAAGCTGCGCCGGCTGGCGACGCGTCACAACTGGGGCCGGATGGACGCGGTGGTGGCGCAGGAGGCACGGGCGCTGTCATGACCCAAATCCGCGTGGCGGACCTGCGCACGCCCGGAGAGGCGGCGCGGATCGATGCGTTCGTTCGCGAGACGCCGGGTGCCACGCCCTTTCACCTGACCGGATGGTCGCGTGCGGTGGAGCGGGGGACGGGGCAGAAGGCGCGCTATCTGGTGGCGGAACGGGGCGGCATGCCAGTGGGTGTGCTGCCGTTGACGGCGATGCGATCACCCCTGTTCGGTGCGGCGTTGGTGTCTGCCGGCTTTGGCGTGGATGGCGGCGTGCTGGGCGAGGGATGCGACGCGCTGGCGGCAGCAGCATGGGATATGGCGCGTGCCGCCGGCATCGGTAGCGTCGAGTTGCGCGGCGGGCCGGTGCCCGACGGCTGGTTGGTGAACGAGAGCAGCTATCTGGGCTTCGTGCGGCCGCTGGCAGCGGATGACGAGGCGGAGTTGAAGGCGGTGCCGCGCAAGCAGCGCGCCGAACTGCGCAAGGCGCTGGCACTGGACCTGGGCGTCGAGACCGGGAGCGGTGCGCGCGACCGGGCGGCGCATGCGCGCGTTTACGGCGAGTCGGTCCGCAATCTTGGGACGCCGGTGTTTCCGCGCGCCTTGTTCGCGGCCGTGCTGGAGGAATTGGATGCCGATATCCTGACGGTGCGGCATGAAGGGCGCGCCGTGGCGAGCGTGCTGAACCTGTATTTCGGCGGCACCGTCTATCCCTATTGGGGTGGGGGGACGCGAGAAGCGCGTGGGCTTCGTGCCAATGACGCGATGTATTTCGCATTGATGCGCCATGCGCGGGAGCGGGGATGCACGCGGTTCGATTTCGGCCGGTCGAAGACGGGCACGGGCGCGGCGGCGTTCAAGAAGAATTGGGGGTTCGACCCGCAACCGCTGCGCTACGCCAGTCGGCATGAGGGGGGCGTGCGCGAGGTGAACCCGCTGAACCCGAAATACGCGCTGATGGTTGCGACGTGGAAGCGGCTGCCGCTCTGGCTGGCCAATCGCGCGGGTCCGTTGATCTCGCGGGGGCTGGGCTGAGGCGGTGAAGGACCTGCTGTTCCTGGCGCACCGGGCGCCATTTCCGCCCGACCGCGGGGACAAGATTCGCAGCTTCCACATCCTGTCGCATCTGGCGACGCGGGCGCGGGTGCATCTGTGCGCCTTTGCCGACGATCCCGCCGACCGCGTGGTGCTGCCCGACCTGGCAAAGCGGCTGGCGAGTTGCCGCATCGTGCCGCGCACCAAGTCGACGCCGCGCGCAGGGCTGGAGGCGCTGGCGAGCGGGCGGCCCCTGTCGCTGACCGCCTTTGCCGATCGGCGGATGACGGAGGTGGTGGCCGACGTGATGCACGCCCATCCGATCGCCGCCACCTATGTGTTCTCGGGTCAGATGGCGCCCTATGCACCGCAAGGCGTGCCGGTGACGATGGACATGGTGGATGTCGATTCCGCCAAGTTCGCGCAACTGGCGGAGGATGTGCGCGGCCCGATGGCTTGGGTCTATGCGCGGGAGGCGCGACTGCTCGGCGCGTTCGAGCGGTCCGTGGCGGCACATGCTTCGGCGACGCTGTTCGTCAGCGAGGCGGAGGCAGCGCTGTTCCGCGCCGGTGGCGGCGACGGGCGGATCGTGGCGGTCGAGAACGGCATCGATGCCGCGGCCTATGACCCGGCACTCTGCCGGCCGGTCGCCACGGCTGCGGAGACGATCCTGTTCACCGGTCAGATGGATTATCGCCCCAATGTCGAGGCGGTGACGTGGTTTGCCGACCATGTCCTGCCGATCGTGCGGCGTAGCCGGCCGGCGGCGCAGTTTGTGATTGTGGGGCGGGCGCCGGTGGCGGCGGTAACGCGTCTGGGTGCGCGCGACGGTGTGGTGGTGACCGGTACGGTGCCGGATGTGCGGGGCTGGCTGGCGGCGGCGCGGGTGTGCGTGGCGCCGCTCAGGCTGGCGCGCGGTATCCAGAACAAGGTGCTGGAGGCGATGGCGATGGCGCGGCCGGTGGTGGCGACGCCGGCGGCGGCCGAGGGGATCGACCATGGTGGCACGATCGCGGTGGCGGATGCGCCCGAGGCATTCGCCGCCGCAGTGATCGCGGCGCTGGACGGGCCGACCGATCGACCCGAAGCGCGTGCGCAGGTTCTGGCACGCTATGACTGGGACGCGCGGCTGGCGCCGCTCGGGGCGTTGCTCGGGCTGAACGAATGAGCCGCCGGCGGGAGCATCTGTCGGTGCTGGCGGTGGTGTGGCTGGCGCTACTGGGACTGTTCTGGCGCGATGTGGTGCAACTGGTCGATCTTTGGTGGACGAACACGACCTATGGGCACTGCCTGTTCATCCTGCCGGTGGTGGGGTGGCTGGTGTGGCAGCGGCGGGC
>NZ_CAMLAC010000060.1 GCF_946477935.1 uncultured Sphingomonas sp. | reverse complement strand
AACGTGCCCGTCAGAAAAACATCGAACTCCCCCTCATCCTCTCCGACCACGCCGACTGGGACGAACTGACCGACACCCTGACCGAGATCGCACCAAAGGAGGTGTGGGTGACACATGGCCGGGAGGAGGCCTTGGTCCATTGGTGCATGACGCGGCAGATCAAGGCGCGGGCGCTGGCACTGGTGGGGTTTGAGGATGAGGATGATTAAAGAAGCAGCTAAATCAATAATTATCAGATAGATAAGCTGAAATCTTCCTTTAGAAGGTGATCTAACTTCATGTGTCTGAAATGTTACATGACCGTACAAACCAGCAAGTAAATAAAATTACCCCCTCCCAATCTTGAAATGAAAAGGCATTAACAAGGCCAACTAAGTCAAGGCAGCTGCTAAACTAAGCAGGTTGTCGATATAACTGACAACAGTTGGTTGGGGGTAAGTGCATGAATAATGGGTATTTGCAAGGTGTGCGGCGGTCTCTTTCCTGCAGCGCGGCCTTGGGCGTATTGGCTCTGGTGAGTGCGGGTGGCGTATTGGCCACCACTGCCACGTCAGCAGCCGCGCAAGATTATACGCAGGTAAATGCTACTGGCCGGGTACAAAGTACGGACGGCAAGCCGATCGTAGGCGCGACGGTCACTCTTACGTCAAACACGCAAGGCTTTCGGCAAAGGGCAACCACGAATGAGGATGGCTCATTCCGTATCGCGGCTATCCCACAGGGCAGCTACACGTTCACGATCGAGGCGGAAGGTTTCGACACGTTCACCGATTCCGGTGTCAATCTGAGCCAGTCAGCCTCGGCCAATCAGTTCACCCTGGCACCCGCGGGAGCCAGCGGTGGCGACATCGTCGTCACAGCCGGCCGTGTCCAAGTCGCAGATTTCGACCGCAACACGGTTGGCTCCGTAATCGACGTTACCGATCTTGCCACCCGCGTGCCGGTGCAGCGTGACTTGACCTCGGTCGTGCTGCTGACGCCGGGTGCCGCAGCCGGCGACAGCGCGTTCGGCAATCTGCCCTCCGTCGCTGGATCCTCGGTTTCCGAAAATGCCTTTTTTATTAACGGGTTGAACATCACCAACCAGCGCACCGGTCTGGGCGCGGCGTCGGTACCGTTTGAATTCTACAACACCATCGAAACCAAGCTCGGCTCGATCCCCGCCGAATACGGGCGTTTTACTGGCGCATTCGTCAACGCCACTACAAAATCGGGCGGGAACGAATTCCATGGCGGCATGCTGTTCAACTGGCTTCCCGACGATCTGCGTGAAGATGAGCCGAACACGATCTACGCTTGGAACCGTGATGATGTGCGCGAAACCAGGCAGGCGATCTTCAGTCTGTCGGGGCCGATCATTAAGGATCACCTGTTTTTCTACGGCTTCTATCAGGCCAACAGCTACAAGTCGGAAGATACCGGGCTGACCGCGAACGCCAACACCGTCATCACCCTGCGCGACGCGACCGGAGCAATCACGGGGCGGCAGGCGGTGCCGCCGTTCAGCACTGGCACGTTCCGCAGCGTGTATCGCATCAACTCGCCCTCCTATGGCGGCAAGGTGGATGCGGTGATCGTCGACGGCCAGCGGCTCGAATTCACCTATTTTCGGACCTATGACCGCGGCACGACCACGCGGTACAGCGTCGTCGACGCGCAGGGAGGCGGCTATGACAGCCGGGTCGATCCCGCCGGACCGAAGACGGGCAGCTTTGCCGGTCGGTCGATTTTTCTGGGTGGCAATGAAAGCTATGTCGGTCGCTATACCGGTCAGTTTACTAACTGGCTCACGCTGTCCGGTGCATACGGCAAGACCAAGAGCCGCGGCATCGATCAGCCTGCAGATCTCATTAATCCAGGCATCACCGACGATAGCGGCCAGTTCACCCCGCGTCTGATCGGCAATCCGTCGGTTTCGATCGCGACGAACACCGACCAGCGGGAATTCTATCGCGGCGACGCCGACATCTATGTCAACCTCTTGGGCGAACATCACTTCCGTGGCGGCTATGATCGCGAGAACCTGACCTCGGTCGCGCAAACGGACTATACCGGTAACGTGTTCTGGACCTATGCGTTCTCACGCGACGTACCCGACACTTATGCACCCGCCAACACGCTCTATGTCGGCGGCCGTACCTACGTCACCGGCGGCACCTTCACGTCCCGGAACGAGGCATATTATTTGCAAGACGCCTGGTCGACGTTCAACAACCGCCTAAACATCACCGCCGGCATCCGTAACGATCGCTTCGAAAACAATAACGTCAACGGTGTCACTTATTACAAGTCGGGCAATCAATGGGCGCCGCGGATCAGCGTCGCCTTTGATCCGGTCGGTGACCAGCGGACGAAGGTCTACGGCTTTTTCGGCCGCTACTATGTGCCGGTGCCGACCAACACCAATGTCCGCCTTGCAGGTGCCGAACTCGACTATATCGCTTATTACCGCGTTGCCGGCGTAGGCGCGAACAATGCGCCGATCCTTGGGGCGCCGCTACTCTTCACTGGCGGCGTGACCTGTCCCGGGGCCACGCCGGGCGCTTCGGCCAGAGTCGCAAATTGCCAGATCAATGCGGACGGCGTGGCCGCATCCACCGAGTCGACGGTGGCGCGCAATCTGAAGTCGCAGTCGATGGACGAATTTGTTGCCGGTTATGAACAGCGGATCGGCCGTTATTGGAAGATCGGTGCCTTTGGCGTATATCGCAAGCTGAATGAGTCGCTGGAGGACATCGCCATTGATGCAGCCGTCAACAACTACTGTCGCCAGAACAATCTAAACTGCAACAACTCGCGGGGAGAACCCATCTGGTCGGGCTTCCACCAATATGTGCTGGCCAATCCGGGGGTCGCCTCTACCATCACGCTCTCCGATCCGGTCAACGGCGAGCGGACGGCACGGACGGTGAATTTCACCGCGGCGCAACTCGGCTACCCCCAGGCTCAGCGGACCTACAAAGCGGTGACGCTGCTAGTCGAACGTGAGTTTGACGGTGTGTGGAGCCTAAACGCCAACTACACCTACTCTAAGAATATCGGGAACATCGAAGGCGGCGTCCGTTCCGATAACGGGCAATCCGATTCGGGCCTGACGACGGCGTTCGACCAGCCGGGTTTGACTGTCGGTTCATACGGCTATCTGCCCAACGACAACCGCCATCAGTTCAAGGCGTTCGGTTCGTACCGGGTGAATGACTGGTTTACCTTCGGCGGCAACTTCACCGCCCAGTCGCCACGTCGCTACGCCTGCCTCGGACGCGTGCCGAACAGGGTCGACCCGTTTGCGGGTCAGTACGGCGCGGCGGGATATTTTTGCAACGTCATCAACGGCGAAATCATAACCAATCCGGCGGCCGCCACGTCGCAAGCCACGCTGCAACCGGTTCGGCGCGGCACCGCCTTCAAGAACGACTGGTTGACAAACACGGACGTGACTTTCCAGTTCAAGGTGCCGGCCGATACTTTCGATGCCACGTTCCGGATCGACGTGTTCAATCTGTTCGCCGAAAAGTCCAAGCGGGATCTGAACGAATTTGGTACGCAGGGGGCAACCGGCGCACCGCGCGGTGATTATCGCTTCCCAATCCAGTATCAGTCGCCGCGTTATGTCCGCCTTCAGCTCGGCCTCAACTTCTAACCCCGCACACCACGGGCACACAAAGAGGGGCGGCGCAGCGATGCGTCGCCCCTTTTTTCGTCACGCCACCGTCAGCGCTAATTTGCCGTCGCCTTCGTCCACCGCCACGGTCGCACCGTCCTTGACCTCGCCACGGAGGATCGCCTCTGCCAGCGGGTCTTGCAAATAGCGCTGCACCGCGCGCTTCAGCGGCCTTGCGCCGTAAACCGGATCATATCCCACACGACCCAGCCATTCGCGGGCGGCGTCCGTCAGGTCGAGCGTCACCTTGCGATCGGCAAGCAGCTTGCCGACGCGGCTGATCTGGATGTCGACGATCGGGCCCATATGCGCCTGACCCAGCCGGTGGAACAGGATCACCTCGTCCAGCCGGTTGAGGAATTCCGGGCGGAAATGGCTGCGGACGATCTCCATCACCTGCGGCTCGACGGTTTCCACATCCTGGCCTTCTTCCAGGTTCGCCAGATACTGGCTGCCCAGATTGCTGGTCAGGATGATGAGCGTATTCGAGAAATCGACGGTGCGGCCCTGACCATCGGTCAGGCGCCCGTCGTCGAGCACTTGGAGCAGCACGTTGAACACGTCGCCATGCGCCTTTTCCACCTCGTCGAACAGCACGACCTGATAGGGTCGGCGTCGTACCGCCTCGGTCAGCACGCCGCCCTCCTCGTACCCGACATAGCCGGGAGGCGCACCGATCAGCCGGGCGACGGCATGCTTCTCCATGAACTCGCTCATGTCGATGCGCACCATCGCGCTGGCGTCGTCGAACAGGAACTCGGCGAGCGCCTTGGTGAGTTCGGTCTTGCCGACCCCCGTCGGTCCCAGGAACAGGAAGCTGCCGAGCGGCCGGTTCGGGTCCTGCAACCCGGCGCGCGCCCGTCGCACCGCGGTGGAGACCGCGCGTACCGCATCGGCCTGACCGATCACGCGCTTGCCCAGCACCGCCTCCATCTTCAGCAGCTTCTCGCGCTCGCCCTCCAGCATCCGGTCGACCGGCACCCCCGTCCAGCGGCTGACCACGCCGGCGATATCATCCGCCGTCACCTCCTCGCGCAGCATCGCGCCCCTGGTGGTCGCCGCAGCCTCCGCCAGTTGCTTCTCCAGCGTCGGGATGCGGCCGTAGGACAGTTCACCCGCGCGTGCGAGATCACCCTGGCGCTGCGCCTGCTCCAGCTCCAGCCGCGCCGCATCGAGCTGTTCCTTCAGCCTGGCCTCGCCCGCAATCTTGTCCTTTTCGGCCTGCCAGCGCGCGGTCAGTTCGGCCGATTGCTGTTCCAGATTCGCCAGCTCGCCCTCCAGCGTCTCCAGCCGGTCGACCGAGGCGGCGTCCGTCTCGCGGCGCAGGCCCTCGCGTTCGATCTTCAGGCGCAGGATGCGGCGATCGAGGGTTTCGATCTCCTCGGGCTTCGACTCCACCTCCATGCGGATGCGACTGGCGGCCTCGTCCATCAGGTCGATCGCCTTGTCGGGCAGGAAGCGGTCGGTGATGTAGCGGTTCGACAGCGTCGCCGCGGATACAAGCGCACCGTCAGTGATGCGTACGCCGTGGTGAAGCTCGTATTTCTCCTTCAGCCCGCGCAGGATGCTGATCGTGTCCTCCACGGTGGGTTCGCCGACGAAGACCGGCTGGAAGCGCCGCTGGAGTGCGGGATCCTTTTCGACATATTTGCGATATTCATCCAGCGTGGTCGCACCGACGCAGTGCAGTTCGCCACGGGCGAGCGCGGGCTTCAGCAGGTTGCCGGCATCCATCGCCCCTTCGGATTTGCCCGCACCGATCAGGGTATGCATTTCGTCAATGAACAGGATGATGTCGCCCTCGGCGGCTTTCACCTCGTCCAGCACGCCCTTCAGCCGCTCCTCGAACTCGCCGCGATATTTGGCCCCCGCGATCAGTGCACCCATGTCGAGCGCCATGAGGCGACGGTCCTTCAGCGTATCGGGCACGTCGCCATTGGCGATGCGCAGTGCCAAGCCTTCGGCGATCGCCGTCTTGCCGACGCCGGGTTCGCCGATCAACGCCGGGTTGTTCTTGGTGCGCCGCGCCAGGATCTGGATGGTGCGGCGGATTTCCTCATCGCGGCCGATCACCGGGTCCAGCTTGCCGTCGCGCGCAGCCTGCGTCAGATCGCGTGCGAACTTCTTCAGCGCGTCATAGCGGTCCTCGGCACCTGCGGTATCGGCCGTACGCCCCTGACGCAGTTCATTGATCGCCCCGTTCAGGGCATCCGGGCGGACACCACCGGCCGCCAGCGCCTTGCCGGCAGGCGTCGCGCCGGCCAAGGTAAGGGCGAGCAGAAGTCGTTCCACCGTGACGAAGCTGTCGCCGGCCTTTTGCGCCACTTGCTCAGCCTGGTCGAGAACGCGGACGAGATCATTGTCGAGCCCAGGTGATCCTTGCGCGCCCGACCCGCTGACGGCGGGAATCTTGGCCAAGGCCGCGTCCGTCTCTGTCGAAACGCGGCGCGCATCGCCGCCTGCCGCCTGGATCAGACCGGTTGCCATGCCTTGTTCGTCTTCGATCAGCGCTTTCAGCAAATGTTCGCTGCCGATCCGCTGATGGCCCAGGCGGATCGCGACGGTTTGTGCAGCTTGCAGGAAGCCTTTCGCTCGGTCGGTGAATTTATCGAGGTTCATCTGGTATCCCTGTATCTCTTGGGTGTCAGATGGTGTTGCTGATGGGCAACACAAGAGTGGTTTTCAGCACTGAAATTTGTCTGAGCATCCCGTTGCACCCTTCAAACATGCCGATATAGTCACACAGGACACCAGATCCGGGGAAGTTCATGCACGTCAAGGTTCTTGCGCTCAGCGGCGCCGCTCTCATCGCGCTGGGCGCACCTGTCGCCGCACAGACGGCCAAGCCCGTTCCCGCCGCCACGCTCGTCAACCAGGTCAATATTCCATACCAGCAGTTCACGCTGCCCAATGGATTGCGCGTGATCGTTCACACGGATCGCAAGGCGCCGATCGTCGCGGTCAGCGTATGGTATGATGTCGGCGCGAAGCATGAACCCAAAGGCTCGACGGGCTTTGCGCACCTGTTCGAACATCTGATGTTTAACGGCAGCGAAAACGCGCCGGGCGATTTCTTCGAGCCGCTGAAGCAGGTGGGGGCGACCGACTTCAACGGTACGACGAACCTCGACCGCACCAATTATTTCGAGACGGTGCCGACTGCGGGGCTGGAGCGTGCGCTGTTCCTCGAATCGGATCGCATGGGCTATCTGCTCGGCGCGATCACGCAAGCCAAGCTCGACGAGCAGCGCGGCGTCGTCCAGAACGAAAAGCGACAGGGCGACAATCAGCCCTATGGCCTGACGCGGTACAAGGTGACCGAGGGGCTGTTCCCCGCCGATCACCCTTATGGTCATGACACGATCGGGTCGATGGCCGATCTGGACGCGGCGAGCCTGGCCACGGTGAAGAACTGGTTCCGCAATCACTACGGGCCGAACAATGCGGTGCTGGTGCTGGCCGGCGATATCGATGCCGCCACGGCCAAGCCGCTGGTCGAGAAGTATTTCGGCGCCATCAAGGCCGGCCCGGAAACGGTGACGCGACCCGCGCCCGTGCCGACGTTGCCCGCACCCAAGGCGGAAACGATCAAGGACCGCGTGGCGGCGGTGATGGTCAGCCGCTACTGGGCAATCCCCGGCGGCAACGATCCCGATGCCGCCGCGCTGGACGTCGCCGGCGCGGTGCTGGGCGGGCTGGCTTCCAGCCGGCTCGACAATGCGCTGGTCAAGAAGGAGAAGCTGGCGGTCAACGTATCTGCTTATGCCAGCACCGGCGCGCAGGTGGGCACGTTCGGCATCCGCGCGATCGTGCGGCCGGGCGTGGACCCGGCGCTGGTCAATCGGCGGATCGATGCGATCCTGGCCGACTTCCTGAAGAACGGACCGACCGCGGACGAAGTGAACCGCGTCGTCACGACGCAGGCGGCAGGCACGATCCGCGGCCTGGAGTCGGTCGGCGGCTTCGGTGGCAAGGCGGTGGCGCTGGCGCAGGGTGCATTGTTCTACAACGATCCCGGCTTCTACAAGAAGGAACTGGCGGCACTGGCTGCGCAGACGCCCGCCAGCGTAAAGGCCGCGGCCGACAAGTGGCTGAGCCGCCCGGCCTATGCCCTGACCGTGGAGCAGGGCCCGCGCGATGCGTATGAGGAGGCAAAGGTACCGCCGCGCGCCGAAGTCGCCCCGGCGGCAGAAACGCCGGTCAGGGGCACGCGCGGCGCCATTCCTGCGGTAGGCACGGTCAAGGGGCTGAGCTTCCCCACGGTTCAGCGCGCGAAGCTTAGGAACGGGATCGAACTGGTCTATGCGCAGCGCAGCGCCGTGCCGGTGACGCAGGTCGCCTTGTCGTTCGATGCGGGCACCGCCGCGGACGTCGCCGACAAGCTGGGCACGCAGGGTCTGACCCTGGCGATGATGGACGAGGGCGCTGCCGGACTCGATTCGATCCAGCTGGCGGAGGCCAAGGAACGGCTGGGTGCCTCGATCGGCAGCGGGAGCAGCGCGGATCGCACGACGCTGAACCTGCAGGTGCCCAGCGCCAACCTGGTCCCCGCGCTCGACCTGTTCGCCAAGATCGCGCGCGAGCCGACCTTTTCGGAAACCGAGTTGGCGCGCGTGAAGCAGCAGGCACTGGCGGGGATCGCGCAGGAACTGACCAGCCCCGGCGGCCTGGTCGGGCGCGTCGTACCGCCGCTCGTCTATGGTCCAGCCTATCCTTATGCCAAGGCGCAGGGCGGTGGCGATCCGAAGGCGGTCGTGGCACTGACCCGTGCCGATCTGGTGGCATTCCAGCAGGCCTGGCTGCGCCCCGACAAGGCCAAGCTGTTCGTGGTCAGTGATCGTCCGCTGGCCGAGGTGAAGGCGGCGCTGGATACGGAGTTCGGCGACTGGCGCGGCACCGGACAGGCCGGCACGAAGAATTTCTCGGTCGGGATGACTCCGGCACAGCCAAAGATCCTCTTGGTCGATCGGCCCGACAGCCCACAATCGATGGTGGTTGGCGCGATTCCGACCGGCGTTAAGGGCACCGAGGACATGTTGCCGATCAACACCGCGAACGACGCGCTGGGCGGCAGCTTCCTGAGCCGGATCAACATGGACCTGCGCGAAACCAAGCATTGGTCCTATGGCGCGCGGGGCGGCTTCCAGACCGCGGCGGAGGCGGCGCCCTACATCATCAGCGCGCCGGTGCAGGCGGACAAGACGGGGCCGTCGCTGGCGTCGGCGCGTGAGGACGTGGCGGCGTTCCTGAGCAAGCAACCGATGACGCAGGAGGAGTTCGACCGGGCGATCAACGGCGGGATCAACGCGCTGCCGGGAAGTTACGAGACGTCGGACGCGGTGCTTGGAGCAATGCAGTCCAACGACCTGTACAAGCGGCCGGACAATTATCAGGCGACGCTGGCGGCACGCTATCGGGGCATGACGCGTGATCAGTTGAACGGCGCGATCCAGTCCGCGCTGGACCCCAAGCGCACGATCTGGGTTGTGGTGGGAGACGCGAAGACGGTCCGTCCTCAGCTTGACGGACTTGGCCTTCCGGTCGAGACCGTGCCCGCCGCATCGGTGGCAGGTGCGGCCGCTGCGGCACCCGCCGCTGCGGCCAAGTAAGGAGAGTATGCATATGGCCGAGATCGACGGCACCTGGGACTGCACTGTCAAATCCCCGCTGGGCGACCAGAACATGACCATGACCGTCCAGACGGATGGCGGCAGCTTCACGGGCACCAGCAGTGGCGCCATGGGCAGCGCGGATGTGCAGGGCGAGGCGAACGGCAACACGATTACGTGGAAGATGTCGATCACAGTGCCCATGCCAATGACGCTGGATTGCGAGGCTACGGCTGATGGGGACACGCTGACCGGCTCGGTCGGTGCAGGCGCGTTTGGCAGCTTTCCGCTTTCGGGCACCCGCCAGGCCTGAGGTTGGCGGCGTCATGACGGCGCGAAAGGGCAGTCCGCGGCGATGCTGTGGGCTGCCCTTTTCATTTGACGCGGTAGCCGGGCGCAGCGATCCTCCCATACAGGGAGACGGCGCATCATGGGCGCGTACGGGACGAGGGAGCATGAAAGGCGGCCGGCCGCGCTGATCGGCACGCTGATGGTGCATGGGGCGTTGCTGATGCTGATATCGTGGCCGCATCCGCCGCAATCTTCGTCCACCATTACGCCCGCGCTGGCAGTGTTCGACATAGCCTTGCCACCCCCGGCCCACCCGCCGCGACCTGAGCTGACTGCGCCTCCGTCACTCCGTCCCAACAAGACAGTGCCTGCCGATAGCGGCGCACCGCGACCCGCGCCGCAATCACTGCCGCAAACCGCCGCCCCGCCGCCGCATGGGCCGGAAGCACCCATGCTGCCGACCCTTTTGACGCCTGCCGCTCCGATCTTCGCCGATCTGCCTGTCGCGGCAGGAACGGCCGCATCCGCTGGCATGACGGACCTGCCAGCGAGTGGATCGGGGCAGGGTGGCACCGGGACAGGAGCCGGTGGTGGGCATGGGTCGGGGACAGGGGGAATAGGAAAGGACGGATCGGGGCCGGGCGAGGGATTGAAGCGCGCCGCCTGGATCGTCATGCCGAGCAGGCGTGAGATGGAGCCATATTGGCCGCGGCAGGCGATCAAGAACCGACTGAGCGGCCGGGTGGTGCTGGCGTGCATCGTACCACGACCGGGGCCACCCAGACGCTGCGTGGTGGCCGAAGAGTATCCGCAGGGTGTAGGCTTCGGCAAGGCGGCCTTGCAGATGATTCACCTGTTCCGGCTCAAGCCGGTCATGCGCGCGCGCGAGGTAGTCGACATCCCATTGACCATTCCGGTCATCTTCGAACCGCCCGCGTTTTACGGCCTGCCCCGGGACCCTGCAGGATGAGACAAAGCGGGCAGGAACCGCTCTACCGCAGAACGCGGGTGATGTGGCCCATCTTGCGGCCTGGGCGGGCGGTGCCTTTGCCGTAAAGGTGAAGGTGGGCACCGGCTTCGGTAAGCGAGGGGTGCCAGCTATCGTCGCCGATCAGATTTTCCATCGACACCCGGGCACCCGCCAGCGCAGTGCTGCCGAGCGGCAAGCCACAGATGGCACGAATGTGATTTTCGAACTGGGATATCTGCGCGCCCTCGATCGTCCAATGGCCGGAATTGTGAACGCGAGGAGCCATCTCGTTGAACACGGGACCGTTTTTCGTGGCGAAGAACTCGCAGGCGAGGACGCCGACATAGTCCAGCTCGGCGGCGATCCGACAGGCGAGCGCGGTCGCTTCTTCGGTTTGGGCGAGGATCTCGGGCGGGGCGGGCAGCGTCGAGGTCCGCAGGATCGCGTCGCGGTGAACATTGTGCGGCGGATCATAGCGAACCGTCGCACCGTCATGACCGCGCGCGATCAGGATCGAAAATTCGTGGCTGAAGGTGACGAAGCCTTCAAGTACCGCCGGGCCGCCGATCGCCTCCCACACCGTATCCGCGTCTTCGGGCTTGCGGATCACCGCCTGCCCCTTGCCGTCATAGCCGAAGCGCGTGGTTTTCAGGATTGCAGGGCAGCCGATTCGGTCGAGCGCCGCGTGAAGATCTTCGCGGCTGTCGACCTGCGCCCAGGGGGCGGGGCGGCCGCCGATGCCATCGACGAAACGCTTTTCGGCAATGCGGTCCTGCGCGACGCGCAGCGCGCGCGGATGGGGGTGGACGGGCACGCGCTCGGCCAGCCACTCGACGGGTGTGACGTCGATATTCTCGAACTCGTAGGTGACGACGTCACACGCCGCGGCGAAGTCGGCGAGAACGATGCGGTTGTGATAATCGGCGCGTGTCAGGCTGGACGCGGTCTGCGCCGCGACGCTTTCACGGTCGGGCGCCAGCACATGCGTGCGGTAGCCGAGCTGCGCTGCTGCAACCGCGAGCATCCGCCCGAGCTGGCCGCCGCCGAGAATGCCGATCGTGCTGCCAGGTGGGAGGGCGCCGTCGATCATTGCGGGTCGATCGCGACGCTGTCGGTCTGGCGGGCGCGCCAGTCCTGAAGCCGTGCCGTCAGGCCGTCGTCGGACAGGGCGAGGATGGAGGCGGCGAGGAGACCGGCGTTGATCGCGCCGGCCTTGCCGATCGCCAGGGTGCCGACGGGAATGCCGCCGGGCATCTGCACGATCGAGAGCAGGCTATCCATGCCCTTGAGCGCCTTGGATTCTACGGGCACGCCAAGCACCGGCAGGTGCGTCATCGACGCGGCCATGCCGGGCAGATGCGCCGCCCCGCCGGCACCGGCAATGATGACCTGCAAGCCCCGGTCAGCAGCGCCGGTGGCGTAATCATACAGACGCTGGGGCGTGCGATGCGCGGACACGACTTTTGTCTCGTGCGCGATGCCAAGCGCATCGAGCGTTTCGCTCGCGTGGCGCATCGTCTCCCAGTCGGAAGTGGAGCCCATGATGATGCCGACCAGCGCCATGTTCGTCTGCCTGTCCCGTTCAACTGCCGGTGTCGCGAAGCGGGGTGACTAGCGGCATGGAGGAATGGGGGCAAGACAGGTGCGTATCGGCTGATGCGGTGCCGAGCAGACAGGCGATAACCGGCTGCCCGGCGACCCGCCATCCTCTCACCCGAGAGGATGGGACGTCAGGCGATCAGCGCTCCGACAGATAATAGCGCTCGCGCGGGGTCAGGTCGTCGTCCAGTTCATAGACGATCGGCTGGCCGGTTGGAATTTCCAAGCCGGTGATCTCGTCGTCGGGAATGTTCGATAGGTGCTTCACCAGCGCGCGTAGCGAATTGCCGTGCGCGGAGATGAGGACGCGGTTGCCTTCCCTCAGCGCGGGCGCGATGCGGCCGTCCCAATAAGGCAGCACGCGGTTGATCGTATCCTTCAGGCTTTCGGCCACGGGAATGTCGATATCGGCGTAGCGGCGGTCGTTGGTCATGTCGAACTCGCCACCGGGTTCCGAAGCGGGGGGCGGCACGTCGAAGCTGCGGCGCCAGATTTTCACCTGGTCCTCGCCATGCTTGGCAGCCGTCTCCGCCTTGTCGAGCCCGGTCAGGCCACCATAGTGACGCTCGTTCAGGCGCCAGTGCTTCTCGGTCGGCAACCACAGGCGACCCATGGTCTCCAGCGCGAGATTGAGCGTCTTGATCGCGCGGGTCTGCAGGCTGGTAAAGGTCAGGTCGAAATCCAGCCCTTTGTCGGCCATCAGCGCGCCGGCGGCGCGTGCCTCCGCCGCGCCCTGCGCCGTGACATCCACATCCCACCAGCCGGTGAAGCGGTTTTCCAGGTTCCAGGCGGACTGGCCGTGGCGGATCAGGACGAGCGTGGGCATGGATGTTTCCCCTTTTGTGTCAGGTGTTCGGTGGCCCCGATAGGCCGGGGCGGCCGGATCAGATCTCGTCGATCATCCCGGCCAGCGTTTCCAGACAGGCGACGGCCAATCCGGCGGAGCGTGCGCCGGACCAGCCATGGCGTGCGTCCGGATTGGGATCGTGATCCTTGAACGGCATTTCCAGCGTAACCGAAACCGCGCCGAACCGCTCCGCCAACTGGTTGGTCGACATCGACAGGTTCGCATTGCCGGGCGCGGCCTTTGCATAACCACGTTCCGTCTGGAAATCGGGCGTATGGGCGGCCAGTCGCCGGCCATATTCATAGAATTTGTCGCCCTGTGCCTCGGTCCAGCTCGGAATTCCCTCGAACCCGGCAATGAAGTTCGCCGGGATCGCCTCGTCCCCGTGCACGTCGATCGCGAAGTCGACGCCGGTTTCATCCATCCGGTTGCGGACGCACAGCACTTCCGGACTGCGGTCGGGCGAGGGGGCGTGCCATTCGCGGTTGAGGTTCACGCCCGCCGCGTTGGTGCGCAAATGGCCGCGGCGGGTGCCGTCCGGGTTCATGTTGGGCACGACATGAACGGTCGCACGGGCGAGCAGGGCGTCGGCCGCGGGGCTGGTCAGCCAGTCGAGCGCGCCGTCCATCCACCATTCCGCCATCGATTCGCCGGGATGCTGGCGGGCGTAGAGCCACACCTGTTTCGCACCGGTGCCGATGCGGAAATAATCGATCGCCTGCCCGTCGAGCGACTGGCCGAGTTCGATGTGGGTGACGCCGGGCTTCGCCGCCGTGCGGGCGACCAGCGCATCGTGCATGTCGGTCGTATAGGGCTCGAAATAGGCGAACCAGACGAGTTCGCCGTCGCCGGTCCACTGCCATTCCAGCACGCCATCGGCGTAGCGGGTCGGCGTCATCCACCAATCGCGTCGATCCGTGCTGGCGCGGACCGCATAGCCGGGCCAGCCGAACGGATAGGCCGATCCGCCCGCATTGGTGATACGAAAGGTCAGCGTCCGTCCGCGCGCCCCGGCGACGCGGAAGAAGAACCATTGATAGAAGTCCGACTGGTGATCCTGTGCGATCTCCAGGTCGACCGTGTCGCCCTCGATTCCGGTAACGCGGATGTTGCCGCCGTCGAACCCGGCGTTGATGGTGATGCTCATTTCACCTCGATAGTGCGGCCGGACTCGCCGGGGAACCCAGTGAACAGCGCGCTGGCGAGCTTTGTGGCCTGGCTGGAGGCGGTGGCGTCTGCCGCACGTGCGTCGGCATAGGTGCGGGAGCTGCCTTCCCAGACGGGGGACTGATCGGCGCGGCGTTTGATGGTGACGGTGAGTTCGGTGGTGACGATGTCCTGTCCGCGGGAGGAGCCGAGGGGGAAGCTGAGGCCGCCGCCGAGACCTACGCCGCCGCCGCGTCCGCCGGAGAAGCCGCCGCCGCCGAGGCCGATGGAGACGGGGGACTGGCGCGGCGGGCCGACATGGTTGGCGCGCGTGAAGGCGACAACGGCGATCAACTGCGGCTGCGCACCGGGCGGCGCCGTGGTATAGCCGTTGCGCAACAACTCAGTTTCCACGGCCGCGGCGTAGGTCTTGAATTCGATCGAGGCGGGGCCGGTGGGGGAGAGGGGTTCGACCGCGATGGTGCCGCGCGGGATCGGCTCGCCAAGGTGGTAGCGGATGACCTCCGCAGGCGCGGAGCGGCCGGTGGTGGTGCAGGCGGCGAGGCCGGACAAGGCGGCGGCGAGAAGGAGCGGGCGTGCGATCATGGGAGCACCTTGCGGCAAGACGTTACGGATAGGCAACGCCCGAGATGGACGGAGAGGTCCGTCGCCAACCTTGACTTGCGCGCGGCGGCCCACTAGGCGGCGGCACTTTCCAGACACTCATTCATTCGAAAAGAAGCGAATCGATCATGAAGATCCGCAATTCCCTGAAGTCGCTCAAGGATCGTCACCGGGACAACCGCGTGATCCGTCGTCGCGGCCGCACCTACGTCATCAACAAGACCAACCGTCGCTTCAAGGCGCGCCAGGGCTGATTCGGGCCGACTGGACGGGTTCGTCCGTGCAGTCCGCTGAACAGCCGACCGCCGTCATCTTTGACGTCGGTCGCGTCCTGTACGACTGGGACCCACGGTTCCTGTATCGGCGCCTGATCGAAGACGATCGGGCGCTCGATGCGTTTCTGGCCGATGTGCTGACGCATGACTGGCATTTCCAGCATGACGCCGGCCGTGATTTCGCCGACACCTCGGCGGAGCTGATCGCGCGTTTCCCGCAGCATCGCGACCTGATCGGCCATTGGGGCCCGCGCTTCCTGGAAAGCATCGGCGACCCGATGCCGGGCATGCACGCGCTGGTCGAGGAGCTGGACGCCGCCGGCGTGCCGTTGTTCGCGATCACCAATTTCAGCCATGAATTCTGGCCGCCGTTCCGCGCGCGCGAAGCGGCGATCTTCGACCGGTTCCGTGACGTGGTGGTGTCGGGCGACGAGAAGCTGGTGAAACCCGATCCGGCGATCTACCGCCTCGCGCTCGACCGGTTCGGGCTGCAGCCCGGCGAGGCGGTGTTCATCGACGACAATGCCGCCAATATCGCGGCGGCATCCGCGATGGGGATCGTCGCGCTGCACTTCACCGACATCGCCGTGCTGCGACCGCAACTGGCCGCGCTGGGCTTGCCCGTCGCTGCCTGATCCGCGCTGTTACTGCGCGTCGATCATCGCCAGTTGCTCCTGATTGGCGCGGGCGGCATCCGCCTCGACCAGCAGCGAGGCATCGAGCGGCTCACCGGCGACGACCTGATCGGTGACCACGACATTGGAGCCGACCTGCGTCACCGCGAACAGCTTCTTGGCGAAACCGGCGGGCAGGCGGATGCAGCCATGCGAATCAGGAAAGCCCGGATTGCGGCCGGCATGCAGCGCCACGCCGTCCCAAGTCAGCCGCTGCATGAACGGCATGGGCGCATCATTATACAGGTTGGAGCGGTGCACCTCGCGCTTTTGCAGGATCGGGAAGACGCCGACCGGCGTGTCCTTGCCATCCTTGCCCGAAGAAATCGTCGCGGCGGCGACCATCATCGATCCGCGGTAGACATAGGCGCGCTGCTCTGGCAAGGATACGACCACAGTGAGTGCTTCGGGCGTGCCCGGATCGTTCCAGATATATTTGTTGGGCGCCAATCCCGCCGCCGCTTGCGCGATGGCTATGGTAGCGTCCTCGGAAGCGTGCGCCGGAGATACGGTGGCGAACGCGGCGGCACACGCCAGCGCTGCGACAGCGAGTCGGTTCATGTCCCTCATCCTTGGCAAGTTCTAACCTGCTTAACGCGCGTAAACGGAAAACGTGCCGGAGCGGTTCAACGACAAGGCGTGTGCGAAGCGCGGCGGATGACCGGAACATACGCGGAAAACGGCAGAAAAGCGGGCGAAAATTAACCGTCTTTCCTGTAAATAGGCTTCAGCGGGTTTGATCCACGGGGCTAAAAGACATTGACGTACAATCATGACGACGCGGCGCATGGACGCCGTGCCATCCTGAAGAACGGCCTGGTTCTGGCCGGGGCGCTGGCCATCCCCAGCGCGGTTTCCGCCACGCAGCGCCTGACTGCGCGCGACCTGAAGCCGGTGAAGCAGCCGCCGGTGCCGGCAGCGCGCGTACCGGCGCAGGCGGTGGCGACCAGCCCGCGCGTCGTGCGCCCGGACCTGTTCCGGCGGGCCATGGCGGCGATGCAGCAGCATGGCAGCCGCATCACGCATCGCGACCGGATCGCGGTGGTGGACTTCGCCGCCTCCTCGTCGCAGCCGCGGTTCCACTTCATCGATCTGGTCAGCGGCCAGTCCAGCTCGCTGCTGGTGGCGCACGGCAGCGGCTCCGACCCGGCCCATACCGGATATCTCCAGCGCTTTTCCAACGCGTTCGGATCGAATGCGTCGTCGGAAGGCGCCTTCCTGACCGACAGCTATTATACCGGCAAGCATGGCCGGTCGCAGCGGCTGGTGGGCATGGACCCGACCAACAACAATGCGATGGGCCGCGCGATCGTGGTGCATTCGGCCTGGTACGCCAACAAGGACGTATTGAAGGGCCGCGGCGTGCTGGGACGCAGCCAGGGCTGCTTCGCGGTGGGCGAGCGCGATCTGGATCAGGTCTTTGCGCGACTGGGCACTGGCCGGATGATCTTCGCCGCCAAGGCCTGACCGAGCGTGCGGCGGCGGGCGGCGGTGCGCCGCGCGCCGCCGATCATCCCGGACCATAACAACGTCTCCGGCCCGGCATAGCCGAGCCCCAGATGCGCCGGGCGCGTCGCGACCAGATCGGCCAGCGTCAAGGCACCCGATCGGAGGCCGGCCCGCCCCACCTGCGCCCAGCGGCGTGCGGTTTCCCATTTGATCAGGCGCCAGTCGGCCGGCCCGGGTGCATGATCCGCACGGTGGGCGGCGAGCAGCCGGGTGAGCGTGTCGCCGACCGCGGCGAGGTCGGCACGGTCCCTTGGCGGCTGGCCCGCGACCAGATGGCGGACGATCAGCGCGGCGCGTGCGGGCGCCTCTTGGGCGAACACCGGCGCGTAGGCATCGGCCAGGACGCGCGTGGCGCTCTCCTCCATCGTCGCGGTATAGCGCTGTGACGCACCGCCGGCATGCTGGCGATAGAGCAACAGCGGCGTATCGAGCCGGGCGACGCGGCCATGCGGGCGGATGCGGTGATACAGGTCGAAATCCTCGGCATAGAGGATGTCGGGGCGGGTGAAGGGATCGAGCATGCGCGCAGCGCTGGTGCGGACCATCACCGACGACCAGGCGAGCGGATTGCCGATACGGACCAGCCAGTCGAGCAGCGCGGGCGTGGTGTGCACGCTATAGCCGGAAGGGCGGATGCTGCGGCCGCGCAGGAAATCGACATTGGTGCCGAGCAGCGCGACATCGGGGTGCGCATCCAGATAGGCGACCTGCTGCGCGAAGCGATCCGGGCGGCACAGATCGTCCTGATCGAGCGCGGCGAGATAGCGCCCGCGTGCCTCCGCCACGGCGCGGTTGCGCGCGCGCACCGGGCCGCCATTGGCATCCAGCGCGATCAGGCGGACGCGCGCGTCCGGCCACGACGCGACGAGATCGCGGGTACCGTCAGTGGAAC
>NZ_CAMLAC010000059.1 GCF_946477935.1 uncultured Sphingomonas sp. | reverse complement strand
GGAAACCTGCGTCTCTCGCCGCCACGCTCGACATAAACTGCGACTGCAAAGAATACGTCTAATGTGGAGCTCCACATTAGACATATTCGCGGGGGCTGAGATCGATCTCGAGCGCTTCGCGTTCGGCATCGGAAAGATCGGCAAGCCGACGATCGAGCATCGCCTCGGCGGTCGAGACGAGCTGCACTACCACGGCGTTGCCCTCGGCGAGCGCGCTGTCGATCGCTGGAAGCAGGCTCGGCAACTTCATCGAGAGCAGCAACTGCGCGAAGAAGCGCTGCTTGGTTCCTTCGAACACCGAAAGCGCAGCTGCCTTGGCCCCCGAGTTCAGCGTGTCGCCGCTGTCGGCATCGATAATCCGGGTTTCTTCGAGGGCATCGCGCAGGTTGGCATGGATGATGGCCCAGCCTTGCGCATAGGCATCGTAGACCGCGATCTGATCGGCGGTGAGGCAATGCTCGAGGATCTCGTATTCGACCCCGGCGAACGATAGTGCCCGCGCGGTGTAGAGTCCGAGGGACTTCAAATCGCGCGCGACCAGCTCCATCGCCGCGATCCCTCCATCGCGGATGTCGGCCACAAATGTCTCGCGGTTGGCAAAGGCGGTTTCCGGTCCCCACAGGCCAAGCCGGGTCGCATAGGCGAGGTTGTTGACGTCCGAGGCACCGGTTGCCGAAGCGTAGAGCACGCGGGCGCGCGGCAGCAGGTTCTGGAGGCGCACCCCGGCGATCCCCTGCTCAGAGCCCTTGACCTTGCCGCGCGATCCCTCGCCGCCCGCGGCGTTGGCCATGGCGTGAGCCTCGTCGAAGACGATCACCCCGTCGAAGTCGTCGCCCGCCCATTCGAGGATCTGCTCGAGCCGGGTCGCATCGCTGCGACCGGATCGCAGCGTCGGATAGGTGACGAACAGGATTCCCTCGCGCATCCCGACCGCCCCCCCGAGCTTCCATTGCCCGAGCGGCTGGACGTCAATCGGCAGACCACCGAGCGCCGTCCAGTCGCGGCGCGCATCTTCGAGCAGGGCTTCGTTCTTCGAAATCCAGATGTGGCGGCGCTCGCCCCTCACCCAGCGATCTAGGATGACCGAGGCGACCTGACGGCCTTTCCCAGCCCCGGTCCCGTCGCCCAGAAAGTAGCCCATGCGGTAGGCTTTGCCTTCGGCGCTCGCTTTCAAGGTACAGCCCTTGTCCTCGGGCTCGAAGCGTCCGGAGAGATCACGGGCATGAGCGCTCGCGGCATAGATCAGGGTCTCGGCCTGGGCGGCCGAGAGGATGCCTTTGGCGATGAGGTCGGAAGGGAGTTGCGGCACTGCCTCGGGCACCGGTGCGGTGATCGATCCCATGGCGACGGATTCGACAAGCGGGGTCGGGTGCGGATGCGCGCCTTCAATCGCGATCCGGCTCGGCCGGTAGGGGAGATAGTGCCCGACCTGCTCGGCGATCGGCGCGGGCGCGTCGAGCGGCTGGTAGACGAGCGGCAGGATCGATGGCGCGGCCACGACGGGCCGAACCGCAAGCGGAACCGGCTTCCTCGCTGAAGCGGCGAGGCGCAGCGGCAAGGCCGGTCTCGCTGCGATGATCGGTTCGGCCGTCCGCTCCGCCCGAGTTGGCAACATATCGAGCAGAAAGCAAAGTTCCGCAAAGTTCACAGGCTTGGCGATGATCGGACTGTCGCCACCATCGGCCTTGTCGAGCACCAGCAGCCGGGTGGTGATCGAGGTGCCCTGCTTGACGAAGCCTCGCTCGATCGCGGCGTTGAGCCGGAGCGCCACCGGACCGGCGATCCCGGCAACGAAGCGCGGCAAGTCGAACCATTCGGGCATGACCGCAACGAGGCGACCTCCGGGGAGCAGCCGCTTCCAGGCTGAGCGCAAATGCCGCGCCCCGGTGCGCCCATCGTGACCGCGCTCGATCCCGTGCGAATAGGGCGGGTTCATCAGCACCACGCTCGGACCCACGTCGGGCGCGAGCAGTTCGTCGATCAGTTCGCCATCGCACCCCGTCACGGCCGCATCTGGAAACAACAGGCTG
Source organism: uncultured Sphingomonas sp. (assembly GCF_946477935.1). GTDB lineage: Bacteria > Pseudomonadota > Alphaproteobacteria > Sphingomonadales > Sphingomonadaceae > Sphingomonas. The sequence continues at coordinate 16,134 of NZ_CAMLAC010000059.1, read as the reverse complement.
AGGCATTCGCGGCGCAGCGGCGAGATCTCGTTGAGCGCGAGACGCCCGCCGGCCTTTGCCGCCCAGACGCCAAGCATCCCCATGCCCGCCGAGGGTTCGAGCACCAGTTCTCCGGCAGAAATCGCGCAGGCCCGGGCAGCGAGCCAGGCGAGACGCGGCGGCGTTGCAAACTGCTGCCACTCGATCTGCTCGTCGCTGCGGTTGGTCTGGGTCGGCACCAGCGCTTCGAGGCGCGTGAAAACCCGATCGGCAAGATCGGGCGACATTGCGCAGGTGAGCTCGGCTGCTTCCGCCACGAACAGCACCTGCGCCAGTTCGAGCGCGGCATTGGCATCGCGCACCGACCAGCGCCCCTCGGCATCACTGCCGCCGAAACAGTCGGCCATCACGGCGTTCAGCGCAGGGCGTGAGATCGGCTCATCGGCGCCGAGCCGGGCGGCAAGCGCTCTGGCCGCGGCGAGCGCCAGCGGTTCTTCGGCTTCGGAAAACGCGAAAGCGGGAGAAGCATGGGACATGGAAAACCTCCTGACGAGGCCATGTCCGTTCGGGGGTCCGTCCGGAGGCCTCAACAGGCCCCAAGCCCTCTTTCCTCTCTCAGAAACTCAAGCGGCCGCTCGGACCCGGCGCATCAGCACGTCGTTCCAGTCCTCATCAGGTCGTTCGGGCCGCCGGGTGACAATCCGCCGGCCTTCGCAAGCATAGGCTTCGCTGGCGCGCTCCTCGGCGTGGCGACCGCCGGCGTCGTTGTCGACGAACAGATGCAACTCGCGCACCGATTCCGGGATCGTGACCAGGCCGAACCGCTCATTGCCAAGCGTGGCCCAGCAGGGAATACCGAACAGCTGCATCGCCGAGAGCGCGGACTCGTTCCCCTCGGCAAGGCCGAGGCGGCCACCGTGCGGGTAAGCCAGGCGCACGGCACCCGAGCCGGGGCTGCCTAGCGCGCGCTTGGGCTGCGCGAATGCGGCGAGACTGTGCCTATCGGTATCGAGGAAGGTTCGGTGCAGAGCCAATATGCCCGCATCGTTGCGAACCGCTGCCACCAGAGCCGGCAAAAACCGCACCGCGCCTTTTGGCCCCAGCGGCATACGCGGATGGAAGCGCAGGTCGGATGATGCGATCGTGATCCCTCTTGCCGAAAGGTAGCGGGCGGCCGGGCTCCCCGCGAGGATCGAGGCCTCGCGCCAGAGTCTCAGGGCGTTGCGGTTCGCAACTTCCTTGCGTGGCTCCGATGCGTGTTCGCCGGCTGGACCGTCGAACAGGTCCGAGATTCGCACGCCCAGCTTGGCCATGCCCGCGATGACCGCCTCGTTGGCGCAACCGGCGAAGCAGTGAACAAGGATCGCACGCTTACCGAGCGTGATGCTGAGCGAGGGGGTGCGATCCGCATGGGCCGGACAGCAGCACATGCCGCGCGAACGCGACCAGGTACCGCCCAGTGCCTCGACGATCTTCCTGGCGCGAGCTTCGAGCGACGCGTGAACTTGGGACATGGGGCATCTCCTTCGTGACATGCCTCCACCCGCGCAGCCTCCGCTCTGCGTCGCCGACAATACATTTTCCTACATGCAATGTTCTATATATGTTCTTACCCGATTCGGCCATAGAGGAATCCGGAAATGAGACTGAGATGGGCAACGATCGCAGCGGCGGTGACGGGATGGGCGTTCGTCGTCCCGGCTCACGCGCAAATGGAGGCTGCCCCTGAGGCCACTGTACACGAGATCCGATCTGACGGCTTCCGTGTGGCCGAGGGAGCGAACGGTTTCCAACTGGTCGAACATGGGATCTGGCGACAGTCCCTGGCAGCTTCGTCCGGCGCTCCGGTTCTCGAAGCGGGCAGGACCTACCTCCCCTATCGCTATGCGAAGCCCGAAGGCACCGGCCCATCGGGCTTTCGACGGGCAAGCTACCTTCCCCATGTCTATGCAGCGGAGGCTCAATACTCGCTGCCAATTGGCCTTCTCGACGCCCTGGTATGGACGGAATCGCGGTATAACCCCCTGGCGATCAGCAAGGCTGGTGCCGCTGGCCTGGGTCAGTTGATGCCGGGGACCGCGCGCGACCTTGGCGTGCCAAATCGCTTCGATCCCGCAGCGAACCTCTTCGGCGCGGCGAAGTATCTGCGTCAGATGCTCGACAAGTTCGGGGTAGTGCATCTGGCCCTCGCCGCTTACAATGCAGGCCCTGGCGCCGTCGAGCGAGCGGGCGGTATCCCACGCAATGGCGAGACACCGGCCTATGTGCGCGATGTGCTGCGTCATTGGCGCTTCTGAACAGGGGGGTAGTGGTGAGTTCCGGTCGAATACCCGTGTCAGGAATGCTGAGCCGCGGCAGGCGCGGGATGATCCGGACCACGAAAACAGACGAGGTCTGGATTGTCGAAAGCGAGGAAGATGCCGCCGATCTCATCGGCTCGAAGGTGATCGTCGATGGCGTCGTTGCAGGGATCGATCGCCTACGCGCCGACTGGATTGGCGCGGACAGTCAGCCTTCCTGATTCTCCTGCGGCGGATATTTCGCGCCGAGTTGGAGAACCTCCCAGCATGAGCCGCTGGTGATCGAGCCGCCCCTATGAGGTGCGCTCACTTCGTTCCACCCGCCCTGCCCTACGGGGGACTGAAAGGCTTTCCCCATTCAAAAGACAATCAAATTGCCCTTGTTCGTATTTTGTTCTATGTGATCCAGAATCTCAAGTGGGGCAACGTAGAAGCATGACGAACCAGAAGTTCTTCGAAGAGCGGACTGACCAGTCTGAGGTCAAAGCCCGCATCGTGAACAAGTACTTCTCCACCTGGGCGCAGGTCGTCATGCCAACGGTAGCGAAGCGAGGCGAGAAGATCGCGTACATGGATCTCTATGCAGGCCCAGGCCGCTACAGAGACGGCGCTGCCTCTACACCCCTGCTCGTGCTGCAAACGGCCATCAATCATCCGCAGATGTCGCAGATGCTGACCTCGTATTTCAACGACGGAAAGAAAGATAACGTCTCAACACTTCAGACAGAAATCGACAAGCTGCCGGGCATCGACAAGCTCAAGCACAAGCCTGTCGTCACGTGCGGAGAGGTTGATGATGATGCCGCCACCTATTTCAACGAAACACGGCTTGTCCCGTCGTTCTCGTTCGTCGATCCTTTCGGATACAAGGGCCTGTCGTTGCGGATTGTCCAAGGTGTCATTAAAGACTGGGGCTGCGACTGTGTCTTTTTCTTCAACTACAATCGGATCAACGCGGGCATCAACAATCCCGGCGTGAAGAAGCATATGGATGCACTGTTCGGAGAGGAGCGTGCGGATGCTCTAAGGGCAAGGTTGTCCGGTTTGACGCCAGAGTTGCGAGAAGCTGCCATCCTGGAAGAGCTAGCCAACGAAATTCAGTCACTCGGAGGCAAGTATGTGCTGCCATTCACATTCCGGAACAGCGAGGGCACGCGGACCTCGCACAAGCTGATTTTCGTCTCAAAGCACTTCAAGGGCTATGAGATTATGAAGGATATCATGGCTGCGGAAAGCTCAACGCTAGACGAAGGCGTTCCGTCGCTCACCTATTCCCCGGCTGATGCCTCAATGCCGCTCTTGTTTTCTCTTGCCCAACCGATGTCGAAGCTGAAGGAAATGCTGCTGGAAGATTTTGCAGGACAGACGCTTTCGCTCACGGAAATCTATGAGCGGCACAGCGTCGGCAAGCCATACATCCGAAAGAATTATCGCGAGGCGCTAAGTGCTTTGGAGGCTGCAGACAGGGTATCGGCGTATTCGACGAAAGGGACACGTCGTAAAGGCACTTACCCCGACCATGTGAAGATCCAGTTCAAGGAAGGGGGCTGAACATGGCAACGAATTCATCGATCGAGTGGACTGAGGCCACATGGAACCCAGTTGTAGGCTGCGATGTGATCTCACCAGGCTGCACAAACTGCTACGCCATGCGGATGGCGCGACGGCTCGAAGCCATGGGCCAGCCGAAATACGCTGGCACCACTCGCATGTCTGGCCGTCGGCCGAAGTGGAACGGCGTCGTTCGTGTAGACGACGAAAGCCTGAAATTGCCAGCGACGTGGCGGACAGGTCGCATGATCTTCGTCAACTCAATGTCAGACCTGTTCCACGACGAAGTGCCGCTCGAATTTGTCCAACGCGTTTTCGAAACGATGGCAGCAACGCCGCAGCACAGTTATCAGATTCTGACAAAGCGCGCGGAGCGGCTTGAAGAGCTCGCTCCCAAGTTGGATTGGCCGGACAATGTCTGGATGGGGGTCAGCGTCGAAAATGCAGACTATCTTTATCGCATCGACCACCTTCGCCGGACCGAGGGGGCAATCAAGTTTCTGAGCTTAGAGCCCCTGCTTGGACCGCTCGAAAATATGAACCTCCAGGGCATCGACTGGGTCATCGCGGGGGGTGAGAGCGGCCCAGGCGCAAGACCGATGGACCCAAGCTGGGTGCGATCGATACGCGACCAGTGCCAGTCCGCCGATGTGGCCTTCCATTTCAAACAATGGGGTGGCGTCAACAAGAAGAAGACTGGCCGGACGCTCGATGGCCAAACGTGGGACGAGTTCCCCAAGGAGCCTCTACGCAGTGAGGCCGCCTTAGTGGCGGTGTCCTTCTAGGTTCGCCGTCAAAAATCCATATTGGCGTAGCGATCGTTCAAGTGCATTTGATAATTGGCGTAGCTGGCCATGGCTTCAGCTGAAGCCATGGCGATCGCTTAGTCACCATTGACGACCTTCGTCAGGTTGAGCGGCAGCCTGAAGCGTCCCGGGTTTTCCGGGGGTGTTCAAGGCACATACCGCCAGAAGCCCTGGCAAAGGGATCAGACGTCCTGCGGCGACGGAGTCAGCCTAGCCGGATGCGCGCGGCGTCACCGCAATCTCCACCCGGACATCCCGATCGAGCCGGTCGAGAATCCGCAGCAGCCGGTCGATGGTGAAGCGGTCGAGCCTGACCTGACGAATGCGCGGGAAATCCGCCGCCGCCACGCCGGTGCGCTCCCCGGCCTCGCGCACGCTCAGCCCTTCGGCATCGAGCGCCTTGATGATTTCGGCGGCGAGGATCGCGCGCAGCTGGCGCAAGCCCGCATCGGGCACGCCGAAATCGGCGAAGACATTGCCCGAGCCGTACACCAGCTCGCATGAATTGTCTGGGTCAGCCATCGCGGCAATGTGTAGTCAAACATGACAACAGATCAAGCCGGACGGTGCCACGCTAACGCCACGAGCGGAACCTTGCGGTCGAACACTTCGACCGCCTTCAGCTTGTATCCAGCGGAGGCCGAGGGCGCTGACGTGCCCCCGGCCTTCCGGCCGGTTTGCGGCGAATATCACCCTATTCACCGCATAATGTGCGGTGAATAGGGTTGATAGGTTTACGGATCGCACGAAACGCCAAGTTAGGCTTTGCAAAAACTGGAATTTATAAACTCGACATCGGTTTATGAATCCGGCAAAATGCTAAGGATGGCTATGCGTTCCGATCATAAGTTAAACCGCCTCCAGCAGGAACTCCCCGAGGGACTCCTTGCCGATGCGGCATGGATGGAAGCCCACGGCTATTCATCATCCCTGCGCAGCCAGTATGTTCGCGCCGGTTGGCTCACCAGTCCCGCGCGGCGCGTCTATCGCCGCGCGCGCACCCCGCTGACATGGCAGCAGACCATTGTCTCGCTCCAGTCCGTTCTCGACCTGCCCCTGACCGTGGGCGGGCGCACCGCGCTCGAACAGCAGGGCTATGCCCATTACCTGTCGGCTTCGATGCGCGAAGTTCACCTCTACGGGCCGAAGCGCCCGCCAACCTGGCTTGCCAGCTTGCCGCTCGATGTCGTTTTCCACTGGCACAACAGCCTACGGCTGTTTCCCGGCGATGCCGATGCGCCGCCCGAGCCCAGCCCTGTCATGGCGGGCGCCGCTGGCCAGACCTTGCCTCTACGCTATTCCAGCAAGGAGCGTGCGGTTCTCGAAATGCTCGACGAACTCCCCGGGCACGAGAGTTTCCATCAGGTCGATGCCCTGATGGAAGGCATGAGCGACTTGAGCCCGCGCCGCCTTCAAACACTTCTTGAATCCTGCACCAGCGTCAAGGTGAAGCGGCTCTTCCTGTTCTTCGCCGACCGCCACCGCCATGCGTGGCGCTCGCGTCTCGATACCTCGCGCCTCGATCTTGGCGCGGGCAAGCGCGTCCTCGTCAAAGACGGCAGGCTGAACCCGCGCTACCAGATCACCGTTCCCGCCGATCTCGAGGCGCACTGATCGCCATGGCTTTTCTCGACAACTACCGGCAACAGGTCGCCCTTCTCATCCGCGTTCTCCCGTTCGTTGCTGAGGAAAGAGTCTTTGCCCTCAAGGGCGGCACAGCGATCAACCTGTTCGTACGCGACCTGCCACGCCTCTCGGTCGACATCGACCTCACCTATCTGCCGGTCGAGGATCGCGCCGCCTCGCTCGCCGCGACCGACGCCGCCATGCTGCGCATCGAGAAGCGGATCGAGAAGGGCATACGCGGTGCGCGGGTCCATGCCTCACGCTCGGCCGGCGAGAACATCGTCACCAAGTTGATCGTCCGCGCAGGGGACGTGCAAATCAAGATCGAGGTGACCCCCGTACTGCGCGGCACCGTTTATGATCCCGTCGTCACCGGCGTGACGCCCGCCGTCGAAGATGCCTTCGGCTTCGCCGAGATTCAGGTCGTGTCCTTCGCCGACCTCTACGCGGGCAAGATCGTGGCGGCGCTCGACCGCCAGCATCCCCGCGATCTTTTCGATGTGCGCGAGCTCCTGGCCAACGAACGTGTCACGGACGCGCTGCGCCGCGCCTTCCTTGTCTACCTCGCCAGCCACAACCGCCCGATGGCGGAAATCCTCGCCCCGGCGCGCAAGCCGCTGTACGATGAGTTCACGCGTGGCTTTGCCGGAATGACGCAGGAGCCGGTCGAGCTTGCCGAGCTTGAAGCCGCGCGAGAGGCGATCATCGTCGCGATGGTCGTCGACATGCCGGAGGAGCACAGACGCTTTCTTCGCAGCTTCAAACGGGGAGAGCCTGACTGGGATCTGCTGGGCATCGCCGAAGCGCAGAACCTGCCCGCGGTCCTGTGGAAACAGCGCAACCTCGACAGCCTCTCCGTCGGCAAGCGGCGCGAACTGGCCGAAGCGCTGGAGAAGGTGCTGTTTCCGTGAGTGACAGGTCAGCCATCCTGATCCTGTTGCGGAGGGTATTTGGCGGCGATCTGCAAAACCTCCCTGCCCCATAGCGCAAGCGCCTCGCGCTTTTCGTTGGTGTACTGGTGCCGATGGTAGACTCCCGCCACACCAGCCATAGCTGATCCAGACTGGTGATTAAGGACGGCTTCCGAAACCACCAGAGGGATCCCGAGACGCTGAAGGCCAGTTGCCACCGTCCGGCGAATATCGTGCATGGTGAAATGACCGGCCTCATAGCCGAGCTTCTCATCCACGCTTGCCCTAATCCGCTTCCAGGCCTTTGACAGTCCGCTAACACTGTTCGTGTTGGTGACCTTGGATGCCAACAGAATTTGGGATTGCTTGTGCGCGTCGTCAGGGGCGATCCCCGCGGCCGCAAAGATGTCGGTGACCACTGCAAGGGCCTGCGCCGACAGCGGCACCACATTCGCCTTGCCGTTTTTCGCTCTGTCTCCCGGGACGGTCCAAACCTTCGCCTTGAAATCGAACTCGTCGCAAGTGGCGTCGAGCACCTCTCCCCGGCGCTGGGCTGTGAGAACAAGCATTTGCACAAGATGACCAAACGGATAGCCATCCTCGACAGCGGCTTGCCACAGGGCCGCGAGCTCTCGATCGCTGAGTACGCGGTCGCGAGGCTCACTTCGCTTCGGACGCCATGCGTCCCGGCAAGGATTGGCTGGCAAATGCTCGAGTCTGGTGAGTGCCCAAGTGTAGAAAGTCGAAAGATGGCGATACACGATGCGCGCCATCGTCAGGGTTTCCTTGCCCCGCTCGAATGCAATCTTCTCGACAAAGCGGCTCACGTCGCTTCGAGTGATGGAATCCGCGAGACGGTCACCCAGCTCGGGTTCGATGTACTTCCGGAAAACCCGGTCGAACTCCTTCGCGCTCCGCTTTTTGCCCTCGATCTGCTGAGACAGATAAATCTCGTAGAGCTCAGCGACCGTCCCGACGCCCTTCGATCCCTTCCTCTTCGCGCCTGGCTTTCTGGCGATGTTCTTGCCCTGCTCAACATCGACCAGGAGATCCCGTGCCTTACGCCGAGCATTGGCAAGCGTGAAGCTCGGGCTATGTCGCCCGATCGTGACGTTCAACCATTTGCCTTGAACGCGCTTACGCAAGATGTACGTCTTGATGCCGCTCGCACCCATTCGAAGCCGGAGCCCGGTCACGATGCGGTCAGCAAGCTCAATTTGCCCGGTGACAGGAGCCTTCAAGCCTGCAATCCGAGCGTCCGTCAAACCAACTTTGTTCGCCATATGCACCTGCTACCTTAGGTAGCTTTTTGTACTGGATACTGGCGAACATGTCAAGAACAGTGCGGACTATGAATCGCAGATTTCCGCCGTTTTTGGACCCATGTGGACACGCTAGGACCCTCTGATTGCAGCTCTTTGTTGTAGCTCCTGTAGAAGATCGCGATGGTCGACTTCTCGCCCTTGCGAACCTGGGCTCCGAGCGATTTCGCCTGGTTGTAGGTCATCCAGAACGGCGAGGCGTAGCCGCATATGTCGGCGACCATCCAGAGCCAAAACACGTTCATGCCACGGTACGGGATCCCGCAAGCCCGAAGGGGCCGGGAGACCGGGACACCGCGCCACGGTTTGATCCACGGCTTCGTGCCTGCTTCCAGACGGGCGATGATTTCCTGGGTGATGCGGGTGGCGGGCGACACGCCGCTTCCATGCCGCTTACGATAGGCCATGATGGTTCTCCTGATTGAGGCATCTGGACAGTCGGCGACGGGTTCGCCGGTCAGTGCCACAGGTTCCCGAGCCCCCTCTGCTCTGCTTCCAAAAAGGAAGCGGCCCTCCGGCTTAGCCGAAGGACCGCTTCTCTAGGTGCGAGTGGCCGATCCTGTCAGGAGGAGGTCAGGCGGCCAGCTCGCGGGGGGTATGAACTTCGCCGTCGACACCAGGCTCAGCGTCAGCTGCTTCGATCTCGGCTTCACCAACCTCCGGTGCATGGCAAGCGAAGCGCATGACCTCAGGCACCCAGGCCAGAGCCTTTTCACGGATCTCGACTTCGGTGATGTAGGTGCCAGAGAAGACGCGCTCCGCGCTCATCGCGAGGGCCCCCTTCTTGACCGAGGAAAAGCGTGAGGAGAGCTCGAGACCGCCGACATCAGTCAGCGCGTCAAGGATCACCTGCTTCGACACCCGGTCAAAGTAGTTGGCCGCTGTCGGGCGCCACCACTGCGCCATGTCGATGCCGATCAGGCTTCCGAGATGATCTTGGAATGGCAGCTGACGCTCACCGGCCATGTTGAGGCTCGCCTCGAGCGACCGGGCAACGACATAGCCAAGCCAGGCTGCGCGGCTGTCCTCGGGCAGCGCCCGAAACAGATCGTAGCGGGAGATCGCATTGTCTCCAGCGCGCCAGCTTTCGTCGAGACTGGAGCGGAACTCGGCAAGCCCGCTGCTCGCCGGAGCATCCTTTGCTTCGAAGCCGATGATCGGGCCTGCCGGAACAGGCGCGCGCAGCGTGCTCGCAGCCCGCGCCCGCCAGTCGTGGGTATCGGCATCGGCAAGCGTGAAGACCATGATGTCGAGCGCCAGACCGGGGTCAGATGCAACGTGCAGTGCCAGGACATCCCGGCGCTGCATCGCGAGCTCGTCAACCAGGCGCTTGGACAAGGTCGTCCGGCGCTTGTCCGAACCTTCCTCGCCAGCAACGACTTCGATCCCATCGTCGGCTTCGGCGGGTTCAGCCTGGCGCTCGCCGTAGAACACCGGCTGGAGAACCGGCGTGCCATCGCGCGAAAGCACCAGGATCATCCCTGCCTCGGCCTTGAGTTCGGCCGCGATGACGGGCGGCCGGGCCCGGATTTCCTGGCACTCGCGTTCGATGGCCTCGATTGCCGCTTCGGCCGCAGCCACAGCCTCCTCGGCACTGTCCTCGTCTTCGAGGATCGCCGCATGTTCGTCATAGGAGGTATCGAGTTCGTCGAGCCTTGCCAATTCGGCTTCGGTCAGCGGCGCCGGTTCGGCAGGAAGTCGGACCAGCCCCTCGACGAGATCGTGGATGGCATAGGGATCGAGCGTGGGCTTGACCCAGGCGAGACCCTGCTCAGCGGCGAGCGCTTTCGCCTGATCTTCCATCTTAGCTGCGGCGAGGCTCTCGAGCAACGCGACGTCGACCCAGGATTCGCTGTCGTCGTTGTCGAACAGTTCGCGCTCGATCCGGCCGCCCGCGGTAATGTAGGCATCGCGGCCGACAAGGCGGGCGCGCGGATCGCTGCCCCGGACAGTCCCGGAGAGGACCATGCGCCGGATGCTGTCGGGGTTGGGTGCATAGTAGGATGAGGAAACCTGCTCGAAGACACGGGCCTGGATTTCCTGATCAGAGGTCGCACCGAAGGCTTTCGCGATGTCGAGAGTGATCTCGCCGGACGCCAGAGCCTCGAACACAACGGGCGCAAGCGTTGCAAGGCGCAGACGGCCCTCGACAAAGCGGACGGTCAGACCGAAGCGGCGGGCAACGTCCTCGACAGTCGCCCCACCTGCCACGAGCGCAGCAAAGGCCTGGGCTTCATCGGCCGGGTTCATGGCCAGACGGTGGAAGTTCTCCGCAAGGCTGATTTCGACCGCTACTTCGGCGCTGTCTTCGAGCACAAGGCATGTAACCTCATGATCGCGGGCGAGGATCTTTTCGTCGGCGAGCGCGAGCATGGCGCGGCGGCGACGCTCCCCGGCTTCGACCTCGAACTTGCCATTGGCAGCGGGTCTGACGATGAGGTTCTGCAGCAGACCGTGTGCAGCAATGCTCGCTCTGAGTTCGGCATCTACAGCCGGATCGCTGTGACAGCGGACATTTCGGGGAGATTGAACGAGCTTGTTCAGCGGAATCGATTTGATCATGGGACACACTCCTGATTGTGAGCCCGCGCATCGACCATCGACGCCCAAATGGCTCAATCAGGGCAAAGCCCACTCCCCTCTATTGCGTTCGCAGCAAATCTCCCAATTGCAACGGGCTATGACGAATGACCATGGTTGGGACAAAACTACCGATTGCGATTGCCGCTGGGAACGTCCGGTACGCTAAAATCGGCCATTCTTGGTGTATCGAAGAGCGTACGCGGAGGCTCGGTTCGGCCTGAACGCCGGAAGAAGCCTAGCGGCTCGGGTCTCGACCCAGAGTACACTCGGAGTGGTTGTCCGCCCCAACCACCGATCGCGCGGTCGAAGGTAGATGGGGATGGTGGGTGAAGAAGAGGGCCTGCGTCGACCTAGCGAGCTCCGCCAGCACTCGAAAACTGGCTTCGGACCGATCGTCGTCGAAGTTGAAGAAGAGATCGTCGGCCAAGAACGGCAGGTGCACGCCCGCTGCGACAGATTGCTCGACGGCGGCTAGGCGCAAAGCGAGGAACAGCTGGTCGGTCGTTCCCTCGCTCATGGCAGCGACCTCGACGACGGTCCTACCGCCGTTACGGACGCCGAGTAGTCGCGGCAAGGCGGCGACGCTGTCGATCCGCAGCGCCGCGTATTGTCCGCTCTTCAGGATCGAGGAGAGCTCCGAGGCACGTAGCAGCATCGGATCCTGGTTAGCTCGCGATATCGCTCTATCGCCCACCCGCAGTACGGCAAAATACTGCTACGCTTGATAAATGCCCGAATGCGGCTCTAAGGTGTTTGATCCGCGATTTTGGCGCTGAAGGTTCTCATCGCGATGGAGGAGCGTCGCATGGTCAGGATGCGCGGGGGCAGCCCCAAGAATATGGGCCAGGGACAGTATTGGGTGCGCCGACATCTCGACGACCAGCGCCGAGCCTCGCGCTCTGCTGCGGCCGACTTGGCCGACGTCGAACGCCGGGCCAAGGCTGCGCTTCGTGAAGACGCCGCGCATGAGGGCGAGCAGGCACGTTACGAACGCCAGCGTGCGGCGGTGCAGCGGCAGCTGGACCTGAGCCGCCATTTCTCAAAGGTGCAGGGGGAAGTCCAGCGGGCGATGGCTTCGATTGTCTCCAAGCAAAAGGGCGGTGAGTTTAGCCTAGAGTTTGACTGCGACGAGGATATGCAACCGCTGCTCTCAGAAGCAGCGACCGCTTATCAGACTCATGCCGACCATCTGAACAACGTCGGCACGACAAGCGCAGCGGCGCTGTCGAAACACATCGCTAATACTAAGAAGATGCTGGCAGGGTTGGCGCGCGCCAAGGGATTTAAGACGCGCTGGTCGGCCGCAGAACGCCGGTTCACGTTCGGCGATCTCGAACTCGACTTCGGCGAGCCTGAACCGATGTCAGTAGAAGAGTGGGGTCGGCAGCAGGGGGTGTCGTTACCATCACCTTCGCCGGCGCTCCGGACATCGGTCTCCGTCCCGCTAGCGTCGCCGCAGAAGGTCTACCGGCCGGTGGGCGAACGGCCCCGCTACAAGGCAGGATCGTCTGGAGGGCTGCTCGCCGCGGTTTGCCTAGGCGTGATCATCTTGCTTGTTATCATGATGAGATCGTAGCAGGTCACCGCGTTTAATGATCGATGGAGAGCGATAGGCGGGAAGAGGCGACTTGATGGGCGCGTTCGTTGAGGGGGAGTTCGTGCGGGTGCGCTGGCGGGCGATGAACCCCGAGCTTCTCGCGTTGCTGAAACAACCGGGGTTGACGGCTATCGAGTGCGACCGCTTGTTGGACGGAGCCGCCGAGGTTTGGGGGTTGGTTCCGGGAGACAGCGCAAGAATAATCGGCGACGCCGCGCCCGACGGCGACGAGGCAGAACTTACGCTCTGCCCCGGTGAGCGGCTGCCGATAGAGCCGGGACCATCTTCGACGAGTGCGTGGTTGGTGGGTGTGCAGAACGCCTCACATTGCTGGGCAGCACTACCGAACAGCGGAAGCGTAACGACGGCCAACGTGGCGATCGACTGGCAGCGCTTTGCGCTGTCCGGCACAAACGGGCTAGTGCTTGGCCGGCCGCAGCTCGACGATGAACCATCGCGCTTCGTATATCCACCGTCCCCCGAGCGTGAGCGGCAAGCCACTCTGGCGCGAGATGGGACGACCCTGCGCACTGCTCCGTTCCAGCCCGAAAAGGGTCGACCGGCCTTCGACTCGCCCGTGTATCGCTACGGGTTTTTGCAGGACGGCACGATGCGCTGGCTCAATCTGCCGACGGGACGGCGCATTCACCCGGCCCGACCCGCCACGGAGGCGTTCCGTGCAAAGCTGGCCGAGCTAAAGGCCGAGTTGGCGCGGCGCGGCGTGTTCTACATGGACGCGCCCGACGAGAAGTATCATCATCGGCATTCATTTGAGGACGTGTGGGATCACATTCCACCAGATTTCGGCGAGGAATCGCCGCCGGTGGCCTATTCGGTGTCCGGCGAGCTGGACAACGAAGACAAGGAGGAGCGCGCGCACGCTCATTACATCCCAGACGGGGACGAGGTCTTGCGGTTTGACTGCGAACGCATCGGGTTTCGCTCGCTGCCGAGCGAGAAGGACATCACAGAAGTCGACATTATCTATTTCGGTGGTGCGGTAGCAGGGACCGAGCGCTCGCAGCGATGGACGGGTTGGACTATCTGCGCCGCGGCAAAGGCGGTCGGCCTGCTCGTGGGGTGGGGCGGGTCGCCCCAGAGTTCGATCAGCGTCGCTATGCCAGGCACCTGGACGCGGCAGGGGCTCGAGATCACTCCTCCTGACGCCGACGAGATGGCCTCACGCTTCGAACGAATCGCCCCCGCTGTGGCGACGGTGGCGGGCGCGGGGCTTGACTTGCCGACCGCGAACGCAGTGAGGGAGAAGGTGGAAATCCGGCTTGAGCTGATCCTTCGGCTAAGAGGCGCGCTGGATTTGGCCGACCAGAACCAATGGTTCGGTGCGTTCCAGGCCAGCGCCATTATACAGTCGAGGGCTCCGGCCGAGTGGGCGGCGGCGACACTCATGCTGGACAATCCCGCGGCCGCGCTCGCCGCCGTGACCGATCCGTTCGAGGTCAAGGTCGCGTTTCACCTGTGCCGGATCGCCGCTGAGCGGAACGGCACGGCGGCGGCACAGCAGGCGCTGTCGGCGGCGCGCGATGCATGGAACACCTATCGCGAGCCGAAGTGGTGGGAAGAGGGCATCGACCGCTGGGTCACAGACGAACTCGAACCTGTGCTGGCGTGCGGCGAAGTCGAGGAAGAGCGCCCGACGGCGGAGGACCGCGACATGGTCCCTGCCGCGCTTAGTCGATCCGTTGAGGCTGATCCCGTCATGGTCTTCGCGCAGGCTTGGCGGACGGCCGACTTGGATGATCGCGACTACGCAGGCAGGTGGCTGCTCGGTCGTGCGATTGCAGCGGAGCGATTCGATATAGCCGAGCTGCTCGTCGCGGACGGTTTCGATATCGACGGAGCCGAGCCTTGGTCCAAGAACGGGTTGTTCCAGTGGGGCGGCGAAACACCTCTGGCCGCGGCGATCGAGGCAGGAACGCTGGCGGGGGTGCGCTGGTGCGTCGAACGCGGCGCAGATCCGGCAGCCGCGCAATGGTCGCGCGGGCGGACGCTTGGCGGCGAGCAAACGGACTGGCCGACGCCTGCGGTGGTGCTCGCCGCAAAGCATGGACAGGCCGAGATCTTGGCCTGGCTGCTGAAGAGAGGCGACGACCCCGTATCGCCGATCGCGAACGGTATAACGCCGCTTACCGCTGCGGCATTCGGCGGCAGCCTCGAATGCGTCGAGCTGCTGCTGGCGGCTGGCGCTGATGCCAACCAACCAACACCCGAGCCGCGGGTGATGGGTGGGCCCGAAGCACTGACGCCCCTGCTCTATGCGTGCGACAGGAGCCACGATGCTGTCGTGCGCTTGTTGCTCGATCGCGGCGCAGACCCGCAGGCAACGCGGGCTGATGGCGAGCTTGCATTGCAGCTCGCGATGGAGGGCTGCGCGCTCGAGACAATCAGAGCGATGATGGCGGCGGGCGCGGACGGATCGGCGGTGAACCGGCACGGATTGAGCGTGCTACACACGGCTGTCTTGAAGAGGCGCGCGGACGTGCTTCCGTTACTGCTCGAGGCGGGCGCGTCAATCGATCTGACTACAGGCGAGATCGGTGCCGAGTTGGCCGGCACGGAGCCGGGCTGGACCGCGCTGATGATCGCGGCGGCGCAGGCCGACGGGCCAAGCGTATCGGTGCTGCTAAAGGCGGGCGCGAACCCTCTTGTCGAAAATACGGATGGGCGAACCGCGCTAGACCTCGCAAGGCTCGCGGCGGACCCCGATGCGGCCGACGATCCATATAATCCGGTGATCGCGACACTCGCAAAAGCTGAGCGAGCATCGGCGCATTACGGCATCTAGACAGAGCGGCTAGAGAATGCTGTCAAAACCGAGCGGTTCAGACGCCTGCTAAATAGCCGCCTTTTGCCTTCCGCAGCTGAAGCAGCATGTTAGTAAGCGTGGTCAGCAGGCCGCCTTGCGGTAGCGCCGGTAGCGGGGATGCTTGTCGCCTTTGACGAGGGCGCGGGCGGTGCGGGAAGTTATCGGTTCTACGACCAGTCATACGAGCACTCATATGACTGGTCGGATGGAGGTGGTTGGCCGGGTGTCAGGCCGGCGCCGATGGTCGGACACGGAGAAGCTGGAGATCCTGGCGGAGGCGTTCCGACCGGGGGGTCGGGTCTGCGATGTCATCGCGCATCGCGAGGTATCGAGCAGCCTGATCTACACGTGGCGCAAGCAGCTGCGCGAAGGCAAGCTAGCCGGGGCGATGCCGTCGCTGCCAGTATTTGCTGAGGTGCAGGTGGCGGAACTGACGCCGCCAGCGCCACAGCCGGCACCATGTCCATCGGGGCTCATCCAGATCGAGCTGCCGGGCGGCGTGCGGGTAAGCGTAGACGCAGGTGTGGATGCAGGCGCGCTGGCACGGGTGCTGTCGGTGCTGCGGTGAGCCCGGTGCCAATGCCGACGCGGGTGTTCCTGGCGTGCGGCGTGACCGACATGCGCAAGGGGTTCGA
>NZ_CAMLAC010000058.1 GCF_946477935.1 uncultured Sphingomonas sp. | reverse complement strand
AGCATGTGCGGCATCATCAGCTCCGGCGTCTTCACCTTCGCGATCAGGTCCAGCTTCCATGCACGGCGCTGAACCTGCCAGGTGCCGAGCACGAGGAACAGCGCGACCAGCGCCACCCCGAGCACGGCCAGGACGAACCGGCCGGAACCCCGTGCCGGTTCGCGCCCGTTGGTCACATGGCGCCCATGGCGTCGGCGGCCATCTGCGGCATCATGTTGGTGTTCATATGATACATGACCCAGAGCGAGCCACTGAGAGTGATGACGACCACCACGATTGTGAAGGCGAGCGCCATGATCGTCCAGCCCCCTTCCGAACTCGTGTTCATGTGGAGGAAGTAGATCATGTGCACGATGATCTGGACGAAGGCGAACGCCATGATGGTCAAAGCGGTCGCTTGCGAGTCGCCCAGAGCGCCGGTCATGACGAGCCAGAAGGGGATCGCCGTCAGGATGACCGACAGCACGAAGCCGATCATATAGCCCTTCATGGAGCCATGGCCGTGCGTGTCGCCGTGCGCGTGCAGATCGGCGTCGTGGTTGGCGTGGTTGTCGAGACTCACCGGAGCACTCCGAGCAGATAGACAAAGGTGAAGACGCCGATCCAGACGACGTCAAGGAAGTGCCAGAACATCGACAGGCACATCAAGCGGCGCTTGTTGTCCGCGGTCAGTCCCAAGCGGCCGACCTGCACCATCAGCGTCACCAGCCAGATGATGCCGAAGGTGACGTGCAGGCCGTGCGTGCCGACCAGCGTGAAGAAGGACGACAGGAAGGCCGAGCGCTGCGGCGTCGCGCCTTCATGGATAAGGTGCGCGAACTCGTAGAGCTCGATCGAAAGGAACGCCGCACCGAACAGGCCGGTGATCGCCAGCCAGATCTGCACCTGTCCCTTTAGGCCTTTTTCCATCGCGATCATGGCAAAGCCATAGGTGATCGACGACAGCAGCAGCATGGACGTGTTGAGCGCCACCAACGGAAGCTCGAACAGCTCCCGCGGGGTCGGCCCGCCCGCGTAGCTCGTCCCCAATACGCCGTAGGTGGCGAACAGGATGGCGAAGATGAGACAGTCGCTCATCAGGTACATCCAGAAACCGATGGCGGTGCTGCCGCCGGTTTCATGATGATGGTCGTCGTCCTCGACCACGTAGAAGGTCGGGTTCTTGGTGGGGTCCTGGCTCAGGACGTCGGTGGACATGCTCAGGCTCCCTGGGCGAGCAGCTTGGTGCGCTCGTCCTCTTCGTGGGCGACTTCGTCGACGGGAATGTAATAGTCGCGGTCGTAGTTGAAGGTGTGGCCGATCGCGACCGCCAGAATGGCGACGAAGCTGATCGCGGCAAGCCACCACATGTACCAGATCATCGCAAAGCCGAAGGCTACGCTGAGCCCGGCGATGATGACGCCCGTGCCCGTATTGCGGGGCATGTGGATCGGGCGATAGCCCTTCACCGGACGCTCGTACTTCTTGTCCTTCATGTCATGCCAGGCATCCAGGTCATGAATGATGGGCGTGAACGCGAAGTTGTAGTGCGGCGGCGGCGACGAGGTCGACCATTCCAGCGTACGGCCACCCCACGGATCGCCCGTCAGGTCGCGCAGCTTGTCACGGTTCAGGATCGACACACCGATCTGGATCAGGAAGGCAGCGATGCCGACCGCGATGATCGCAGCGCCGATCGCGGCGATGACGAACCAGATCTGCAGCGAGGGATCCTCGAAGTGACGCAGGCGGCGGGTGACGCCCATCAGGCCCAGTACATAGAGCGGCGCGAACGCGACCCAGAAGCCGATGACCCAGCACCAGAAGGACAGCTTGCCCCACTTTTCGTCCAGCTTGAAGCCGAACGCCTTGGGCCACCAGTAGTTGATACCTGCGAACATACCGAACAGCACGCCGCCGATGATCACGTTATGGAAGTGGGCGATCAGGAACAGCGAGTTGTGCAGCACGAAGTCCGCCGGCGGCACCGCCAGCAGCACGCCCGTCATGCCGCCGATCACGAAGGTCAGCATGAACGCGATCGTCCACATCATCGGCAGTTCGAACCGGATGCGCCCCTTGTACATGGTGAACAGCCAGTTGAAGATCTTCGCACCCGTCGGGATCGAGATCACCATGGTGGTGATGCCGAAGAACGAGTTGACGCTGGCGCCGGAGCCCATGGTGAAAAAGTGGTGCAGCCAGACGAGGTAGGACAGGATCGTGATGACGATCGTGGCGTAGACCATCGAGGTATAGCCGAACAGGCGCTTGCCCGAGAAGGTCGAGGTGACTTCCGAGAAGATGCCGAACGCCGGCAGGATGAGGATGTAGACCTCCGGGTGGCCCCAGATCCAGATGAGGTTGAAGTACATCATCGGATTGCCGCCGGCATCGTTGGTGAAGAAGTTCGTACCGACATAGCGGTCGAGCGTCAGCAGGGTCAGCGTGGCGGTGAGGACGGGGAAGCTGGCGACGATCAGCACGTTCGTGCACAAGGCGGTCCAGGTGAAGACCGGCAGCTTCATCATGGTCATGCCCGGCGCGCGCATCTTGATGATGGTGGCGACCAGATTGATGCCTGACAGCGTGGTGCCGACACCGGCCACCTGCAAGGCCCATAGATAGTAATCGACGCCGACATCCGGACTGTAATCCAGCTCCGACAGCGGCGGGAAGGCCAGCCAGCCGGTCCGCGCGAACTCGCCGATGAACAGCGACACCATGATGAGCACCGCACCGCCCACCGTCATCCAGAAGCTGAGATTGTTCAGATACGGGAACGACACGTCACGCGCGCCAATCTGGAGCGGCAGGACGTAGTTCATCAGGCCCGTCACCATCGGCATGGCGACGAAGAAGATCATGATGACGCCGTGCGCGGTGAACACCTGATCATAATGGTGCGCGTTGAGGTAGCCCTCGCTCGCGCCGAACGAGATGGCCTGCTGGCCGCGCATCATGATTGCGTCGGCAAAACCGCGCAGCAGCATGATGACGCCCAGCACCATGTACATGATGCCGATCTTCTTGTGATCGACGCTGGTGAACCACTCCTTCCAGAGATAGCCCCACAGCTTGTACTTGGTCAGCAGGCCCAGCACCGCGAGCCCGCCCACCACGACGCCCGCAAAGGTCGCCACGAGGATCGGCTCATGGATGGGAAAGGATTCGAACGAAAGCCGTCCGAAGATAGTCTTGATGAGTGTCTGATCCATGATCGAATACCTCAGCCGCGATCCGCACCGGCGGTGCCGGGGATGCGCGGGGTGGTGGTGAAGGTCATGCGGCGGTTCTTGGCGTTACCGGGATCGGTGTTGCCCGGTGCAGGCAGCGGTTCCTTGCTCTGGTGCGGCGAAGTCTCGATCTCGTCCGGCGACTTCTGGAGCGCGCCCTTGGTACCATCGCCGTGCATCGGGCCGGTGTCGTTGACGGGCGGATTGCCCTCGCCAGCTTCCATCTTGTGCGGGTCGCCGCCGGCTTTGCGATCGTGCATCATGACGTCGCTCATACAGGGCTTGCCGACCTCGACGCAGCGATTGACGACCAGATCGAACAGGCCGGGCGCGACCGCGGCGAAGCGCATGGGCGGCACCTTCTCGCTGGGCTTCTCAAGCTGGACAAAGGTCGCGCGGCTGAGGCTGCCCTGGCCGCCCTTCACGCCCGCGACCCACTGGTCGAACGCGCCGTCCTGCATCGCATAGACCTTGAAGTTCATGTCGGAGAAGCCGGCACCGCTATAGTGCGACGAGAAGCCGTCGAACGTGCCCGGCTTGTTGATCACCGCATGCAGCGCGGTCTCCATGCCAGGCATGGTGTAGATCATGCCCGCCATGGTCGGCACGTAGAAGGCGTTCATCACGCCGGTGCCGGTGAGGCGGAAGCGGACGGGACGATCGACGGGCAGCGCGAGCTGGTTGACCGTGGCGATACCCTGTTCCGGATAGATGAACAGCCACTTCCAATCCATCGAGACGACCTGCACCTCCAGCGGGCGCACGCCCTGCGCGACCTTCTGGCCGGGCGCAGTACGCTCGATCGGGCGATAGGGATCGAGCAGATGGGTGCTGGTCCAGGTGACCGCACCCAGGCAGATGATGATCAGCAGAGGTGCGGCCCAGATCACCAGCTCGAGCGGGGTCGAATGGTCGAAATGCGGGTCGTAATCTGCATCCCTGTTCGCCGCCCGGTATTTCCAGGCGAACAGACAGGTCAGGATCATCACGGGAATGATGATCAGCAGCATCAGTCCGGTGGAAATCAGCACGAGATCGCGCTGCTGCACGGCAACATCGCCGGCCGGGTTCATCACGACCGCGTCGCATCCGCCCAGCATGGCCAGAAGCGGCAAGGCAAGGAGGGGCGGAGCAGCCCGGCGAAGGGAGCGCACGCGCGCAAGGCTCGAGGAATGAAGCATATCGACCGCGCCGCTACGCCTTTGCTGCACGTGCGCACATTGGACAGTTTGTCCAATCCCCCCAGGTAGCTAAAAGGCGCATAGGGCCATGCAATCAGGGGGTTTGCGCTCGTTGCACCGCGCAAATCCGAAACGTGATATGCAGTCAGGACCGGCAGCCATGAGCGCAGAACTAACCGCGTCGAGCTCGACGCCCCTTGAGCGGGACGCCCGCCTCGTCAACGCGCGCGAGCATCGCATCGCGCCGGGCGAGATCGCGATCGGCGTCATCATCGGCCGCACTTCCGAATTCTTCGACTTCTTCGTGTACGCCATCGCATCGGTGCTGGTCTTTCCGTCGCTGATCTTCCCGTATGTCGATGCGCTGACCGGCACGATGTACTCGTTCGCGCTGTTCGCACTGGCATTCATCGCGCGGCCGATCGGCACCTTCGCCTTCATGGCGATCGACCGCCGGCACGGCCGCGGCGTCAAACTGACGATCGCACTGTTCCTGCTGGGCGGATCGACGATGGCGATCGCCTTCCTGCCTGGCTATGCCCAGATCGGCACCGCGGCCGCCGTGTTGCTGGCGATCTTCCGCGCGGCCCAGGGCATCGCCCTTGGCGGTGCGTGGGACGGACTGCCCTCGCTCCTCTCGCTGAACGCGCCGGAGAACAAGCGCGGCTGGTACGCCATGGTGCCACAATTGGGTGCGCCGCTGGGCCTGCTGGTCGCCAGCGGCCTGTTCGCCTTCTTCATGGCGACGCTCAGCCGCGCCGACTTCCTCGATTGGGGATGGCGCTACCCCTTCTTCGTCGCGTTCGCGATCAACGTGGTGGCGCTTTTTGCCCGCCTGCGCATCGTGGCCACGCCGGAGTTCCAGCGCCTGTTCGAGACGCGCGAGCTGCAGCCGGCGCCCGTCGGCGAAACGCTGCGTGAGGAAGGCCGCACCGTCGTGCTGGGCGCGTTTGCGCCGCTCGCCAGCTTCGCGCTGTTCCATCTCGTTACCGTGTTCCCATTGTCCTGGGTGGTGCTGTTCAACCGCGAACAGCCGGTCGACTTCCTGTTGATCGAGATGCTGGGCGCCGTGTTCGGCGTGTTCGCCATTCTCGCCTCGGGCATGATCGCCGACCGCGTCGGGCGGCGCACGCTGCTTGGCACCTCGGCGGCGCTGATCGCAGCGTATAGCGGCTTTGCGCCGCAGTTGCTCGACAATGGTGGCTGGGGCGAGTTGGTGTACATGATCCTGGGCTTCGTGCTGCTGGGTCTGGCGTTCGGCCAGTCGTCGGGCGCGGTGAACTCGGGCTTCTCGGCGATGCGGCGCTATACCGGTGCGGCGATCACGTCCGATCTGGCGTGGCTGATCGGCGCGGGGTTCGCGCCGCTTGCCGCGCTGTTGCTGGCGGCACATTTCGGGCTGCTTTCGGTGGGCTTCTACCTGTTGTCGGGTGCGGTCTGCACGCTGGTCGCACTGGGCATCAACAAGGAATTGGCCAAGCGGATCGAGTAGCTTGGCCCGGTCATTCGCCGGTACCTTGGAAGCCGGGCAGCACATGCTGCCCGGCTTTTTTCATCGGGTTCCGCCGGGGGAGCATGGAACCCTTTGCGGCGATGTTGCGTCCCTCCTCCACCTGCCACTGAGAGGGACGAGAGTGACAATGGCCGATGACGCGCTGACCATCGTGAAGGGCACACTGGAGGACAATGCCGGAGACCGGCAGGTCGAATTCGTTGGTGAGATCGACGGAGAAGAATACCAGTTTGCCGTCCAGTACGATCTTCTGGAAGCGCTGGGTGGCGATGCCCCGGACGGCGATGCCGTCGAAATCTTCGAACGGTATAGCGATGACATATTGGAAGCGTCTCTGACCGCGCTCGGCCGCGACATGGACCAGCCGGTGGTAATCGTCAGTGAGAATGACCTAGAGTGATGCACCGCCTGCCCCCCTTGTATCCGGTGCCGCGAAGGAGAATATGACGGATTTGTAACAAGTCGCCTGAAAATGGCCTCATTCCACGAACATGGCTGACGCTGTTCATGCCGTGTCCGGCCAGTGAAGGATGAAGTGGTCGATGCCGATCAGGATGCCGATCGACGGAAGTGATGGGTTGATCGGTCGGATCGACGGTGGGCTCGCGCGCCTGACCTCGGCAGAGTTTCGCGTGCGGCGTCCGGCGCAGACCGTGCGGCTGGACGGGCGGCGGCTTGGCGGCGTCCAGCGGATCGGCGTGATCTGCAACGCGCGCGCGCATCGCAACCTGTCGCGCGAATTCTCGCCGTTCACCAGTGCCTCCGGCATCGATTGCGCCGCGCCGCGTACGCAGGAAGAGTTGCACGCGGTGCTCGCCCGTTTTGCGGCGCGTGGGATCGATGCGCTGCTTATTGATGGCGGCGACGGCACGATCCGCGATGTGATCACGGCGGCCGCCCAACATTTCGAGGACGCGATGCCAGATATCGCGATCGTGCCAGCAGGCAAGACGAACGCGCTGGCGATCGATCTGGGCATTCCCGCCAACTGGACCATCAAGGCAGCGATCGAGGCGATCCATGGTCCGTCCCGCACGGAACGTTCGCCGGTGGAGATCCGCCGGGTCGATGGGCGGGAGCCGATGCGCGTTGGCTTCCTGTTCGGTGCAGGTGCATTCGTTCGTGCGACCGCACTGGCGCAGGAGACGCACCGGATCGGTGCCTTCAACGGCCTGGCGGTCGGTTTGTCGCTGGCCGGTGGCATCGCGCAGACGCTGTTCGGCGGCCGGGGCAATGTCTGGCGGCGTGGCGATCCGATCCGCGTCGAACTGGACGACGGACGCAGCGTGGAGCGCCCCTTCTACCTGCTGCTGGCATCGACGCTGGAGCGCCTGCCTCTGGGATTGAAGCCGTTCGGCCGACCGCGTCCCGGCATGAAGCTGCTTGGGGTGGACGCACCGCCCAAGGCGCTGTTCGTGTCCGCGCCGATCCTGGTGGCAGGGTCCGAGGCGGGATGGCTGGCCCGTGCCGGCTATCACCGGCTGGATGCGAACAGGGTTGGATTGACGCTGGACACCGGCTTCGTGCTGGATGGCGAGACCTATGCCGGGGGCGAATTGATCGTCACCCAGGGACGCGCACTCAACTTCGTGGTGCCCTGAGCGAACGATGACGCTGGACGCATTTGTCGCGGCGGAGCTGGCGACGCCCCTGCCCCCGCCCGTCGCGGCGATGGCGGAACGCCTGGCGCGTGAGCCGGATGTCGCGGCAGTCCTTTTCTACGGGTCGGTGCTGCGGACGGGCGATCTGGACGGGGTTCTGGATTTCTACGTCCTGACCGATGCGCGCCGGGGTGGTCTGCTGCACCGGACGGCGACCCGTTGGCTGTGGCCGGATGTCAGCTTTCACGAAATGGCGATCGGCGATGCCGTGTTGCGCGCGAAGGTGGCCACGATGCCGTTAAAGACCTTCGCCGACGCCGCATCTGGACGGATGCTGGACACGACGATCTGGACGCGGTTCGTGCAGCCGGCTACACTGGCCTGGGTTCGGGATGCGGATACCGCGGGCCGTGTTCGCGCGGGCGTGGCCGCGGCGGCGGCAACAGCCGCGGGATATGCCGCCGCACTGGGGCCTGAGGACGGCACTGCGGACAGCTACTGGCGGGCACTGTTCCGCCAGACCTACCGCGCCGAACTCAGGGTGGAGAAGCCCGGCCGCGAAGATCAGATCCTCCGCTATGATCCGGCGCGGTGGCAGCGCCTGCTGCCGCTGGCGTGGGAGGCAGGCGGGATCGGCTATGCCATGGCTGGCGAGATACTGGCGCCGCGGGGCGACCGCGCGCGGTCGCTGCGACAATGGCGGACGCGGCGACGCGCGGGCAAGTCGCTGAATGCAGCACGGCTGGTAAAGGCCGCCTTCACCTTCGACGGAGCCGCCCGGTACGGCCTTTGGAAGATCGAACGGCATACCGGTATACACATCCCCCTGACCCCGTGGCGCGAGCGTCACCCCATACTGGCGGCGCCGACGGTGCTGTGGTGGGTCATGCGTGCGCGGTCGCGGGAGGTTGCACCTTGAGCTTCCATGCCTTGATCCTGGCAGGCTCGCGCGGCGGACCTGACCCGGTCGCGCTTCATGCCGGGGTAAGCGACAAGGCGCTGGCCGTGGTCGGCGGCCGCACGATGTTGGCGCGCGTCGTGGAGGCGGTGCGCGCGGCCGGTGCGGATCGGATCATGGTGGCGGCATCCTCTTCCGCCGTGGCGCATGCGGCCACGACGTTGGGTGTCGAACTGTTGCAGGCATCGGCGGGGCCGAGCGCGAGTACGGCAGCCGGTTTGGCGCAGCTTGAGGCGCCGCTGCTGGTGACAACCGCGGACCACGCCCTGCTGGAGCCGGGATGGATCACACGCTTCATTGCCGATGTGCCGGCGGGTACCGATGTCGCGGTGCTGCTGGCGCGGCGGGACGTGATCGAACGCGACGTGCCCGGTACGCAGCGCACCTATCTGCGCTTTGCCGATGGTGCTTGGTCGGGGTGCAACCTGTTTATGCTGCAAACCGCTGCGGCGGCGCGTGCAGTGACGCTGTGGCAAGGGGTGGAGCGTGACCGCAAGCGGCCGTGGCGGATCGTGCGGCGGCTGGGTCCGGGACTGTTGCTTCGCTACCTGATCGGACGCCTGACACTGGACGCGGCATTGCGGCGGATCGGCGAGACCGCGCAGGTGCGCGCAGCCATGGTCGCCAGCCCGTTCGGGCGCGCTGCGGTCGATGTCGACAAGCCGGAAGACCTCGCCCTGGTACGGGCACTGGACGCCGGCTGATGCAGCGGATCGCGATCTACGATCTGGACCGCACGATCACCCGCGCCCCGACCTGGACGCCCTTCCTGCTGCATGCGGCTCGTGGGCGCTGGCGGATGGCGATGGCACCGGTGGCAGCGGGGGCGGCGCTGCTGCATGCTCTGAGGCTGTATGATCGCGATCGGTTGAAACCGATCATGCACCGGCTGATGCTGGGCGGTGCATTGGACGAAGCGGAACTGACGTTGCTGGCGGAGGCATTCGCCGCGACGACGGACGCCAGCAACATCCGGTCGGGTGCGCGGGCGCGGATGGCGGCGGACAGGGCGGCCGGATATCGCATCGTCATCGCAACGGCGGCACACCGCTTCTATGCACAGGCGATCGCCAGCCGACTGGGTGTCGAGGACTTGATCGCGACCGAGGCCACGCGCGACGCTTCGGGGCGGATCCTCCCGTTGCTGGCGGGGCCGAACTGCTACGGCGCGGCCAAGCTCGCGATGATCGAGACATGGTTCAACGACCAGGATATCGCGCGAAGGCACGCGCATGTGCGCTTCTATTCGGATCATCCGTCCGACGCGCCGACCTTTGCCTGGGCGGACGAGCCGGTGGTGGTCAGTCCAGGGAAAAGGATGGCGGCGCTGGCGTCGGCGCAAGGGTGGCGGGTCGAGCGTTGGTGACGCGTCAGAACAGCTCATCCAGCATCAGATGGAATTGCAGCTTTTTCTCGTCCGGATCGACAATGCCGTAGTGGCTCAGGAAATGCCTGCGCAGTTCCTCGTCAAACTCGCCCAGACAATTCCAGAGTATCGCGAGATCCTGATAACGATCGGCAATGCCGGCCCGTCCAGCGTCGATGAGGCCAACGACCTGGCCGTCTTTGAGGATGATGTTGTCGAGCGAGAAATCGCCATGGGTGACAACCGGATCGGAGGTGAACGGCATCAGGCGGTGCATGGCTTGCCACACCTGTTCCGCTGACCACCCTTCCCGCTCATCGTCAAACTCATCTTCCGCGACGAGGCCCCTGTCGATCCGCTGGCGGGCTTGCAGAAGCCGCCGGGGATGGTCGTTGACGAAGGAGCATTCCGGAACCGGTATCGCGTGAAGCCGCCGGAGGAACGTCGCCAGCGTACCGACCACGGCGAAAGGATCGCCCGAGCATGCCTCAAGATACTGATACGCGGTCCGACCGGATATGGCCGTCATCAACAGCCACGCCTCATCCGCCGTACGGACGAACTGCACAATGGCGGGCACGGGCATGTGCCCGGCCAGCCAGCGCAGGCGGACCGCTTCGTCGGTCAGGTCGTCAGCGATCACCCCCCTGCCATGCTTCAGGAAAAGGTCTGGTGCACCCGCCTTGCCATGCAAGCGATACACCGCAGCGCCGGACTCGCCGACCACGTTCCGTGCCCAACGATAGCCGGTTAGATCTACCGGAAGGCCAGGCTGCATGGCCGGGGCTGCACACGCTTCTTCGCGACCGTCCTCCATCGCTTTGCCCCTGCCCTCCCACGCGGCATTGTCTGCACCTCGCGCCTTAGCGGAACCGCTCCACGATAGCACGGGCGGCGCGCAGGGCCGCGGGTTCGGCGCCCTGATCGAAGGTGTGGTGGAAGGCCGCTTCCTGCGCGGGCCGATAATGGGCAAAGTCCGCCCCTGCATGGTCGATAGCGGGTCCGAGCGCTGCGATATCGTTCACGACGCGGCCGAGATGCCAGTGGGCAAAATTGGGATCGGTCGACCAGTCGACCTGCGCCGGGTTGAGAAAGACGGCGGGGCGCGGCCGGGCGATCCATTCGTAGATCTGGCTGCTGACGTCGCCCAGATAGATGTCAGCGGCGCGGGTGTAGGTCATGTCTACAGAGGCGGCGCTGCCGGTGTCGAAGCGGATGTGCGGGCAGTCGCGGTAGCGATGTGCGAGGTCGCGGCGCCAGCGTAGCCGGGCGTGTTCGACGGAGGCGTGGATGCGCCGGCGGAACAGCATGACATGGGGCGCGACCATCAGGTTGAAGCGGTCCTGTCCCGCGAACCAGTCGAGCACACCCTCCCCCATGTCGTACCACGATGATAGGCGCGGTTCGAAATGCGGGTTGTAGAGGACGGTGGGGCGGCCATTATCGAACAGCGGTTCGGGTGGCACGGCGAAATCGATCGTGTCGAACTTTGGATAGCCGATGATGCGCGCCTGGCCGGGGGCGATCAGGCCCATCGCCTGCATCCGGTCATGCACCTTCCGCCCCGACAGCAATACGAGATCGAAACCGCGCATGACGCCCCGATACCCGACCGATCGATCCCCGGCCCCGTGGGGCAGCCATACATAGCGCAGGCCGGTCAGCCCAAAACGATCGCGAAGCAGGAGCGACGTCGTCTCGGGCACCACCAGAACATCGAGCGCGGCGAAAGCGCTCAGATTCTCGCGCAGTACCGCGACACGGCGAAAGGGGGCAATCCAGCGCAGGCCGGCGTCGAGCGCCCGGGCGAACATGCCGATATCAAGCGGAACGAAGGTGACGCGGTCGGCAGCCTCAGCACCGATCAATGCGCGGACCCGCGCCTCCTGCTCGACCGAGCTGGTCAGAACATGAACCTCAACCTGGGGAAAGGTGGCGATCTGCGCGATGATCGGTGCGGTGTGGCCGATCTGGTGGAGCGCGTCGTGGTTGAAGAGGAAGCCGACCTTCACCGGGCGAGTACCCGGGCAACGGCGTCCGCGGCGCGGGAGGCGGCGCCGGGCGAGCGGTCGCCAAGGGAGGCGTCGGCCATCGCCTCCTGTCGCGCGCGGTAGAGGGCGTGACGCTCGGGCGCGGCGCGGATCGCGTGCATCAGGTTGGCGGGGTCGTCGACGACGTCGCCCAGGTGCCAGTGGGCGAAGCTGGGGTCGTGGCGCCAGTCGATGCGGTGGGCGTTGAGGAAGACGCAGGGGCGTGGGCGCATCAGGAATTCGTAGACCTGGCTGCTGACGTCGCCGACATAGATGTCGGAGGCGACGGCGTAGGTCATGTCGACGGAGCGGTCGGAGCCGGGATCGATCAGGACGTTTGCGGTGCTGCGCGCGCGCCAGTCCTGGCGGCGGCGTTCGGTGTGGCGGCGGAAGAGTTTGACGTGGGGGGCGACGATCAGGTTGAGGGAAGTGTCGGCCGCGAAGCCGGCGAGCATCGGTTCGATGAAGCGATGCCAGGAGGTCAGGCGCGGTTCCTTGTGCGCGTTATACAAGACGGTCCGCGCCGCCTGCGCGAACAGGGGCGCGGCGGCCTCCCCCACCCGAAAGCCGGTTTCGAGCTTCACCGATCCGGTAAGGGTATAGCCGTCCGGCCGGACCAGCCCCTCGCGCACCATGCGCTCGGCGGTCTTGGGACCGGCGAGCAGGACATGGTCGAAGACCGCAATGTCGGGCACGAAACCGCGCGCCCGATCGCCGACGCCGTGCGGATTGTAGATAAGTCGTGGCCGGCGGACGCCCAGGCGGCGCAGCGCCGCCACCGTATCCTCGACCGCGAAGATCGCGTCATAGCCGTCCAGTTCGGCGGCATTGTCGCGCATGACCAGATCCTTGAACATGCCAAGCCGCTTCAGTCGCTGCAGCGCGACGGTGAGCGGCGCGCGGTGCAGGCGACGGATCTCGACCGGCGGCGCGCCGAAGGCGGCGCGTATCCGCTCCAGGTGATGCGGCGTTTCGGGATCGTTGTGGTAGTTGACCACCGTCCAGCCGGGACGACGCGCCAATTCGAACGCGATGGCCGCACCATGGTAGCACTGATAGGCTTCGGCGATATAGAGGAAGGCGATGCGCATGATCCGTCCGTCCCTTAGCCTCTGATTGCCCCCGGAAGAAAGCCGTTGAACGTGTCCAAGTCCGCGCCGACCCCATTCGGCCGTGCGCTGCGCAATGTCGGCTGGCTGCTGACCGGCAAAGGCGTCGGTGCAGTGCTCAGCCTCGTCTATCTCGCGCTCGCCACGCGCTCGCTGGGGATCGTGCGGTTCGGCGAGTTCACGCTGATCCTGTCGACGGGCCAGGCGGTCGCGGCGCTGGTCGGCTTTCAGACATGGCAGGTGGTGGTGCGTTACGGCATGGCACCGCTAAAAGCGGGCGATACGGCCATGCTGGGGCGGCTGGTACGCTGGTGCATGGCGCTGGACCTGGCGGCGGCGCTGTTCGGATGTTTGGTGGCAAGCGTCGCGATCGCAGTGTTGCGCGTACGATTGGGATGGGATGCGGCCTTCACGACGGAGGCGCTGCTGTTCTGCTTCGTACTGCTGCTGACGTTCCGTTCGACCGCTGTGGGCATCCTGCGGCTGCACGACCGGTTCGCGGTGGGGGCGATGGCGGATGCGGTGACGCCGTTCGCGCGCTGTGCCGGCGCGATTGCGGCGGTATTGATGCATGCGACGGTGCAGGGCTTCCTGCTCGCCTGGGCGGGGGCGGAGTTGCTGACCGCACTCGTCTATTGGACGGCGGCGCACCGGGCGGCACCGGGTCTGCTGGGATGGTGGCGCGGGGCGGGTGCCGCACCGCGCGAGAATGCGGGGCTGTGGCATTTTGCGGTGGTGACGAACCTGAATGCGACGCTGAATGCGGCAAGCAAGCAGGTGGTGGTGGTGCTGGTCGGTTTTGCGACCGGGCCGGCGGCGGCGGGCGCGTACCGGCTTGCTTATCAGTTGAGCCAGGCGTTGACGCGTGTGTCGGACATGTTCTCGCGCGGGGTGTTGCCAGAGTTCACGCGGGCAGGCGCGCAAGGGGACAGGCGCGATATGACGACGCTGTTCCGGCAGTCGACGCGACTGGCGCTGGTGGCCGGCGGATCGATCTGCCTGCTGGTGCCGCTGCTGGGCGAGCCGGCGCTCAGGCTGATCGCGGGCAAGACCTATCTGGGCGCGTATCCGGTGCTGGTGCTGCTGGGGCTGGCGGCGGGGCTGGAGGTGATGGGGGTCGCGTTCGAGCCGGTGCTGCTGGCGATCGGGCGGGCGGCGACGGCGCTGCGCATCCGCGTCGCATCGGTGGTCGTGCTGTTTGCCGCGATGGCGGTGCTGATGCCGGCTTATGGCGCCACGGGCGCAGCGGGGGCGACACTGATCGGATCGGCCGTCGCGTTGATCCTTTTCGGCCGGGTGGGGTATCGGCTCGCGCGGGCGGGGTAGCGCATCAGAGTTCGGCCCCGCACAAGGTCGCGGCGGCCTGGATCAGGGCAAGATGGGTGAGCCCTTGCGGCATGTTGCCGAGATAGGCGCCGGTGTCGGGGTCGATCATCTCGGCATAGACGCCGACCCCAATGTCCAGCTTTTCAATGGCGGCTTCGAAGGCGGCCTCCGCTTCTGCCTTCTGTCCCAGCATCGCGCGCGCCTCGATCATCCAGAAGGTGCAGGCGAGGAAGCAGCCTTCCTCCCGATCGACATCGGTGTAGCGATAATGGAACGCTCCCTTGCCCAGTTCGCGGTCGATCGCGTTCAGGGTACGGCGCAGCCGGTCCTGTCCGTCGAAGCGGAAGCGGACGGCAAGCGCCAGGCTGGCGTCGAGCATGTCGCTGCCCGGATAGAAGAGATAGGCGCCGCGCTCCTCCGACCAGCAATGCTCGTCGATCCAGGCGGCGATGCGGTCGCGTTCGCGCAGCCAGCGGTCGCGGCAGGTGGTGGGGATCTGTCCGTCGTCGGCCAGTTCGACCGCGCGGGCCAGTGCCTGCCAGCAACTGATCTTCGACATGGTATAATGCCGGCTGTCGGGCAGTTCCCATAGACCCGCATCCGGCTGTCGCCAGCGATCCGCGCAATTATCCGCCAGATGCGACAGGGTTTCCGCACTGGCAGCGTCGAGGATGTTGCCACAGGCGACGAAGCGGCTCGCCGTCTCGAAAATGTCGCCGTAGATGCCATGCTGATGCTGAGACCCGGCCAGATTGCCGGTACGCACCGGGCCGGAGCCGCGATATCCGGGCACGTCGACGATCTTTTCGGCGGGTACCGGATCACCCTGCAATGTGTAGCAGACCTGTGGCTCGCCCTCGCCCAGCCGCTTGAGCAGCCAGGTAAAGGCCGCCTTGGCCTCGGCAAGCGCGCCGATCCGCAGGAACGCCTTGATCGTGTAGCCCGCGTCGCGAATCCAGGCATAGCGATAGTCGTAATTCTTTTCGCCCCCGATCCCCTCGGGCAGCGAGGTCGTCGCGGCGGCGGCGATCGCGCCGGTGGGCGAATAGAGCAGGAGTTTCAATGCCAGGGCGCTGCGCATGATAAGCGCGCGGAAGCGATCATGGCAGCGCAGCCGCTCCGTCCATTGCCGCCATTCCGCATCCGACAGGTCGATGCGGGCATCGATCTCCTCGATCGCCGGGCAGACGAGCGGCTCGTCCTCTCCGGCGACGATCGCCACCACCGCGCGCTCGCCCGGCCCGATCGAAACGGTGCCGGTGATCTGCCCGTCGATCAGGGGATCGAGATGCACGTTATCCGAATGACGGAAGACGCCGAGGACATGGCCGACATGGAAGACGTCATGCCCGCCGGCCTTGGAGAAATACGGGCTGACCGTGTCGGCGCGGCGGCCGAAACGCAGCGACAGGGCAAAGCGGACATGGCCGTCCAGCCCGTCGAGGCGGCGGGCAAACTCCGCCCAGGGCAGGCGGCCGGCCGTTCCGCTGTTCATCGACTCGGTCAGCTTGGCGCGGCCCGTCTCCGTGGAAAAGATCGTCTCCAGCACGTTGCTGTCCGCACGGTAGCGTCGCTCGACGGTAAAAGGCGCGTCGGGACTGAGCGCGAAATAGCCCCCCTGCTCCGCATCCAGCAGCCGATCGAACAGTGGCGGCGAATCCATGTTTGGGACGCACCACCAGTCCACCGCACCATCCGCGCCGCTGAACACGACACTGCGCCCGTCGCCGAGCGTGCCGTAGCGCTCAAGCGGCAGATAGCCGTCGTCATGACGCAAGTCCTGTTGCGACAGGGCGGTAACGGGCTCCGCGCCCTCACCAAGCGTCGAGCCACCCCCCTCGCCCCGCCGAAACGGGTTCAACATGCGCGCGTGCGATTAACGTATGTCATACCGGGGTAACTCCCCAGCGTGGCTTACGCTCCGCCGTCAGGCCCCTTCGCGGCCAAGCTGCACGCGCCCGCCCCAAGATGATCCGGCATTTCCGCGACCAACGCGGCGAGCAGCTTCTGGAGCAGCGAATCGAGCTTCTCGCGATCGTCATCATCGAAGGCGACGAACAGCCTTTCGGTCAGGGCGACGCGCATCGGCTCGCTGGCGAGGATCGCGCGTTCGCCCGCAGGCGTGATCCGCAGCCGCTTCACCCGGCGATCCTCCGGGTCCGGCATGCGCTGGACAAGCCCGTCCCGCTCCAGGCCATCGACCGCATCGGTGACGCTGCGCGGGGCCATGGTGAACACCTCTGCAATGTCGGCGGCACGCGCGCGGCCGTTACCGGCCTGGATCAACAGCAGCAGGCGGGTACGCGAAAAGGACGCACCCTGCGCCGTCATCGCCCGGTCGGTCAGCCGGTGGGCCATCAGATAGACGCGTGCAAGATCGCGCAGCAGAACGTCGCTGGACTTCATGAGGAACCTCACTAAATGGCCTTGCCTAGTTCGGCAAGCCGGCGCAGAGGGCATGCTGCAGATGCGAGGAAGATGATGGCCGAGTTGTCCGATCAGCACCATGATGGCACCCAAGCGCCGGGGGACGAGCAGGATACCGCGCCCGCCAAGGCGGCGTCCCCGGCCAGGAAGCGTCGTATCCGTGCGATCCTGCTGATCGTCGTGATCGTGCTGCTGGTGGTCGGCGCGATCTGGTTCGCGCGCTACCAGAGCTTCGGCAAGTTCCAGCAGTCGACGAACGACGCCTATGTCCAGGCGGACAGCGTGATCGTGTCGCCCAAGGTCGGCGGCTATGTCGACAAGGTGTTCGTGCGCGACAATCAGTATGTCCGCGCCGGCACGCCGCTCGTCCAGATCGACGCACGCGACTACACCGCGCGGGCCGCACAGTCGCAGGCGCAGATTGGCGTCGCGGCGGCCACTGCCGAGGGCGTGGAGGCGCAGATCCGCGAGCAGCGGGCGGCGATCACGCGTGCCGCCGCCGAGCTCGCCTCTGCGCGCGCCGACGCCGCATTCGCCCGGTCCGAGGTCGCGCGCTATGCGCCGCTGGCGGCCTCGGGCGCGGAGCCGCGCGAGCGCCTGTCGCAATTGCGCAACCAGGCGGCGCAGGCCGACGCCCGCGTCACCGCGGCGCAGGCGGCGCTGACGAGCGCGCAGCGCCGTGTCGGCACGCTGCGCGCGCAGATCCGGCAGGCCGAGGCACAGGCCGAGGGTGCGCAGGCGCAACTTGCGGCGGCGCAGGGCGATGTCGGCGCGACCCTGCTGCGCGCGGCGATCGACGGCCGGATCGGCGACAAGACGGTGCGGGTCGGCCAATATGTGCAGGCCGCCACCCGGCTGATGACCGTGGTGCCGGTCGACCAACTGTATATCGAGGCGAACTTCAAGGAAACGCAGCTCGGCCTGATGCGGATCGGTCAACCCGTGACGATCGAGGTGGATGCGCTGGAAGGCGTCGAGATCCCGGGGCGGATCGAGAGCATCTCGCCGGGGACGGGCGCGCAATTCTCGGTCCTGCCGCCGCAGAACGCGACGGGGAACTTCACCAAGATCGTGCAGCGCGTACCAGTGCGGATCGCGATCCATGCCGATCCGGAAACACGCAAGCTGATCGTGCCGGGCATGTCGGTCGAGGTTAGTGTCGACACCCGTTCCGCCAAGGGCGCCAGGGATCGCATCGCGGCGGAACAGGAAAAGCATAACGAGAGCCTGCGCCGGTGAGCGCGGCCACCGCGGACGGTGTTCGCGCTTCCCCCGGCCCCGCCCCTGCCCGCACGCCCGAGCGCGCAGATGCCGCCGCCTGGCTGGCGGTGGCGGCGGGCAGCCTGGGCGCGCTGATGGCGACGCTGGACATCTCGATCGTCAATTCCTCGCTGCCGACCATCCAGGGCGAGATCGGCGCGAGCGGCACCGAGGGCACGTGGATCGCCACCGCCTATC
>NZ_CAMLAC010000057.1 GCF_946477935.1 uncultured Sphingomonas sp. | reverse complement strand
CCCCGCACCGTTCCCATGGAACCGCTGGAGGCGGAAGCGCGACTGGCGACGCTCACCGGCCATGGTGCGGAGGAACGCCCTGGCCAGCGCGCCTATGCCGCCGCGGCCAGCGCCGCCTTCGCCCCGCGGGTGGTGCGCGAGGCGCCGAACATGGTGCTGGCAGAGGCCGGCACCGGCATCGGCAAGACGCTTGGCTATCTGGCGCCGGCCAGCCTGTGGGCGGAACGCGCTGGCGGCCCGGTGTGGATCTCCACCTTCACCAAGGCGCTGCAACGCCAGTTGAGTACCGAAACGCAGCGCCTGTTCCCCGACGCCGCGATCCGCCGCGAACGGGTGGTGACGCGCAAGGGCCGGGAGAATTACCTGTGCCTGCTCAATCTGGAGGATGCGCTGCAGGGCGGTTTCGCCGGTCGCGCCGCCATCCTGGCGCAGCTCGTCGCGCGCTGGGCGGCATATAGCGCGGACGGCGACATGGTGGGCGGTGATCTGCCCGGCTGGTTGCCGACGCTGTTCCGTCGCAACGGCCCCGCCGCGCTGACCGACCGGCGCGGGGAATGCGTCTATGCCGGCTGTCCGCATTACCGCAAATGCTTCATCGAACATGCCGCCCGCGCCTCCGCCCAGGCCGATATCGTCATCGCCAACCATGCGCTGGTCATGGTCAACGCCGCGCGCGGCCGCGAACTCGCCACCCGCCCCACCCGCTACGTCTTCGACGAGGGGCATCACCTGTTCGATGCCGCCGACTCGATGTTCGCGACCGCATTGACCGGTGCCGAGACGATCGAGCTTCGCCGCTGGGTGCTGGGGCCGGAGGCGGGCAGCCGGGGTCGCCGCCGCGGCCTTGCCGCCCGCCTGTCCGACGTCGCCAGCTATGACGAGGGCGGCAACCGCGCCATCGCCGATGCGGTCACTGCTGCGCAAGGACTCGCCTCCGAAGGCTGGCTCGGTCGCGTGGCCGAGGGACAGCCCTTTGGCCCGATCGAGACGCTGCTTGGCGCGGTGCGCGGCCTCACCTTCGCCCGCGCAGAGCAACCCGGTGACGCGGGCTATGGCCTGGAAACCGAACTGGCCGAACCCAGCCCCGAGTTGATCGAGGCCGCTGCTCCTGCCGCACATGCGCTCGACGCGCTGCTCCGCCCGCTGGTCGCGCTGGGCCGCCGGTTGGAGGCGGTGTTGACCGAGGCGCCCGACTGGCTGGACGGCCCGGCCCGCGCCCGCGTCGAGGGCGCGATCGCCTCACTCGCCTGGCGAGCGGAAACGGTGGCGGCGTGGCTGTCGCTGCTTGCCCGCGTCGGTGGCCCGGCGGACCCGGACTTTGTCGACTGGCTCGCCGTCGACCGGGTGGAGGGGCGCGAATATGATATCGGCTTGCATCGCCACTGGCTCGATCCCACCCGGCCCTTTGCCGAAATCGTGCTGAAGCCTGCGCATGGCGCGCTCGTCACCTCCGCGACCCTGACCGGCGGCGGCGACTGGGCGGTGGCGGAGGCGCGCACCGGTGCCCCGCATCTTGCCCGTGGGCCGTCGCATTTCGCCGCCTCCAGCCCGTTCGACTATCCCGATCGGTCCGAAGTGCTGATCGTCACCGATGTGAAGCGCGGCGATATCCCCGCGCTCGCCAACGCCTATGCCCGGCTCATCATGGCGGCGCGCGGCGGCACGCTGGGGCTGTTCACCGCGATCCGGCGCCTGCGCGGCGTGCATGGTCGCATCGCCGACCGCTTGGCGCGTGAGGGCCTTGCGCTCCACGCCCAGCATGTCGATCCGATCGATACGGGCACGCTGGTGGATATCTTTCGCGACGATCCGGCCGCCTCGCTGCTCGGTACCGATGCGCTGCGCGACGGTGTCGACGTGCCCGGCGAGTCGCTGCGCCTCGTGGTGATGGAGGGCGTGCCCTGGCCAAAGCCCACCGTGCTGCACGCCGCGCGCAAGCTGGCCGGCGGCGGCAGCGTCTATGACGATCGCATCGTGCGTGCGCGGCTGGCGCAGGCGTTCGGGCGGCTGATCCGCCGCGCCGATGATCGCGGTGCCTTTGTGCTGCTGTCCGCCGCGATGCCCTCGCGCCTGCTCGATGCCTTTCCGCCCGGCGTCGCCATTCGCCGCGTCACCCTCGACGAAGCGGTCGCCCACGTCACCGCGCGGCTTTCCTCCGACGCGCCGATCGGGCATGGAGCGCACGAACCTGCCTGAACCACGGAGACAACGCGCCCGATGAAGACGCTGACGCTGCTCCGCCACGCCAAATCCGGCTGGGATGATCCCGTTGCGCGTGATTTCGATCGGCCGCTGAACACCAAGGGGCGCCGTGCCGCGGCGATGATC
This sequence comes from uncultured Sphingomonas sp., assembly GCF_946477935.1. Taxonomy (GTDB): domain Bacteria; phylum Pseudomonadota; class Alphaproteobacteria; order Sphingomonadales; family Sphingomonadaceae; genus Sphingomonas. Next base: position 15,952 of record NZ_CAMLAC010000057.1, on the reverse strand, counting down.
GGCCGGCACCTGCGGCAATCCGCGCTCGATTTCGACCGCGTCTATGCCTCGCCCGCGGTGCGCGTCATGGAGACGCTGGACGAGGTGGGGGATGGCTATGGCCGCCGGTTCGATCCCGTCTGGGACCAGCGCATGTATCTCGCCTCCGCCGCGACGCTGCTCGACGGCATCGTCCGGCTACCCGATGCCGCGGCGCGCGTGTTGCTCGTCGGGCATAATCCGGGCCTGGAGGATCTCGTCCTAAAACTCGCGCAGGCCGGCAGCTTGCGCGACGCGGTGACGGAGAAATATCCCACCGCCAGCGTCGCCGAGCTGACCTTTGACATCACCCACTGGTCGCAGGCTGCACCGGGCGGTGCCGTGCTGACCCGCTTCGTCCGTCCGCGCGATCTCGATCCCAGCCTCGGCCCGGACACGCCGTAGGATCAGCGCCCCGCCAGCTTGTCCTTCAGCCCGGCGAACGCGTTCATCGGCTGAACCTCGTCCTCGCTGATCACACCGGCTTCGCGCAGCGCCTGCGCGGCGTTCGGGCTGCGGGGAAACGGGTCCAGCGCCAGCGCCATCGTCTCCGCCGCCGCCTCCCCCAGATCGATCGCGCTCCCCTCGATCACCACCACGTCCATCGCCTCGACGGACAGTTCCACCTCTTCCTCGCCGTCCAGCGCCTCGACGAACCGCAACTCCACCGCTTCGTCCACCACCGCAGGCACCGGCTCATCGGTCACGCCGCACGCCTGCACGACATCGCCCTGCACCCGCCCCGTCACCACCACGCCCGCCGCATCACGCCGCACCACCAGATCCGCCGACAACCTGTCCACCGCCTTCAGTCCGAAACGCCGGGCCAGACCGGCGCGTTCGGCCGCATCCGCTTCGATATGCACGGGCTTTTCGCGCTCGCCGATCGCGTCCAGGCGTTCGGGGCGGCTCCATTCGGGGGTCAAGGCAGGTCTCCATTGGTCAGGCGCGCGACCGATACGCCGGCCAGTTTCTCGCGCAAGTCCATCAGATGGGTGCTGACATGCGCCACCGCCAGCGGGTCCGGTGCCGCGCCGCGATACAGGTTGCGTATCAGCGCCGGCCCCAGGTCGCCCGCCGCGACGCCGTCGCGATACGCACCCAGCCGGCCGCCCAGCATCGCCATCATCCGCCCGATATGCTTGCCCACGACGATGTCGCCGATGCCGATCTCGCGCAACTGGCCGTCCATGTCGTCCACGAACCGCTCGGTCACCTGCGCGGACAGGGTCGCGCCCGCCGCCTCGGTCTCCAGCCGCAGCAGCACCATCGCCAGTACCGCCGCGATCATGTCGAACCGCCCGTCCACTTTGTCGGGCACCGCGCCGTCCAGATACCAGTGCGGCTCGCGCCCGCGCGCCACCACCGCATTGTACAGCGCAAGAGCCGGCTGCGGCTTCTGCCCGAACAGCCGCTGCATCACACCCATCCTCGCCCCCTGTGCGCTACCATGGACGATGCTTGTGCCCGCCCCCATCCTCGCCTATCGGATCGATCGACGGCCGATGCAATCGGCCGGGCTGTTTCCAAGGGCTCAACGGCCGCGTTTTCCGGCCCGGAGATGATGATGCGCGTTTCTTCCCCCCGGCTGGTCGCCCTGGGCCTCGTGCTGGCTCTGGCAGGTACGGCCTGCACGCCGCTGCGCTCGCATCAGGGTTATGTGGTCGACACCGATCTGGTCAACTCGGTCCAGCCGGGTGTCGACAATCGCCAGTCGGTGCTCCAGACACTGGGCCAGCCAACGATCACCAGCCAGTTCGAAGGCGGCGACTGGTATTATGTCGCGCGCGACAGCCGCAATCTCGGCTTCACCAAGCCCAAGGCGCAGGCGCAGATCACGTTGCAGATCAGCTTCGACCAGGCGGGCAACGTCACCGCGATCCGCCGTGGCGGGATCGAACAGGTCGCCTCGATCACTCCGGACGGCAAGACGACGCCGACGCTGGGCCGCAAGCGCGGCTTCTTCCAGGATCTGTTCGGCAATATCGGTTCGGTCGGTGCACCCGGCGCAGGGGCCGGCGCACCGGGCACCGGTGGCGGCCGCGGGCGCCCCTAACCACCTTATATTGGTATCGCCGACACGGTTTGGCCGCGCCCCCAACTACGCGGGGGCGCGGCCGTGCCGCGCTTGGTAACGGCACTGATCCCGAAAGGGGATGGGATCGCTGCGGCTAACGCGCCAAAACGCGAATGGGTTCGCGAGGGATTGCCCCCGCGAACCCATTCCCGCTGACGATTCGGTTGTAGCGCGTCGCTTACTGATTCATCGAGTCGAAGAAGTCCTCGTTGGTCTTGGAATTCTTCATCTTGTCGAGCAGGAACTCCATCGCGTCGATGGTACCCATCTGCATCAGGATGCGGCGCAGCACCCACATCTTGGACAGCTTGTCCTTCTGGACCAGCAGCTCCTCCTTGCGGGTACCCGACTTGCCCACGTCCAGCGCCGGGAAGATGCGCTTGTCCGCCACCTTGCGGTCCAGCACGATCTCGGAATTGCCGGTGCCCTTGAATTCCTCGAAGATCACCTCGTCCATGCGGCTGCCGGTGTCGATCAGCGCAGTGGCGATGATCGAGAGCGAGCCGCCCTCCTCGATGTTGCGCGCCGCACCGAAGAAGCGCTTCGGCCGCTGCAACGCGTTCGCGTCGACACCGCCGGTCAGCACCTTGCCCGACGAAGGCACGACGGTGTTGTAGGCGCGACCCAGACGCGTGATCGAGTCGAGGAGGATCACCACGTCCTTCTTGTGCTCGACCAGACGCTTGGCCTTTTCGATCACCATCTCGGCGACCTGCACGTGGCGCTGCGCCGGCTCGTCAAAGGTGGAGGACACGACCTCGCCCTTCACGCTGCGCTGCATGTCGGTGACTTCCTCGGGCCGCTCGTCGATCAGCAGCACGATCAGGAACACTTCCGGGTGATTGTCCGAGATCGCGCGTGCGATGTTCTGGAGCATCACCGTCTTGCCGACGCGCGGCGGTGCCACGATCAGCGTACGCTGGCCCTTGCCCTGCGGGCTGACGATGTCGATGACGCGCGCCGACTTGTCCTTCTGCGTCGGGTCAGCGGGGTCGAGGATCAGCTTCTGCTCAGGGTAGAGCGGGGTCAGATTGTCGAAGTTGACGCGGTGGCGCACCGCCTCCGGATCGTCGAAATTGACCGAGGTCAGCTTCACCAGCGCGAAATACCGCTCGCCATCCTTGGGTGCGCGGATCTCGCCTTCCACCGTGTCACCGGTGCGCAGGCCGTGCTTGCGGACCTGATTGGGCGAGACATAGATGTCGTCCGGCCCCGCCAGATAATTCGCCTCGGGGCTGCGCAGGAAGCCGAAGCCGTCGGGCAGCACCTCGATCGTGCCCAGCCCCATGATCTGGTCGCCCTTCTCCGCCTGCTCCTTCAGGATGGCGAACAGAAGGTCCTGCTTGCGCAGCGTCGATGCGCTCTCGACGCCCAGTTCCTCGGCCAGTTGCACGAGGTCGGCAGGAGTCTTCTTCTTCAGGTCTTTGAGATGCATGGGGTCGTCCGGATGGTCGGAGGGCGTCGGTCGGCGAGGATCGCAGCGAAACGAAGCGGAATAAGGCAGAGCCATCGCGGCAGGACGCCGCAAGGCTTGGAGACGGAGTTAGGTTTGGCGCGTCCCCAAGTCAAGCGCGCATCAGAAGGGCTTCACGATCACCAGCACGACGATCAGCGTCACCGCCAGCGCCGGCACCTCGTTCAGCATCCGCAACTGCCGCCCCTGCAGCGTCGGCCTGCCAGCCGCCAGCTTCTTCGCATAGCCGACCATCCAGCCATGGTAACCGCTCAGGAGCACCACGAAGAGCAGCTTCAGATGCAGCCAGCCCAGCCCCGGCGCGCCGGAAAACATTCCCAGATTGGCGGCGAGCACCAGCCCCAGCACCCAGACGACGATCATCGCCGGCGTCAGGATGATCGAGCGGATCTTGCCCTCGCGCTCGGTCCACAGCGCGGCTTCCTCCAAACGGCCCGCGGCCAGCGCCTCCTGGTGATAGACGAGGTAGCGCGGCAGCATGAACAGCCCCGCCATCCAGAAGATCACGAAGATCAGGTGCGCCGCTTTCACCCAGTCATGGGCGGCGCCGAGCAGGCCGGTCATGTGGAGCTCCGGATACGGTGGATAAGATGTTCGACATGCGCGATCGGCGTGTGCGGCAGAATGCCGTGGCCGAGATTGAAGACATGCGGCCGCCCCGACAGCGCGTGCAGGATACGGTCGACGGCATCGTCCAGTTCCCGGCCGCCCGCGATCAGCGCCAGCGGGTCCAGATTGCCCTGCACTGGCATGCCCGTGGGCAGCGCATCATGCGCCCAGGCGGGATCGACCGTTTCGTCCAGCCCGACCGCATCGACGCCGGTTTCGCGGGCATAGGCGGGCAGCTTGGCCCCGGCCCCCTTGGGGAAGCCGATGATCGGCACGCCGGGGCAGCGTGCGCGCAAGGCATCGACGATCGCCGCATTGGGCGCGATCACCCAGCGTTCGAACTGCGCCGGGCTCAGCGATCCGGCCCAGCTATCGAACAGTTGTACCGCCTCCACGCCGTGCTCGATCTGCCCCGCCAGATACTCGACCGTCAGGTTTACGATCGCATCGATGATCGCCTGAAACGCCCCGGCATCCCCGTAAGCGAAGGCGCGCGTCTCCCCCTGATCCTTCGACCCCCGCCCCGCGACCATATAGGTGGCCACCGTCCAGGGAGAGCCTGCAAAGCCCAGAAAGGTCGTCTCTGGCGGCAACTGTGCCGCCACGCGGGCGACGGTGGCATAGACCGGGTCCAGCCGCTCAGGAACCGCCACCAGCGTGTCCAACGCGGCATCGACCAGCGCCGGCGCCAGCCGCGGTCCCTCGCCGGGGCCAAAGGTCAGATCCTGCCCCAGCGCCCATGGCACCATCAATATGTCGGAAAACAGGATCGCACCATCGAAGCCGAAGCGGCGGATCGGCTGCATCGTCACTTCGGCGGCGGCGTCGGGATCGGTGGCGAGCGCCAGGAAGCCGCCCTTGTCGGCCCGCAACGCGCGATACTCGGGCAGATACCGGCCCGCCTGCCGCATCAGCCACATGGGCGGGACGGCGGCCACTTTACCTTTCAATACGGAAAGCAAGGGCTTGACAGCCTTTCCGTGAACTTCGGTGCCGATCGGGGCGAGGGTCAGGGCGACCTCCTTCCTTCTATAAAGAAGATTCTGAAAAGGGATGTTGAGGTAGTTGGCGCGTGAGAATCCGGGATTATGCGTCCCTCCCCAAAATGCCAACAGCTTGACTCGTTCCGTCCGCAGGAATCCGCGGGATTCGGATTCAGGATTCCCATGACTCACAGGCTGTGGATAGAATCGTTCACTGTGGAAAGCGGTGTGGATGAATCGACTCTTATCCCCAGCCACGCGCCGGCTTGGCGGTTAATCCCCAGTGCGCTAGCGCTTGCGCCCATGTTATCCACAGAGTCTCCCACGTCGGCATGAGCACGCGACTCCATCTGCACCTGCTGTCCGATTCCACCGGCGAGACGCTGGAGAACATCGCCAAGGCGGCACTGGCCCAATATGACGACGTCGAAACCGTGCGCCATTTCTGGCCGATGGTGCGCACCGAGACGCATCTGGAGCGCATCCTGCAGGAGATCGCGCAGAATCCGGGGCTGGTGATCTATACACTGGTCAACCCGTCTACCCGCCGCATCCTGGAAAGCCGCTGCCATGCGCTGGGGCTGCCCGCAGTCGCGCCGCTCGATCCGGTCAACGCGGCGCTGTCGGGCCTGCTGGGCGTACAGGCCAAGATGCGCCCTGGCCGCCAGCACGTTCTCGACGCCGCCTATTTCGCCCGCGTTGATGCGATCCAGTTCACCATCGCGCATGACGACGGCATCGCCTGGGAGGAATGGGAGGAGGCCGATATCGTGCTGGCCGGGGTCAGCCGCTCGTCCAAGACGCCCACCTCCATCTATCTCGCCAATCGCGGCTACAAGACGGCGAACATTCCCGTCGTGGTCGAAAGCCCGCCGCCGCCTGCGCTGTTCAGCCTGCGCCATCCCCTCGTCGTCGGCCTGACGACCAGCGCCGACCGGCTGATCGCGATCCGCCGCAACCGCCTGTTGTCGCTGAACCAGGCGCCCGACACCGACTATGTCGAGCAGGATGCGGTGAATCGCGAGATCGCCTTTGCCCGCCGGATGTTCGCCGACAATGGCTGGCCAGTGATCGACGTCACCCGCCGCTCGATCGAGGAAACTGCTGCGGCGATCATCTCGCTCGTCAATCAGCGTCGCGCGACGCTGGAGGAGCCGGCATGATCATCCTCGCCTCGCAAAGCGCCTCGCGCCGGGCGATGCTGGAGGCCGCCGGCATCGCGTTCGAGGCGCTCCCCGCGCGCGTCGATGAGGATGCGGCCAAGGCGGCGCTCGCCGGCCTGTCGCCGCGCGATCTGGCCGATGCCCTTGCCGAATTGAAGGCGGTCAAGGTCTCGCAACGTGCCGGCCCCGTCCTCACGCTTGGTTCGGATTCGGTGGTCGCGCTCCATGACGGCACCCTGCTCGACAAGCCGACCAGCCGCGAGGAAGCGGCCGAGCATCTTTCGCGCATGTCGGGGCAGGTGCACGAACTGTGGAGCGCCGCGGTCATCGCCGAACACGGCGCGCCCGTCTGGCGCCATGTCGAGCGCGCCCGCATGCATGTCCGCCCGCTCTCGCCCGCCTTCATCGATGCATATCTGGATCAGGAATGGCCCGCGATCGGCGGCTGCGTCGGCTGCTACCGGATCGAGGGGCCGGGCGTGCAGCTCTTCTCGCGCATCGAGGGGGGCCATTTCACCATCCTCGGCCTGCCGCTGCTTGCCGTGATCGGCTATCTGCGCACGCGGGGCGTGCTGCCGGCCTGAATCTTGTGCGCGCGGAGGCGCAGAGAACAAGACTTGACCGCAAAGCGGCAGCATCACACAAGCCCAAGGCGAAGACATTCGTGATCGCCCCTGTCCCTGCGCCGCACAAATCTCCGCGCCTCCGCGCCTCCGCGTGAATCAATCTTCTTTTTCTCTTCGCGTCTTCGCGTCTTCGCGTGAATCAACTGCCGTTTCGGTGTGACTGTGCGTCGCCTTGATTCACGCGAAGCCGCGAAGACGCGAAGAAGAAGATTTCACGCGGAGGCGCGGAGGCGCGGAGGCGCGGAGGATGTTTCGCAGCGGGATGGGTCGTGGGCTTTCACTTCTTTGATCCCGCTCCGCGGCGGGTTCTCTCCTTCCATCTCTGCGTCCTTTGCGCCTCTTCGCGAACCCGATCTTCTTCCCGGCACCGAAGGATCGTAAGAGAGGCGCATGACCAAGCCCTATGCCGAAGTGATCGGCGACCCGATCGCCCATTCCAAATCGCCGCTGATCCACCGCTTCTGGCTCGACGCGCTGGGGATCGATGCCGATTACCGCGCGACCCGCGTCACGCCGGAGGATCTGCCCACCTTCATCGAAAGCCGGCGCAGCGACCCCGCCTGGCGCGGCTGCAACGTCACCGTGCCGCACAAGGTCGCCGCGCTCGATCTGGTCGAGGACCCGGGCGACGTGCGTGGGTCGATCGGCGCGGTCAACACGATCGTCCGGGCCGAGGATGGCGCGCTGACCGGCACCAACACCGACGCTGCCGGCTTCTATACACCGATCGCCGACCTCGATTTGGCGGGCAAGCCGGTGACGGTGATCGGGGCAGGGGGCGCGGCGCGGGCGATCCTGTTCGCGCTGGCCCGAATGGATGTCGGCCCCGTCACGCTGATGAACCGCAACGTGTTGAAGGGCGCGGCGCTGCTCTCCTCCTTCGGCTTGAAGGGGCAGGCGCTGCCGCTGCAACCCGCCGCGCCGCCCTCTGCCCTGGTGGTCAACGCGACCAGCCTGGGCATGACCGGACAGCCGCCGCTGTCGCTCGACCTGACGGCGCTGCCCGACGATGCGCTGGTGTACGACATCGTCTACGCCCCGCTGGAAACCGACCTGCTCGCCGCGGCGCGTGCCCGCAATCTCGATACGGTCGACGGGCTGGAGATGCTGGTCGGCCAGGCCGCGGTCGCGTTCGAGCTGTTCTTCGGCGCCGCGCCACCGCGCGACCGGGACGACGAACTGCGCGACCGGCTGATCGCATGATCCGGTTGGGCCTGACCGGCTCGATCGGCATGGGCAAGTCGACCGTGGCGGCGATGTTCGCCGATGAAGGCGTGCCGGTGTTCGATGCCGATGCCGCCGTCCACCGTCTGCAAGGCCCCGGCGGGCGCGTCGTCGCCGCGATCGAGGCGGCGTTTCCCGGTACGACCGGGGCAGGGGGCGTGAACCGCCCCGCTCTGTCCGCCGCGGTGCTGGGCGACCGCCATGCGATCCGCCGGCTGGAGGCGATCGTCCACCCGGCCGTTGCCGAGGAACGTGCCGCCTTTCTGGCCGCCCATGCCGATGCGCCGATCGTCCTGCTCGACGTGCCGTTATTGTTCGAGACCGGCGGTGACCGCGCGGTCGATGCGGTCGTGGTCGTCTCCGCTGCCCCCGATGTCCAGCGCGCCCGCGTGCTGGCCCGTCCCGGCATGACCCCGGCCAAGCTGGACGCGATCCTGGCCCGCCAGATGCCCGATGCCGAAAAGCGTACCCGCGCCGATCATGTCGTCGCGACCGATGTGTCGCTCGCCGAAACCCGCGCCGCGGTGCAGCGGGTGATCGCTTGCGTACGCAGCTGCGAAGGCCGATAGTCCGTTCATGCGCGAGATCGTGTTCGATACCGAGACTACCGGCTTCAAATTTTCCGAAGGAGACCGGCTGGTCGAGATCGGTTGCGTCGAAATGGTCAACCGGGTCGAAACCGGCCGCACCTTTCACGCCTATTTCAATCCCGAACGTCCCATGCCGCCCGAGGCGCAGGCGATCCACGGCCTGTCGGACGCCTTTCTGCGCGACAAGCCGGTGTTCGCCGCCGGGGTGGCGGATCTGCTCGACTTCATCGGCGATGCGCCGCTGATCGCGCACAACGCCACCTTCGACTTCGGCTTCATCAATGGCGAGCTGCAGGCGTGCGGCTTCCCGCCGGTGTGCATGCGCACGCGCATGGTGGATACGCTCGCCATCGCGCGCCAGCGGCATCCCGGTGCCAAGCACACGCTGGACGCACTCTGCTCGCGTTTCGGCATCGATCGCTCGCACCGCGTGCTGCACGGCGCGCTGCTCGACGCGCAGTTGCTCGCCCAGGTCTATGTCGAGCTGATGGGCGGCCGTCAGATCGGGCTGGGCCTCGGCGTCGAGGCGGTGGAGGCTGCTGCCGCTGCGCCCGCCGCGGTGCGGGTTGCGGCAAAGGTGCGCCCGCCGCGGGTTTTTACCGTGCCGGAGGGAGAACTTGCCGCCCACGCGGCGTTTCTTGCGAAGATCACTGATCCGATCTGGGGGGCCGGGGCGTCCGGATGACGCCGAACTGAAGGGACAGGCCAAAAGGACCGTCCGACTTACTTATTGGAGAAGACGATGGATATCCGGATTTCTGGTCATCAGGTCGAAACGGGCGACGCCCTTGGGACCCATGTCACCGACCGTCTTCAGGGTATCGCCGAGAAGCATTTCGCCCGCACCATCTCGTCCGAAGTCACCTTCGGCAAGGGGCCGCACAACGGGTTCAAATGCGACATCGTGATGCACGTCACCCGCGGGCTGGTGCTGAAAGGGCGCCATGACGCGCAGGATGCCCATCTCGCCTTTGATGGCGCGGCCACCCGCATCGAGAAGCAGCTTCGCCGCTATGCCCGCCGCCTGAAGGACCGCAACGCCAGCGAGGCGATCGAGATCGCCGAATCGATCGGCTACGACGCCGGCTATACCCTGTTCGCCGAGACGATCGACGACGATCAGGAAGCGGGCGATGCACCCCTGATCGTGGCAGAAACCCGGGTCGACATTCCCGATGCGTCGGTGTCGGACGCGGTCATGATGCTCGATTTGCGTGATACCGCGGCGCTTTTGTTCAAGAATTCGGGCACCGGCGCCTATAACATGGTCTATCGTCGCGGCGACGGCACGATCGGATGGGTGGAGCCAAGCCGCGCGGCTTGATCTATCGCAAGCCCCCGCCGGTCGCTATGGCGCGTCTCGCGCGGGGGCGCGCACCCGAGAAGTGACCATGACCGATTTCAGCGACATGCTGCGCCATGATGCCGTTCTGACCGGCGTCGTGACCGCCAACAAGAAGAGTCTTTTCCAGCAACTGGCATCCGTCGCCGCGCTCCAGACCGGGCTCGATCCGCGCGTCGTCGCCGAGAAGCTGGCGGAGCGTGAGAAGCTGGGATCGACAGGGTTCGGCGGCGGTGTCGCCATCCCGCACGGCAAGCTGGAGGGGCTGCCACAGATCGTCGCGGTGTTCGCACGGCTGGCGCAACCCATTGAATTTCAGGCGGTGGACGACGTTCCCGTCGACCTGATCTTTGCGCTGTTCTCGCCCGTCGGGGCGGGGTCTGATCATCTGAAGGCGCTGGCTCGCGTGTCCCGCCGGATGCGCGACCGTGCGTTTTTGGCCAAGCTGCGCGGCGCCGGCTCGCCCGATGCACTGTGGGCGCTTCTGACGCAGGACGAGGCGCGTGACGCCGCCTGAGGGCGAAGCGGCGCATTTCCGCGCGCTCGAGTCGCTGTACGCCCACGCCCCGATCAACCGGCTGTTCGAATCGACGCTGGAGGTGCCTGGCCCCGGCATTGCCCGTATCCGCTTCATGGTGGATGAGCGGCATTACCATGCGGCCGGCGCCGCACACGGCACCAGCTACTTCAAGATGCTGGACGATGCCGCGTTCTACGCCGCCAACAGCCTGGTCACCGATCGTTTCCTGCTGACCACGCAGTTCAACCTGCTGCTCACCCGCCCGCTCAAGGCCGGTCCGGTCACGGCGGAGGGGCGCTGGATCAGCGGACAACGCCGCGTCTTTGTCGCCGACGCCCGGCTGGTCGATGCAGGCGGCGAGGAGGTCGCGCGCGGCACCGGCACCTTCATGCGCTCGCAGATCGCATTGGCCGGATTGCCGGGCTATCGCACGGCATGACCGCCCGGCTGCCCACCCGCCTGCTGGTCGATGCGCTGCTCCGACGGGCCAATGATCGCGGCGACATGGGGATGGTGCTGGCCCGCGGCGATCGGGACGCCGGCGGATTGCTGGTGATCGTCGTCGATCGCGATGGCACCGAGCGTATTCTGGAGCGCCGGCTTGATTTCGACGGCCGCGCGACGCTGGTCGACGTAACCCCTGCAAACGATATCACAAACTATCGCGAACGGCGCCGCGCGCAGGATCCGGACCTTTGGATCGTCGAACTGAACGTCCCGGAGCCGGAACGATTCATCGCTGAAACGCTCGGCCAAGGTTGACGAAACGGGCCGTTCCGGCCACGAGGCGTCATCGCAAACACGCGTTGTGCTGCATTCGGGTGCGATCCGGATCGGTTACGCAGTCGGGGGGAAGCCCGGACGAGCGCCTTGGCCGCTCGGGTCCGTGATCCAACCGCATGTCCGTTTTGGTGAATGACTGTATTCAAGCGGGTCGCGGCGTTCGCGACCATGTCTCTTGCTGTCGCCGGTCTGCTCGGCACCAGCACACCCGGTCAGGCCCGACCGACCCATGCCAATGGGATCGCGGCGACCGGCATCGGGATGCTCACTCCCGCTTCCTTTTCCATCAACGTCTCGGATTTGGTTCCGGTTCCGCAGACCGCCACGGCGGTGCAGGCCGCGACCCCCGATCTTTCGGATGCCGAGACGGACGATTACGACACGCTGGCTGAAGCCGTCGCCGCCCAGAACGCGAATGACGATGATGAGGCGCTTCGCTGCCTCGCCGGTGCCATCTACTTTGAATCCAAGGGTGAACCGCTGTCGGGCCAGCTCGCTGTGGCGCAGGTCGTCCTCAACCGCGCTCGCTCGGGCCAGTTCCCCTCCGAGCTGTGCGATGTCATCAAGCAGCGTGGCCAGTTCGGCTTCGTGCGCGGCGGGGAGATCCCCGACATCAACGAAAGCCGCACCGCCTATCGCACCGCCGTCGCCGTCGCCAAGGTCGCGCTGGCGGAGGCCTGGGACAGCGAAGTCGGCAAGGCGCTGTATTTCAATACGCCTGATCGCCGTCCGGCTGCGCGCCTGACGCGCATCGCCTCCATCGGCAACCACATCTTCTATCGCTGATCGGTTTTCCGGCCATTCCGGGGGAATGCGCGCCGGGGATTTGCCATGTTCCGCGAATGTTCTATGGCGGGCGGCATGTTGGACGTGCCGCCCGCCAGTTGTGTCGATGATCCGCATTCGCCGGTCTGCGCCGCCGATGTCGCGCGCGGCGTCACGCGGATGCTGCTCCGCCATGATCTCACCACCATCGGTGAAGTGCCGCTGGAGGGCGGTCGCCGCGCCGATCTGATGGCGATCGATGCCAAGGGGCGGATCGTCATCGTCGAGATCAAGGTTTCGCGCGCCGATCTGCTCGGCGACGGCAAATGGCCGGACTATCTCGACCATTGCGACCGCTTCTTCTGGGCGATGCCGGCCGGGTTCGACCTGTCCCCGCTCGACGGCCCCGCCTTTCTGCCCGAACGCACCGGCATCATCGTCGCCGACCGTTACGACGCCGCGATCGTGCGGGAGGCGCATACCCATCCGCTGGCGGCGCACATCCGCAAACGCTGCACGCTCGCCTATGCCCGCCGCGCCGCGCGCCGCCTGACCGCGCTGATCGATCCCGACGCGGCCGCCTGAGGTCGCAGGGCTACCGCGCAGCCCCGCAGGTCACCGTCCCCCCGCCGGGCGCATCCACCCGGCATTTCGGCCGCCCGGCGACCGTCACCTGTCCCAGCCCCATATTCGCGATCGTCGCGGTATAGCGCGCCCGCGCCTGTATCTCGCCTGCACCGTCCAGCCGCGCGATCAGGTCGCCGGCCTCCAGTGCCTCGGCATCGATCGTGCCCGTGCCGCTGCTGGTCAGCCGCACCCGGTCCGCCCGTCCACCGACGCTGATCGCGCCCGGACCGATCACCGTCGCGGTCAGTTGCGTCGCCTGCGCGCTTTCCACCGCGATCGACCCCGCGCCGCCCACCGACAGGTCCACCCGGTCGCCCTTGACCGCGCTCACCGTCACCACGCTGCCCGCCAGAGCGCTGACCGCATTCACCGTCAGCGTCGACACGGTAACCGCCACCGGCGTCGCCCGGCGCGGACCCCATCCGGCGCCCAGCGTATCGCGCGCCTTGCGTACCACCAGACTGCGCCCGTCGACGCGAATCTCCACGCCGTCCAACGCATCCGCCGCGCCCGAAACCGTCGCACGCGGCGAGCGTCCGGCCAGGACCTGCACCTTGTACGGCCCCTCGACACGAATGCGGTCGAAACTGCCGAGCGGAATCTGGCGATCGGCCGCGATCGCCATACCGGGCACGCAGAGAAGGAGGGCAGCGATCACGGCACGGCGCATGGTCATGCCCGCAATCCTCGGCCCATGATCGATCCGGGGCAAGAGGGAAGGGGCCTCAGCCCCCGCAGCGTGCCCGGCCGGATCCCATCCGCCGCGTCGTACAGCGCGCCGCCGGACCCAGATCGACATCGCCCGATCCCATGATCGACACGGTCGCCGGCCCTTCCACCCGTGCCGTGGCGCTGCCCGATCCCGCGATCGAGACTTTCGCCGACTTCGCCCGCAGCGCCGACGCGGCAACGCTGCCCGAGCCGGCGATGTTGAGGTTCAACATGTCCGCGGTCCCCGACGCGCGCAGCCCGCCCGATCCGGCGATGCTGAAATCGGCATGCTCCACCCGCAGGGCGCCGATGCCCAGCGATCCCGAACCCGCCACGCTGGCGCCGAAATGCGGTCCCGACACCTGGTCGATCGTCAGCGATCCCGATCCCGACACCCCGGCATCGGTGATCCGCGGCATCGTCACGAACACCTTTACGCGCCCGCGCGACACCCAGTTGCCACCACGCCTCTGCCGCCCGATACGCAGCGTATCGCCGCTGCGCTCGATACGCATGGTATCGAGTTCGCTCGCCGGCCCTTCCGCACGGACCGAAAAGCCGCTGCCGACCTGGACCGCGACCGAATCCGCCCCCTGCACGTCGACACCGGTAAAGCCGGTCACTGGATAGCTGCGGCTGGTGCTGCCGGTTTCGGCACTCGCTTCACCATCGTCGCCCGATCGCCCGAAGGAACAGGCCATGGCGGGAATGGCGAGCAGCACGAGGGTAAGGGGAATGAAGCGACGCATGGCGATCCTCCTGTGTATTGCATGAACAATACACGGCGTTTCGCCGCTCGCCAAACGAAAAGGGCGGCCCCTTGTCGGAGCCGCCCTACCCGAGCCTCAACAGAGACGCGCAAGGCGCGTCAGGCGGCAGGCTTTTCCTTGTTATAGATCGCGGCGGCGGCACGCAGGATTTCCAGGATCTTCTCCTGGGCGCGTGGCTCGTCCACCTCTTCCATCGCGGCCAGCTCGCGAGCCAGACGGCTGGTCGCCGCTTCGAAGATCTGGCGCTCGGAATAGCTCTGCTCGGGCTGGTCGTCGGCACGGAACAGGTCGCGGACCACCTCGGCGATCGACACCAGGTCGCCCGAATTGATCTTCGCCTCATATTCCTGCGCGCGGCGCGACCACATGGTGCGCTTCACCTTGGGCTTGCCCTTCAGCGTTTCCATCGCCTCGCGCATCGTCTTGTCGGACGACAGCTTGCGCATACCGACCGATTCGGCCTTGTTGGTGGGCACGCGGAGCGTCATGCGCTCCTTTTCGAAACGCAGCACGTACAGTTCGAGCTGAAGCCCCGCGATTTCCTGCTTTTGCAGCTCGATGACGCGCCCCACGCCATGCTTGGGGTACACGACATAATCACCGACATCGAAGGAGAGCGCCTTGGCAGCCATTGATGGGCCTTTCCGGATCAAGGCCTTCACGCGACCGCCATTTCGCGGACAATACCGCTGCAAGGGCCGTCGGGAAGGAGGGGTCGAACACTAGAAGGCGGGCGAGGTCATACAGGTTCGCCCGACATGGCCCCTTTTAACATGCCGGCAACAAAATTACTAGCCAAACTGTCCGTTTGGCTGACCCGAACGCGGTAGTGGCGCAGGGGTTCCCCTACACCATCCATGTTAGTCCTGCAACTGCTTCGCAATAGAAAGATTCAACGGCGGATGTTGATCTCGATCAATCGCCCTTGCCGGGTTCGGCGGAGAAGAACTGCTCGTACTTGTTTTCCACGCCCTTCATCTCGTCGGCATCGGGTGGCGTCTGGTCCAGCTTGCGCGTGACGTTGGGCCACTGCGCGGAGAAGGTGGTGTTCAACTCCAGCCACTGTTCCAGATTGCTTTCGGTGTCGGGCAGGATCGCCTCGGCCGGGCATTCCGGTTCGCACACACCGCAATCGATGCATTCGGACGGATTGATGACGAGCATGTTCTCGCCCTCGTAGAAACAATCCACGGGGCACACCTCGACGCAGTCCATATACTTGCAGCGGATGCAGGCATCGGTGACGACGTAGGTCATGGAAACTCCTGAGGGGATAACGCGGTGCTGCTATGTCGCGTTCCGGCTCGCGTCAATCGACACGCGCCTGCTGCGAAACGTTAGCAGTCTCCAGATCGGTGTAACAGCCTTGCGCCTCGGACGCCGGGCCGCGCCGGGCGGGTAGCGCCTCTACACGGATCACCCGCACGCGTCCATGCGCTATGTAGGTCAATATGTTGCCGACGCGCACACAGGCATGCGCCCGGTCGATCGCACGCCCGTCCAGCCGCAAATGGCCGTCGCATGCAATCGCCTGTGCGGCGCTGCGCGTCTTGGCCAGACGTGCCCACCACAGGAATCGGTCCAGCCGCATCGTGTCGGTCGCCATGGTGTCACCCATGCGGGCGCCAGTCGGCCAAGGCGGCAAAGGCATTGTCCGGGGCGGGACGGGC
>NZ_CAMLAC010000056.1 GCF_946477935.1 uncultured Sphingomonas sp. | reverse complement strand
TGCTGGGCAGGATCGCGCTCGACGCGTTCGATTATGCGGGCGCGGCGGCAGAATATGCCCAGGCCGAGAAGGATGCCGCAGCCCCCGCCGACCGTCTGATCGCGCTGCTCGGGCTTTCGCAGGCGGAGATCTTTACCGATCCGACCGCCGCCGGGGCGACGCTGGACCGTGCCGACGCGGTGTTGGCGACCGCGCCGGTCGACAATGCCTCGCGCGCGCTCTTCAAACGTCGTCGCGCGATATTGCGCATGAACCAGGGGGATTTCGAGGCGGCGCGGCGTGACGGCAAGGCGGCGGTGCAACTGCTCGGCGGGATCACGAACCGCACCGACCTGCAGGACGTCTCCGCCCGGTCCGACACCGCGATCGCCGCGTTGCTCGGCGGGCACGAGGAGGAGGCGCGCGAGTATCTCGCCTATACCGGGGCGGGCCGCTCCACCAAGGGTGAGTTCTCGCCGGGCGCGCAGATGAAGGCACCCGATTGCGGGGGCGAGGCGAACCTGACGCCGGAGGATGTCGGCGTCGTCGAATTCAGCATCGGCGACGATGGCACGGTGCTGCAGGCCACGCCGATCTATGCCTCGGGCGGCGGGGAAAAGGCGCTCGCCTTCGCGCGCATCGTGCGCGACTGGTGGTGGGATCCGGAACAGTTGAAGGAACTGCCGCCCTTCTACCGCTATAACATGCGGGTCGAGATGCGCTGCTCGACCGCCTTTTCCCGCCCGTCGGTCGGCGGCGGGCTGGACGGCGAGGCGGTGGCCTGGCTGGAGAGCAAGGGCGTGCCGGTGGCGCCCGATTCCGACCGGCTCGATCCCGCGATGCTGGCGCGGCAGCGCGAGGCGCTGCGCCAGGCAGAAGCGGACAAGGGGCCGAGTTCCCTGGCGACGCTGGCGGCGATCCAGTCGCTCCTGACCAACGCCGTGGTGCCGGACGCGGAGAAGAAGGTGCTGGCCACCCGCGCCCTGGCGATCGCGACGGCGGCGGGTGCGCCTGCCCCCGTGCGGCTCAACTATGCACTGACGGTGCGGACCGCCGATGTTCCCGATGTGTGGAAGCCGGGCCGGTTCCGCCGGGCGGTCGAGCCGATGCTGACCGATCCCGCCTATGCCAGCGATCCGCAGGCCCGCGCCGCGCTGCGCCTGTTGATCGCGGACCGCGACCGCAAACGAGGCGCGGACAGCGAGCCGCTGTTGCGCGAGGTCGCCAACGACGCGGCCTTGCCCGCCAACGATCCGCTGAAGGTCGGAGCGCTGGTCCGCCTGGCGTCATTGGCGCAGGCGCGCGGCGATGCGGCGACGGCAAGAGCCGCGTTCGACCGTACCGGGCTGTCCGCCAACCAGTGCAGCATCATGGACGCACCGCCCAAGCAGCTCTCCAGCTTCGGCGCCAGCGACTTCCCGACCGAGGCGCTGCAGTGGGGGTTCGAGGGGTGGACGCAGCTTCAATATGACGTGAAGGCCGACGGCACGGTGGCCAATGCCCGCACGCTGCTCAGCTATCCGCCCTTCGTCTTCTCCAAGGCCGGCACGAAGATGTTCAGCGCCGCCCGCTACGCCAAAACCTACCGGCCCGATGGTGGCCTGGGGTGCGGCGCGACGACGAACCGAGTGAACTTCCGGTTGCCGGGGTGAAGAATGGCACCGTCCGGCAAATGCCGCCGGACGGTGCCCGACAGCTTTACACCAACACCTTGTCCGGATTGCCGACCGTGCTCAATTCGGTGCCGGCGTCGATCTCCATCAGCGTTTTGATGTGGCCGTCGCGCATGTCGTACACCCAGCCATGCAGCCATAATTCGCGGCCTTCGCGAAAGGCGTTCTGGATGATGTCGATCCGGGCGAGGTGCATGAGCTGATCGCGGACGTTCAGTTCGACCAGCCGGTTGATCTTGCCCTCCTCGGTCGGCTCCGCATCGATCTCGGCGCGGTGCCGGTGCAGCACGTCGCGGGCATTGCCCAGCCAGGTATCGACCGGGCCGGTCGTGCCGCCCGACAGCGCCGCCTGCACGCCGCCGCAGCCATGATGGCCGCACAGGATGACGTGGCGGACCTTCAGTACGTCGACGGCATATTGCACCACCGACAGCAGGTTCAGATCGTCGTCATGAACGAGATTGGCGATGTTGCGATGGAGGAACATGCCGCCCGGTGGCGTCATCGTCATCCTCTCTGGCGTGACGCGGCTGTCGGAACAGCCGATCCACAGAAAGTCGGGCTTCTGCCCCGCGGTCTGGCGTTCGAAGAAGTCCGCCTTTTCCTCAACGAGTTCGGTCGCCCACGCCTTGTTGGCGAGCAGGAGCTGCTTGTATTCTCTCATGCGAAGCGCACTCCGGCGATGGGGGCGTTGATCAGCGGTGCGCTGCGCTCGGCAATGTCGCCGCGCACGATCACGTCGATGCCGCGATAGCTTGCGCCTTTGATGAAGGCGTTGATGATGTCGACATTGTCTAGGTCGACGTAGGAGGTGGAGGACAGGTCGATCAGCAGGTTCGCGCTGTCGGGCACGCGAGCCAGTTGCTGCTGCAATTCATATTTGTGGATGAAGTACAGGTTGCGCCGCGCGCGGATCAGGCAGTCCTCGCCCTCGCAGGCAAAGGTGATCGCGGTGCGGAAATTGCGCGCGACGACGAAGACGAAACCGACGGCCAGCCCGATCAGAATGCCGATCAGCAGGTCGGTGAACAGGATCGCGAGTACCGTGGCGACAAAGGGGACGAACTGCGTCCAACCCTGCTTGAAACGCTCGGTAAACAGCTTGGGCTTGGTCAGCTTGTAGCCGGTGGCGATCAGCACCGCGGCGAGCGCGGACAGCGGGATCAGGTTCAGCACCACCGGGATCAGCGCGACCGACAGCAGCAGCCACACCGCATGGAGCATCGCCGACAGCTTGCTTTCCGCGCCCGCCCCGACATTGGCGGAGGAGCGGACGATGACCGAGGTGACGGGCAGGCCGCCCATCAGGCCCGACACGATGTTGCCGCCCCCTTGCGCCATCAGCTCCCAATTCTTGTCGGTGGTGCGGCGGCGGGGGTCGATCTCGTCCACCGCCTTGACGCTGAGCAGCGATTCCAGGCTGGCGACGATCGCCAGCGTCACCGCACTGGTCCACACCACGCCCATGGTCAGGCCGCTGAAATCGGGCAGGCGGAACAGGCCGACAAACTCCGCCGGGCTGCCCGTGACCGGCACCTGCACCAGATGCTTGGCGCCGAGTTGCCAGCCGGGGTTGGTCGCGCCGAGCAGCATGTTGCCGAGTACGCCGATCACCACGACGAGCAGCGGGCCGGGAATGAGGCGCCAAAGGCCCTTTTGCGGGCGATAGGCATCCCAGGCGAACAGGAAGACCAGGCAGACGACGCCGATAATGATCGCGCCGGGCGTGACGTCGCTGGTCACGCTGGTCCACAGGTCGGTAAAGGTGTTGCCGCCGCTGGCGGTCGCGAATTCGAAGCTGCCCTCGAAATCGCCGTCATAGCCGACCAGGTGTGGCACCTGCTTCAAGATCAGGATCAGGCCGATCGCGGCCAGCATGCCGGTGATGACGGAGGAGGGGACGAACTCCGCCAGGATGCCGGCACGTGTGAAGGAGAAGCCGAGCTGCAGCACGCCGGCCAGCATCACCGCGACCAGGAAGATCTGGTAGCTGGGCATTCGTTCGATCGCTTCCAGCACGATCACGGTCAACCCCGCCGCCGGCCCGCTGACCGACAGCGGCGATTTCGACACGAAGCCGACGACCAGCCCGCCGACGATCCCTGCGATCAACCCCGAGAACAGGGGCGCTCCCGATGCCAGTGCGATGCCCAGGCACAAAGGCAGGGCGACCAGCGCGACCACGATGGAGGCCGGCACGTCGGCCCGCGCGTTGGACAGAAAGGAACGGGAAGTCGGCACCATGGATCCTACTCGCTAAGGTATTGGCACCACTGTCCGTTTGCCCGGACATGAGAGCTTTTATGACACGGTCATGATGGCAGGGCAGGCGCGACGGTCAAGGGGTTCCAGCAGGCATGGCGTGGTTTGCGCACGCGCCATGTCTTGCACCGGGCGCGCATCGGCTTATGTCCGCACCTGTGGCGCGACCGACTACACGATCGAATGATTGGGGCTTTCCCCGCTGGCGAGGCTATGGCTCGGGCCGCGAGGCCAAGCCGGTGCGCATCTGCGACCGGCACGGCTGTGACGAGCCCGGCGACTGTCCCGCCCCCAAATCCCCCAACAATCCCGACCGCTGGTACTTCTGCACCGCGCATGCGGCGGAGTATAATCGCGGCTGGGACTATTTTCAGGGGCTGGACGCCGAGGAAGCGGCAGCGCGCGAGGCCGGCGAGCGGCAGACCAATGCCGGCTACGCCCAGTCGCGCCATCATGGCTGGGCGGGTTCGGGCGACGGCAGCCGATCGCGTGACGAGATGCGGGCGCTGGATGTGCTGGGGCTGGAGCCGGATGCGACGTTCGAGCTGATCCGTGCGACCTGGCGCGGGCTGGCCAAGGCGAATCATCCCGATGTCCGCCCGAACGATCCGGATGCGGCGGCGCGCTTCCAGCAGGTGCAGGCCGCGTATGAGGTGCTGCGTGCCGCCGAGGAACTGCGGAGCACGCAGCGCGCATGATCCGGCGTGCGAAGGCGGAGTGGACCGGCGCGGTGCTGGTCTGCGGCAAATGTTCGAAAAAGGTCGGCGGCGGGTTCGGGCCGAAGGGCAAGACGTCGCTTACCAAGGCGCTGCGCAAGCTGATCGGCGGCAAGGGACGCAGGGCACCCCTGGGTGTGATCGAGACCAAGTGCCTGAAGCTGTGCCCCAAGAGCGCGGTCACCCTGGTGGATACTGCGCGGCCGGGCGAATGGCTGGTGGTGTCGCCCGGCGATCCGGTGGAAGAGATTGCAGCGAGGCTGGGAAGGGCCGCCCCTCAGGCGTAGCGCGCGGCAGTGTCGCGGATCAGCGCGATCATGTTCGGGATCCCTTGCGTCCGGTTCGAGCTTAGCTGGTTCTTCAGGTCGAAGGGGGCCAGTTCACCCTCGATATCGGTCGCGGTGATCGCTGCGGGGGTGCGATCCTGCACGGTGAGCAGCACCAGCGCGATGATGCCCTTGGTGATCGCGGCGTTCGAATCGGCCAGGAAGTGCAGCGTGCCGTCATCCGTCCGGGTGGGATAGACCCAGACCGATGCGGAGCAGCCGCGTACCAGTGTCGCATCGGTCTTCAGCGGCTCGGGCATCGGCTCCAGCTCGCGGCCCAGATCGATCAGCAACCGGTATCGATCGTCGGCGTCGAGAAAGTCGTATTCGTCGCGAAGGTCGGCAAGGTCGGGCATGGCGACTGCGCTAATGCCTCGCGACCCGCTCGGCAACCATGGCGACGGGCTCGCCCGAGCGAGCCCGATATCCGGTTCAGAGATCGACACCGGCGGCGATCGCTTCCAGCTTGCGGATGCGCTCCTTCAGGTCCGCGATCTCGATGCGGGTTCCGGCCTGCCCGGCCGCGGCGAAGGGCACGTCATGGGCGCGGTCATATTCGCGGCTCTTGAGCTGCAGCCAGCCGCGCCAGCCGGCAAGCGCCGCGGCGGTGGTCATGCCCAAGCCGGCGAGACCGGCGGCGGCCATGGTCATGTAGAAATTGGGGTCCATCATGTCCGCCTCCCTCAGCGGTCGCGAAGCCGCTCGATCTCGCGGTCGAGATCGACGCTCTTGTGGTTGTCGGTGATCACGCGCTCCAGCACCTGGATGCGCTCCTTCATCTGCTGCACCTCGTGCCGTAGCGCGCGGGTTTCGCCATCCTGATCGCCCTTCGGACGTTCCATCAGGTCGGTGCCCGGGTGGCGGCGATGCTTTCCCTTGATGACGCTGGCGATCATCACGATCATCACGATCAGGACCACCATTACCTGTCCGCCGTTCATCGTTATCTCCCTTGTATCTTATGGTGTCAGTTGAGCGGACGATCGTCGCGCAGGCGCTCGATCTCGTCGGACAGGTCGATCCCCCTGTCGGTGACGATCCGCTCCA
This sequence comes from uncultured Sphingomonas sp., assembly GCF_946477935.1. GTDB lineage: Bacteria > Pseudomonadota > Alphaproteobacteria > Sphingomonadales > Sphingomonadaceae > Sphingomonas. The sequence continues at coordinate 12,991 of NZ_CAMLAC010000056.1, read as the reverse complement.
GCACGCGCACCCGTTGTTCCAACCGCTCGGTCTGCGCCACATATTGTGCCGCTTTTTCCGCGGCTTGCGATCCCATGATTTCCAGCTGCCGTTCCTTGAAGCGCAGATGGCGCTTGAACATGTCACCGGCGACGCCGACCATCACCGGCAAGCCGACCAGGATGAAGAAGAAGGCGATGACATATCCGTTCATGGTCCGGTCCTTCAGTTCGGCTTGTGGCGAAGCTGTTCGATCTCGTGATCGAGCCGGTGGCTGCCATCGGTGACGATGCGTTCGATCACCGCGAGCCGGTCCTTGACGGAGCCGAGCTCGGCGCGAAGCTGGGCGTTCTCCTGGCTGAGCAGGCGGATGCGCTCGGCCGCTTCCTGATCGGTCTTGGGATAGATCGCCTGGCCCCAGGCGCCATCCAGCGGGTAGCCATTCTTGATCCGCATCCAGGTGGTCAGCACCCAGCCGCCGATCCCCAGCGATGCCAGGATCGCGATGAAGGGGAAGAGGGCCTGGACGGTCGCGAATTTCTCAGGGGACATGGTCTTTACCTCCCAGTGCGGTCGGCGATCAGCGCAGGCTGTCGATCTCGTCGGCCAGGCGGCTGTTGCGGCTGGTATAGTGCAGCTCGATGTCGGCGAGCCGGCGATCGAGGTCGCGGAACTTCGAGCGGACCTCGGCGGTCGAACGCTTGGGGTTCGAGCGGACGCCCTGCCAGAACTTGGCGTCGTCATCGGTCTGATACAGGCCGACCGGCTTGGCCGTCGCCATCCAGGCGACCAGGACATAGGCGAGCGGTACCCAGGGAATGCCGACACCCGTCACGGTGAGCAGGACGGCGGCGACCCGGACCCACAGCGCGTCGATCCCCGTATAGTCGGCGATCCCGGCGCACACGCCCTTGAACTTGGCGTTCTGCTTGTCGAGGTAGAATTGCGTGCGGCTGGCGGACATTTCAGTTCCTCCGATCGGGGATATAGTCGCCTTTGCTCAGGCGGACTTCGGGTTGCCATTCGGATGCGGCGATGCCCGGTTTCCAGTTGGGATTGTCGGCGGCGACGATGCGTTCGACCGTGTTCACCCGGTCTTCCAGGCGGCGGGCGAGCATGTGCAGCTCGTCGAGCAGTTGCTCATCCTCATGCGTGATCTTGGGCGCCTGCTTCCACTTGGTGACATAGTGGAAGATGAGCCAGGGCAGGCCGATCAGCGCGAGGAAGATGGCGAGTACGCCCTCGAAATCCATCTCAACCCTCCTTCTTCATGCGCGCCTTCAGCGCGGCGAGATCGGCGTCGACCTTGTCGGAGGTGCGCAGCTCGGCGATCTCCTCCTCCAGCGTCTTGGCGACCCCCAGGCCCAGCGCGTCGGCGCGGCCCTCGGCCTCGTCCACCCGGCGCTCCAGCACGTCGAAGCGGCTGAAGGCGTCGTGCGTCTTGGGGCCGTTCCACATCTCGCGCAGGCGGACGCGGGTGTTGGCGCTTTCCAGCCGGGTCTGCACCGCATTCTGCTTGGTGCGCGCCTCGCGCAGCTTGTTCTGCAGCTTGGTGATGTCCTCTTCCGACGCGCGCAGCGCATCGTCGAGCACCTGCACCTCGACCGACAACTGGTCGGCCATGTCGGCCGCCTTCTGCCGCTCGACCAGCGCGGCCTTGGCCAGATCCTCGCGGTCCTTGGACAAGGCCAGCTCGGCCTTTTCGGTCCAGCTTGCCTGAAGCTGTTCCAGCTTGCTGATGTGGCGGCGCATTTCCTTCTGATCCGCGATCGTGCGGGCCGCGGAGGCGCGCACCTCGACCAGCGTTTCCTCCATCTCGAGGATGATCATGCGGATCATCTTCGCGGGGTCTTCCGCCTTGTCGAGCAGGTCGGCGAAGTTGGCGGCAACGATATCACGGGTGCGGGAGAAAATGCCCATCGGGTACTCCTTGGGAAACAGGTTGCGGCGATTATGCGACCGGACCGGTCGTCGCCGCAACGGGGGTGTCGGTGTGGGATGCCGTCGCCGGGGCCAGCGCGCCGAACAGGCAGGTGGCGCTCATCAGGATGGTGCAGGCGACGGTGGCGAGCTTGCGGCTGATCTCGGTGGCGAACATGGTGGAAACTCCCTCTTGAACCTTTGTTTGATCCGCCGTGTGGCGGGATGCCAACAGCATTGCAGGAGCCGTGCCAGTTTCAAAAACGGCTGATTTGCGTGGGTTCGCCGGGTCGTTACACGCCTAGCCCATATTCCCGCTTGCCAAGCGTTGGTGAAATCCGCCACCAATTGGCCATGGAACGGACGAGCCAGGTAATTGGTCAGTCGGGGGCGTTCCTCGACGCCCTTGAACGCGCGAGCCGGGCGGCCGCGCTGGACCGGCCCGTGCTCGTCATCGGCGAGCGGGGGACGGGCAAGGAACTGGTGGCCGAGCGCCTGCACCGCCTGTCGCCGCGCTGGGACCAGCCGCTGGTCGTCATGAACTGCGCCGCGCTTCCCGAGACGCTGATCGAGGCCGAACTGTTCGGGCATGAGGCTGGGGCGTTCACGGGTGCCGCCAAGACGCGCGCCGGGCGGTTCGAGGAGGCGGATGGCGGCACGCTGTTCCTGGACGAACTCGGCACCTTGTCGATGGCGGCGCAGGACCGGCTGCTGCGGGCGGTGGAATATGGCGAGGTAACCCGGATCGGTGCGTCGCGTCCGATGCGCGTCGATGTCCGCATCGTGGCGGCGACCAATGAGCATCTGCCCGACAAGGTGGAGGCGCACGAGTTTCGCGCCGACCTGCTCGACCGTTTGTCGTTCGAGGTGGTGACGCTGCCGCCGCTGCGCGCCCGACAGGCCGACATCATGGTGCTGGCGGATCATTTCGGCCGGCGGATGGCGGCGGAAATCGGCTGGGATCGCTGGCCGGGCTTCGGTCCGTCCGCCACCGACACGTTGATGCAGCATCGCTGGCCCGGCAATGTGCGCGAATTGCGCAACGTGGTGGAGCGTGCGGTCTATCGCTGGGAGCGCGAGGGGCCGGTGGATGCGATCGAGATCGATCCGTTCCAGTCGCCGTTCCGGCCCAAGGGACAGTCGCCTGCGGCATCGGCATCGGCTGCTGCGGCGCCAGCGACGGCGCCGAAGGAGGAGCCGTCTTCGGGCGACGAGGTCGCCGCCTGCGAGGTCGGCCCCTCCGACTTCAAGAGCCGCGTGGCGCGGTTCGAGCGCGAGTTGCTGGCCAAGTCGCTGGCGGACAATCGCTTCAACCAGCGAACGACCGCGGATGCGCTGGGCCTGTCCTATGATCAGCTTCGTCATGCGCTGCGTCGCCACGATCTGATCGGAACGGTTGCGTAATCAGGCTGGTGGACCCATTTGGGGCGCCTGGCGTTTGCCAAGGCAAATCCCCCAAGGAGACAAAGAATGGCGTTCGAACTGCCCCCGCTGCCGTATGACTATGACGCGCTGGAGCCGGTGATCTCCAAGGAGACGATGACCTTTCACCACGACAAGCATCACAAGGCCTATACCGACAAGCTGAACGAAGGCGTCGAAAAGGACGCGTCGTTGCAAGGCAAGTCGATCGAGGACATCCTCGGCCAGATCTCGTCGCAGCCGCCGCTGGTGCGCAACAATGGTGGCGGATACTGGAACCACGACTTTTTCTGGAAGATCCTGGGCAAGCCCGGCACGGGCGGCCAGCCGTCAGAGAAGCTGCAGGCGGCGATCGACGCCTATGGCGGCCTCGACAAGCTGAAGAAGGACTTCAACACCAAGGGCGCGGGCCAGTTCGGTTCCGGCTGGGCGTGGGTGATCGTCGATGGCTCGGGCGCACTCAAGGTGACCTCGACCCCGAACCAGGACAATCCGTTGATGGACGACGTGGCCGACAAGGGCACGCCGATCCTGGGTAACGACGTGTGGGAGCACGCCTATTACCTCACCTACAAGAACGACCGCGCCGCCTATCTGAAGGCGTGGTGGGACGTGGTGAACTGGAACGAGGTGTCGAAGCGCTTCGAAGCGGCGGCCGCGTAAGGATCGGCCGCAATCCCCTCCTGCCCGAGCGGGAGGGTTAGGGAAGGGGCGTGCGGGATATCCTGCACGCCCCTTTCTTCATTCCGGCGGAATGTCGCCGACCGGCTTCTCGCCCGCATTCAGGCCGTTGCGCATCAGCATGGGGATGTTGGCGAGCGCAAAGCCCAGGGTCAGCGGGATCGCGCCCCACAGCTTGAAGCCGACCCAAAAGTCCCAGGTGCTGGAGCGCCACACCGCCTCGTTCAGCACCGCCATGAAGGCGAAGAAGATCGCCCAGTTGCGCGTCACCTTGCGCCAGCCGGTCTGGGTCAGGCCGGCATAGACCGAGCCGAGCAAGGCTTCGAGCAGGGGGCGGCCGGTGATCAGGCCATAGGTCAGGATGACGGAGAAGGCGGTGTAGACGATGGTCGGCTTCATCTTGATGAAGCGTTCGTCGCGGAAATAGAGCGTCAGCGCGCCGAACAAAAGCACCAGCGCGCCCGACAGCCACAACATGGTGGACACGCGGCCCAGCTTCACCCGGCTGACGACCATCGACACGACGGTGGCCGCCATGAACACGCCCGTCGCGATCAGCACGCGGGTCAGCGGCCCGGCGGGCGCCAGGAAATTGACCGCGAAGAACAGCAGCAGCGGGCCATATTCCAGCGCCAGCTTCAGCCCGGCCTGGTCGGGCGCGGCGTTGCGGGGGGCGGTCACTTGCGGCCTCCTTCGATGCCGGCGATGATGCGGCTGACTTCAGTGGCGTCGAACGGGCGCAGGTCGGTCATTCCTTCGCCGACGCCGATCGCGTGGATGGGCAGGCCGTAGCGTTCGGCCGCCGCCACCAGCACGCCGCCGCGCGCGGTGCCGTCCAGCTTGGTCATGACCAGTCCGGTGACGCCCGCTACGTCCTTGAACACCTCGATCTGGTTGAGCGCGTTCTGGCCGGTCGTGGCGTCGAGCACCAGGACGATGTCGTGCGGCGCCTCCGGATTGAGGCGGCCGAGGACGCGGCGGATCTTGGCCAGCTCGTCCATCAGTTCGCGCTTGTTCTGCAAGCGGCCTGCCGTGTCGACGATCAGCACGTCGATGCCGGTCGCCGTCGCCTGTTTCACCGCCTCATAGACGATGCCGGCCGCGTCGCCGCCTTCCTTGCCCGACACGATCGGCACGCCGACGCGCTCTGCCCAGGTGGCGAGCTGGCCGATGGCGGCGGCGCGGAACGTGTCGCCCGCGGCCAGCATCACGCCGTAATCCTGCTCCATGAACAGATGCGCCAGCTTGGCGATGGTGGTGGTCTTGCCCGATCCGTTGACGCCGATCACCAGGATGACCTGTGGCCGCGGGAAGGCATCGATCTCCAGCGGCGTGGCGACCTTGGCGAGCGCCTTTTCCACCTCCTCGGCGACGACGAGGCGGATGCCCAGATCCTCCATGTTGCGCTCGAACGTACCCTCGGCCAGCCGCTGGCGGATATGGCCGGCGGTCTCCGGCCCGAGGTCGGAGGCGATCAGCGCCTCCTCGATCTCGTCCAGCGTCGGCTCGTCCAGGCGCGCGCCGCCAAGTCCGGCAAGATTGCCGACCAGCCGGTCGGAGGTACGGCGGAAGCCGCCCAGCAGCTTTTCGTGCCAGGAGGAGGATGTGCTCATAGACGCGTTCCGATGAGATGGGTGTCGGTGGCGCCGGTCACGCGGACCGGGGCGATGGTGCCGGGTGGGGCCGGCGTGTCGAGATGGACGGTGGCGAAGCCGGGCGTGTGGCCGGTGGTGCCGGGGCGTTCGACCAGCACGTCCCGGACCTGGTCGACCTGTGCCGCCAGCCATGCCGCGCGGGCACGGCCCGCGGCGTCACGCAAGGCGGCGGCACGGGCGCGGCGCAGGTCGTGCGGCACCTGCGGCATCCGTGCGGCGGGCGTGCCGGTGCGGGCGGAATAGGGGAAGATATGCGCATGGACGATGCGACAATCCTCGATCAGTGCCAGCGTATCCGCCGCCATCGCGTCATCCTCCGTCGGGAAGCCGGCGATCAGATCGGCCCCGATCGCGATATTGGGGCGGCGCGCGAGCAGCCGCTGCACGATGGCGACCGACTGCGCCCGGCTGTGGCGGCGCTTCATCCGCTTCAGGATCAGATCGTTGCCGGCCTGAAGCGAGAGATGCAGATGCGGCATCACCCGCGCCTCGCCGGTCACCAGTTCGAACAGCCGGTCGTCGATCTCGACCGAATCGAGCGACGACAGCCGCAGGCGACGCAGATGCGGCACAAAGGTCAGGATGCGTTCGACCAGCGACCCCAGTGTCGGCCGTCCGGGCAGGTCGTGGCCATAGCTGGTCAGGTCGACGCCGGTCAGCACGACCTCGTTATGGCCGGCATCCACCGCGCGCGCGATCTGGTCCACCACGCCGCCCGCAGGCAGCGACCGGCTGGGGCCGCGCCCGGCGGGGATGATGCAAAAGGTGCAGGCATGGTCGCAGCCATTCTGCACCTCGACAAAGGCGCGGGCATGTCCGCCGAAGGCGGCGGGACGGGGCGCGGCGGCGGGCGCGCCCCAGCTTTCCGGGCGAAGCTTGTCCGTGTTGCGCACGACGCGCGAAACCTCGGGCATCGCCATGAAACTCTGCGGATCGATTTCGGCCGCGCACCCGGTCACCACGATGCGCGCGTCCGGCCGTGCGCGCGCCGCGCGGCGGATCGCGGCGCGGGTCTGCTTGACGGCTTCATTCGTGACAGCGCAACTATTTACCACGACGGTGTCGTCCGTCGCGCCAAGCAGCGCACGGATCGTTTCGCTCTCGGCGATGTTGAGTCGGCAACCCAGGCTGACGACCTCGGGCGCAGGAGAAGCGGACATGGATGGCGATCTAGGAGCGCGCGGCGCAATAGTCCATGAAGACGCGCGCAGCGTGTTGGCATTCTGGTTCGCGCTGACGCCGGAACAGCATTTCGGCAAGGATGCGGAGCTGGATGCGGCGCTGACCGAGCGGTTCGGGGCGATGCGCGACGCGGTGCTGGCGGACAGTGCGGCCGAGTGGCGTGGCGATCCCGAAACGCTGCTGGCGGCGGTCATCCTGCTCGATCAGGTGTCCCGCAACATGCACCGCGGCAATGCACGCGCCTATGAAGGCGATACGCTGGCACTGGCGCTGACCATGGAGGCGATCGACAAGGGCTGGGACATGCGCCTGCCGCCGGAGCGGCGCGTGTTCCTGTACATGCCGTTGATGCATGCCGAGGCGCTGGCCGTGCAGCATCTGAGCGTCCGCAAGTTCGAGGCGCTGGGCGTCGAGGAAAATCTGCGTTTTGCGATCGAGCACCGCGACGTGATCGCCCGGTTCGGCCGCTATCCCAGCCGCAATGCCGCACTGGGACGCGAATCGACGCCCGAGGAACAGGCCTATCTCAACCAGCCAGGCGCGGGCTGGTAAAGCCGGACGCAGGCGTCACCACCGCGCGCGACAGCAGGTGCCGTTCCGCCAGTAGCCGGCGAATATCGGGCAGCGCCATCGGTTCGCCATAAAGCGTACCCTGGGCCTGGACGCAGCCCAGCACGCGAAGGCGCTCGGCCAGATCGGCGTCCGTCACGCCCTCGGCGGTGGTCGGCAGGTTCAGGCTGTCGCCCAGTTGCACGATCGCCTGGACGATGGCGGCGCGCTCCGCATCCTCGCCCATCGCCTGCACATAGGTGCGATCGATCTTGATCCGGTCGAAGGGAAGGGCGCGCAGATGCGCCAGGCTGGAATAGCCGGTGCCGAAATCGTCCAGCGCCAGGCCGATACCCTGGTTCTTCAGGCTGGCGACGATCGACTGGGCGAGCGGCAGATCGGCGAGCAGTGCACGCTCGGTGATCTCCACCTCGACCCGGTGCGCGGGAAAGCCGGTCTCGGTCAGGATCTTGATGATCTTCTGCGCCAGCCAGGCGTCCTGGAATTGCGTCGCCGACAGGTTGATCGCCAGTTTCAGTGAGGGATCCCAGTCGCGCGCCGCGGCAAAGGCCTGGCGCATCACCGCCAGCGACAGGTCGCAGATCAACCCCGTTTCCTCGGCGATGGCGAGAAACTCGCGGGTCGGCAATATGCCACGTTCGGGATGGTGCCAGCGCGCCAGCACCTCGAAGCCGACAAGACGACCATTGCCCAGATCGACCTGGGGATCGAAATGCGGCACGATCTCGCCGCGCTCGATTCCGGTGCGCAGTGCCGAGACGAAGGCGGCCCGGTCACCCAGCGCCCGCTCGATCTCGGGCGTGAACCAGGGCTGGCCGCGCGTCCCCTGCGCCGATGCGGTCAGCGCCATGTCCGCCTGGCGGAGCAGCGTTTCGAGCGATTCCTGCCCGGTGTCGCGCGCCAGTCCGAAGCAGGCGCTGGCCTGCACCTCCATGCCGTCGCGGCGGATCGGCTGCACCAGACGGACCGCCAGCCGGTCGACGATACGCTCGATCCGCGCTTCGTCGCCGGGGGCGAACGCCATCAGCGCGGCGAAGCGATCGCCCTCCAGCCGGGCGACCAGCGCCGAGCGCGGCAGTTCATTGTCCAGAAGGGTGGCGACATGGCGCAGCGCCAGATCATGCGCCTCGCGCCCCTGCACGCCGGAGATGGCGCGCACCCGTTCGATATCGAGGCGCAGCAACGTCGGGATCTTGCGGCGGCGCCGGGCAGCCTCGATCAAGGCCGTGGCACCGGTGTGAAACCCATCACGGTCCGGGAGAGGGTTTGTCCGGTGTCGCGAAGGCAGGCGCGACGCTGTGGACGGCAGCGATCGATAGACGAGGCCGAGGCCGATGGCGGCGGCGATCAGCACCACCAGCGCCAAGCCGCCACGGCCGTTTACCGCGCAAAATGCCGCAATCGCCAGCAAGGCCGTGCCCGTCGCCAGCCCGGCGGCAAAGATCCGCGCTGGGCCATGCGCCATATCGGCCACGATGATCGGTTCGTCTCCCACGCCGGTTTTCGTTGCACGTCAGCGATGTAGAAGAGGTTAACCGGGCCGCCTGCCGCGCCTCGCTTGCGCTGAGCCGTGTTTTGGCGTAGGTGGCGGCCCACGTTCCGTCACGGAATGCGATCGAAAGCGCCCAAGGGTGCACGCTGGCCGGCGAGGTTTCGCCCGCCGGCGCTTTTGCGTTTGGTGATATTTGGATTGGAGTAGGCGATGTTCGAGAGCTTGAGCGACCGGCTTGGCGGCGTTTTCGACCGTCTGCGTGGCCGTGGCGCGCTGACCGAGGCGGATGTCCGCACCGCGATGCGCGAAGTGCGCGTCGCGCTGCTCGAAGCCGACGTGGCGCTGCCCGTCGCACGCGAATTCGTCGACAAGGTCACCGAACAGGCGATCGGCCAGAACGTGCTGCGCTCGGTCACGCCGGGCCAGCAGGTCGTCAAGATCGTCCATGACGCGCTGGTCGCGATGCTGGGCGCCGACGAATCGTCGCTGGCGCTGGACGTCACGCCGCCCGCCATCGTGATGATGGTCGGCCTTCAGGGCTCGGGCAAGACGACCACCACCGCCAAGATCGCCAAGCGGCTGTCAGGTCGCGAACGCAAGAAGGTGCTGATGGCGTCGCTCGACGTCAATCGCCCGGCCGCGCAGGAGCAGTTGGCGACGCTGGGCACCCAGGTCGAGGTGGCGACGCTGCCGATCATCCAGGGCCAGCAGCCCGTCGACATTGCGCGCCGCGCGATCCAGGCGGCGAAGCTGCAGGGCTTCGACGTGCTGATGCTCGACACCGCGGGCCGCCTGCACGTCGACCAGGCACTGATGGACGAGATGAAGTCGGTCGCCGAGATCGCGCGCCCGCAGGAAATTCTGCTGGTGGTCGACTCGCTGACGGGTCAGGACGCGGTGAACGTCGCGACCAGCTTCTCCGAACAGGTGCCGCTGACCGGTATCGTGCTGACCCGCATGGACGGCGACGCGCGCGGCGGTGCGGCGCTGTCGATGCGCTCGGTTACGGGCAAGCCGATCAAGTTCGCGGGCACGGGTGAAAAGCTGGACGCGCTGGAGGGCTTCCACCCCGAGCGCGTCGCCGGCCGCATCCTGGGCATGGGCGACGTGGTCAGCCTGGTCGAGCGGGCCGCCGAGTCGATCCAGGCCGAAGATGCCGAGCGCATGGCCAAGAAGATGGCCAAGGGTCAGTTCGACATGGACGACCTGCGCGGGCAGCTCGCGCAGATGCGCCGCATGGGCGGGCTGGGCGCGCTGGCCGGCATGATGCCCGGCATGAAGAAGGCGCAAGGCGCGCTGAACGAGGCTGGCGGCGACAAGATCCTGATCCGCATGGACGCGATCATCACCTCGATGACCGCGAAGGAGCGCGCCAAGCCCGAGGTGATCAACGCCAAGCGCAAGATCCGCATCGCCAAGGGTTCGGGTACCACGGTGCAGGAGGTGAACAAGCTCCTGAAGATGCACCAGGAAATGTCCACCGCGATGAAGAAGATCAAGAAGATGGGCGGCCTGAAGGGCATGATGTCCATGCTTGGCAAGGGCGGTCTCGGCGGGCTCGGCAACGCGCTGGGCGGCCCGCAGATGGGCGACATGATGACCAAGGCGGGCGGTGGCCTGCCGGGTCTGGGTGGCCCGGGCGGCATGGGCAGCGGTCCGGACGGCATGCCCAAGCTCCCCGCCGGTTTCGAGAACCTCTTGAAGAAGAAGTAACCCCCGGCCCCGGCCGGACCAACACCATCCAGTTAGAAACGAAGGACGATTATCATGGCACTCTCCATTCGCCTGTCGCGCGGCGGCTCCAAGAAGCGCCCCTACTACCGCATCGTCGTGGCCGATGCGCGTAGCCCCCGCGATGGCAAGTTCATCGAGAAGATCGGCAACTACAACCCGCTGCTCGCCAAGGACGACGAGAAGCGCATCGTGCTCGACGCCGAGCGTGCGAAGCACTGGCTGGCCAATGGCGCGCAGCCGACCGACCGCGTCGCCCGCTTCCTGGACGTCGCCGGCGTGAAGGAGCGCGCTGCGCGCAGCAACCCCAAGAAGGGTGAGCCGGGCGAGAAGGCCAAGGAGCGCGCCGAGGAGCGTGCCGAAAAGGCCAAGGCCGCTGAAGACGCCGCCACCGAAGCATAAGCATCGGTTTCCATGGTCATGCGTTTCCCTGCCTCCACCTTGCTGAGAGGAAGCGCGCATGACCATGGCCGACCCCGATCCCCGGACCGACCGCGATGACGACGAAGATGCCACCAACCAAGGCGTCTCGACCACCGAACCCGCCGAGGGCGGCGACGACGCCCCAGCTGGCGACGGCGACTCCCCTGAAGCGTGACGGTGCCGTCGTGCTGGCCGTCGTCATCGGTGCCCATGGCATCGGTGGCGAGGTCCGGCTGAAGGTGTTTGCGGACGACATGTCCGCTTTCACCACCTTCAATGGTGGAACGTTGACGTTGAAGTCGCTCCGGCATGGATCGAACGGCGCGATCGCCCGCTTCGCGCAGGTGAGCGATCGCAACGCCGCCGAGGCATTGCGCGGCACCGAACTGACCGTGTCGCGAGACGCGCTGCCTCCGCTGGAGGAGGGCGAATATTATCATACCGACCTCCTCGGCCTGCCCGTCGTCGCCGACGATGGCGAGGCGGTCGGCCATGTCGTCGCGATCGAGGATTTCGGCGCGGGCGACGTGATCGAGATCGAATGGCCCGATGGCCGGCGCTTCATGGTGCCGATGAAGGTCGAGGCGGTGCCCGAATGGGACGAGAACCGCCTGATCGTCGCGCGCGCCTTTATCGCCTGATCGGGCGCTGCTCGCTCAACAGATTGCGGATCGTCGTTGCGGCGACGCCCGCCTCGCCCATGGCGTGGCTGATCTGGTCCAGCCCCTTCACCACGTCCCCGGCGGCAAACAGGCCGGGTACGCTGGTACGCTGATGATCGTCCACCTCCAGGCAGCCTTCGTCGTTGGCGCGTGCGCCCGCCGCCACCGCCAGGTGCGAACGAATGCGCGAACCGAGCGCGGGATAGACGCTGTCGAACCGCATCCGTCCGCCGGCCGTGTCCAGCGCCAGCCGGTCCTCCTCGATCGCCCATCCCCCGCACGGGCCATCGACCCGGATCACGCCCGCCTCGTCCAGCGCCCGTGCGCAGGCTGCGTCGAGCATGTGTTCGGCCTCTGGCGCGATCAGCGTCACGTCGCGGGTGAAGCCGCGCAGGAACAGGGCCTCGCGCATGCCGTGGTCGCTGGTGCCGATCACCGCCACGCGCGTGTCCGTCACTTCATATCCGTCGCAAATCGGGCAATAGCGCAGCAGTCCGCGCGCCAGTGCCGGATCATGGACCTCGGGCAACAGGCTTTTGGGGCGATGGTTCACCACGCCGGTCGCGAGCAGAACGGTGCGGGCCTGATAGCGCGCATGATCCGTGACGACATGGAAGCCTTTGCCGTCCGGCTCGATCGCGGTAACGCGCGCCGCTTCGCACCGGGCGCCATAGCGCTCAGCCTGCGCCAGCATCGCCGCCAGCAGGTCCTTGCCGCTGATCCCGTCGGGATAGCCGGCATGGTTGTGCGTGCACGGGATCATCGCCGCGCGGCTCGATCCGCTGTCGAACAGGCGGATCGATAAGTGGAACCGCGCCAGATAGATCGCCGCGGTCAAGCCGGCTGGCCCGGCGCCGATGATGATGCAATCGTCCATGGCGGGCCAAAGCGCTGGAGCGGGATCATCGTTCCTTGTTGACCGGTGGCCATGTATAGCGCCCAAGACCCGCCTGTTGACCTTTCCCGACCGAAACGGACGCCGTGACCCCGATCTTTCGCGCCACCATCCTGACGCTCTATCCCGAAATGTTTCCCGGACCGCTGGGCCACAGCCTGGCCGGACGCGCGCTGCGCGAGGGGCGCTGGGCGTGCGATCCGGTGCAACTGCGTGATTTCGCGACGGATAAGCATCGGTCGGTGGATGATACGCCGGCGGGGGGCGGGGCGGGGATGGTGCTGAGGGCCGATGTGATGGCCGCGGCGGTGGATGCGGTGGCGGACGAGCGGCCGGTGCTGGCGATGACGCCGCGGCCATCACATCGGCCCTCAGCACC
>NZ_CAMLAC010000055.1 GCF_946477935.1 uncultured Sphingomonas sp. | reverse complement strand
GGCAGCGGCGGCAGGCCGTCGTCCGCTGCCGCCGTGTCGGCGGGTGCATCGCGGCGGCGCGTCGGGCGCGACCAGACGATGTTGTACGAGCCGTCCTCCTGGCGGAAGGCCGAGATATAGAGCGGCTTGTCGAGGCTCGGATCCTCGATCTTGCCGTTGAGGAAAGTCTCGCCGGTCGAGTTGGACGCGAGTTCAAACAGCGCGCCGACCTGGACCCACTGGCGGGCGGCCGAGAGGGCGAGGATTTCAAACTTCGGCGCGCGCGGGTTGTTCGACTGCACGGTGCGCAGCGCGATCACGATCGCAACCGTCAGCGTCGAGATCTTGCCGGTGTAGGTGCCGCTGGCGTTCTGGGTGATGGTGCCGATGTTCACGGGTCGTCTCCTTGAGAAAGTTCGCTCGAACCCCTTGTCCGAACACCTTCTCTGACCCACTCCTCTCCTCGGCCGTTCGGCCGAGCCAGGCGCGACAGCGCCGTCCCGACGAGCGCCCCTTCGGCGCCGTCGGAGATGTCGAGAAAGGCCCGATCAAGTTATGAGGCTTCAGCCCTCCGGGGACGTCGTTTCAGACTGTCCCTTACGGCGCCGCGGCTGCTTTGCCGGTGCTGGCGCCGACGACGTCTTTCCGCTCCCGCCCCTGTTTCGCTTGGCTGGCGCTGCGCTAGTCGCGACCGGCCCGGACTCGTCGGTCGAGGTCGGCGCCGTCGACGCTTTCTTGCGGCCGAGACCCAGCCGCTGCGCCACTTCGCGCCGCTGCGCCGAATAGCCTGGCGCGACCATCGGATAGTCAGCTTTGAGACCATAGCGCGCGCGGTAATCGGCCGGGGTAAGTCCGTGGCGCCCGAGATGGCGCTTGAGCGACTTGTAGGGCTTGCCGTCGATCATCGACAGGATGTGATCCGGCGAAGCGAGGCTCTTGCGGACGGTCACGGCCGGCGTGAACTCCGCCTCGCCGGGCGGCGCGTCCGCGGCCGCCGGCTCGGCTTCCTTGGCAATCCCCGATATCGCCGCATGCGTCTTGGCGATGAATTCCGGAACGTCTTCTGGCCGAATATTATTGTGCGCGACGTAGCTCGCGACCACTTCGATCGTCATCGCGACTAGATTGTTCTCTTCCGACATCGTGCCCCTTTCGACCTGAGACTAACCGGCCAGCGGCCCGGACGGTGGGAACCGTGTAATGGGGCCGATCAGGCCGGTGCAACTTTTCGCGCACGATTGGGCAGAGATTACTCAGGTCCCTGCCCTACAGGGTTGCGCCAGCGCGCGATGATGTCCTGCATTTCTTCGGCAAAGCCAAGGCTGTCGATGTAGACGGCACCCCGATCGTTCCGACCGAGAAAGCCGATCACGCTCGTGATGTCGTTGGCGACGCCGATATCGACACCGAAGAGATCGGCGATCTCGAAATGGCCAAGGTCGGGGCCATTCCACCAGGCCATCAGAAAGTTCGCGACGCGGCGGGCCTGGCCGGTGTCGCTCATTGCAATCGGGATCAGGCGCGTCAGCGCCGCGCGCGCGGAATCATAGTCGGTCGGGATCGAAGTCATCGGCGGCCTCCCAGATGACAAGCTATCGTTATGTGCACGCGGCGCAAAGGACTTACCGCTGCTGCTCAGATGCGTAGCGGCGCCGGCATCTCCATCCATTCGGGGTGATCATCCGCCAACGGGATATCGAAGCTCCCGGCTTCGGCCACGCTGAACACCGTCGCTCGAGCAAGCCTGCCAAAGCCATCCTCGTTGTTCCAGAAGCTGAGGCCGTGCTCGCCATCGCGTTTGGAAAGAACGTAGCCATCCGCACCTTCGTCGATCATGCGGGCGATCGCCCGATCGAGAAGCGGCGATGTGTGACCATAGTCTGTATCAGTGGCGCTTATGACGACGTAGCCGCCGCCGAACTCGCCGGCGCGTAGCCTGTCGCAATCCGATGCCCACTCAAAGCCGAAGGGCAAAGCGGATCGGGCGCAGCGCTGAATCAGCTTGGCGGCGGTTTCGACGCCGAACTGCTCGCCCGAAAAGAAAAGAGCGACCCGGCCGTTTGCGTCGGCTTCCCCGAACTCGATCTCGAAATCGAGAGCCGGAAAATTTTCGTCCGGGAAAAGGTCGAGAAGCCCGTCGAACGGGCTCTCCGGCGTCCGCGGAAAGAGCGCGGCGAAGTCTTCGCCCATGCCATGAAAGTGCGCTTCAAGTGCCTCCGGGCCGATCTTTACATCGCCGACCAGCTCGATCGCGCCGATGACGCGACGCAGGAGATCGGCCTCGGGGCTGGTGACCACGATGCCGAACGCGGCCTTGGTGTAGCTATTGGTCATGACTGGCTCCGTGGATGTCCGGAATGTCGGCGGCGGAAGTGCTGACCATCAGCGGGGGCACGGCGAACTCGGCAGCGTCGAAAAAGGCGATGACGGCCTCGATCGAGCCAAGCGCTTCGACCTTGCTGCGGCTGACGACGACTTCGTCGTCTTCGGTGACCGCATAGGACACTGCGCTGCCGTCGCCTGTCGCGACCACGCGCTCCGGCCCCCACTGACCGGAATAGCCGCCGCACCACCTCACGAAAGGCACCCGGCGCGAAAGGGACCAGCTTTCCAGTTCGTCGAAGCTGCCGCCTGCCACCTCGTGAGCGAAGAGGCGAAGGGGTGCACCGGGGACATGGTGGTGCGGTTCGAAAGGCTCGCCGTCCCATTCCGTGGCAAGGCCTTCACAGGCGATGATGTCGATCAGTTCTGCATAGGCGCTAGCGCTGAGCACACCACCTATGCTGATCGAAGCGGATACGCGGTCGGCCATGGTGAACTCCTGAAAATTGCACAGCCCAGCGTGTCCACGCGAAGGGCGCGGCGATCGGCTGCTGCTGTTCTTGAGGAACGTGCTTGGGCAGGCGTCGGCTAGTGAATCGAACCGAACAGGCGGCGCTTGGATGCGGCCTGGTGAAGCCCGTCCTTGGTGCCACTCGTTGCGCGCATCTCGGCGGTAAGCTTCTCGGCCAGTCCGCCGGGCACGATCGCATGCGGCGCAACGATGGCGATCGCGGCCTCGGCGGTGAGCAGCTCACCTGGCTCCGTGCCGTTCCAGATCAGGGGCTCGCCCTCATCGGGCTCATCTTCCGTGGTGAAGAAGACCTGCGCAAAGAATGTTTGGAGCGGGCGGTCCCAGCCAATCACGGCCCGCACCACGTCGATACCGTCCGGCCTCGGCTCAAGATCATGACGGCTCATCCATTGGTCCTTCGAAGCCGGTGCTGAACATGGCGTGCTGCACCCTCGGCGCTGCTGATCGCCTTTCCCGCCGCCGAGGCGGCCTTGCGGGCGCCCGCCTGACGAAGCAGACTACGGGCTTCGCGCATTCGCTCAACCGCAATTGCGATGGCCTGGCCGTGCTCCGGTGTGGCCGGGGTGATCCGACGCATATTACCTCCGGTTTGGATAAATGGGCGTGCTGAAAGCTAGTCGTCTTCCGGCAGCATGATCGTCATGACGCGGGTCGTGACCTCCGGGTCGGCCGGATTTTCGGAGCCCCACTCGATGGAGAGATCATAATAGTCGATCGCGAAGCGAATCTGCCGGCCTCGGAAAGTGACCTCACCGCGGCGGCGCTCGACGCGCTCGTCGGGCGCGAAGTTGCAGCGATCGATCGCCATTAGCAGGTCGCCGTAGATCCGAACGGTCTCCTGGAGGCTATCGCCATCGGTGAGCGCTGCTGCGCACGCGGCGGTAATCACGATACGCGCCCTTGGATCGAGACCTTGGCGGACACGGTCGTTGAGGGCAGCGGTGCGAGAAAGCTGGTCGATCATGGTGTCTCCATCGGGCTGGAGCGCTTGGACCGGGCGACGCCGACGCTCTCGACCTCGGCGGGAAAGAGCGGCAGTGTCGGATGCCGGATCGGAAGCGCTTTGGGATAGGGCAACCGGGGGAGTACGCGGCCGCGGCGGCGGGCCTCGCGGGTGAGCTCGAAGCAATAGGCGAACAGCCCGGCTTGCTGGTGGACAAGGAGATGGCGCTCGCGTTGCAAGCGCCACAGCCAGCGGCGCGGCTCTTCGCCTGTGGCAGGCCTCGGGACCCCGAGCGCGACGAGCTGGTCGATCGCGCCCGCATGGCCTTGCTCGCCCAGACGGATCTTCGAGAGCGTCCTGCCTGACACCGTAATGTTACCGACCCGCAGAACTGTACGCGGCCGCGTGATCGCCCGGTGCGCGGCCGAGAGCGCGCAATAGATCCGGCCGATATGACCCGCGCCTGGATCGCTGTAAGATACGACGGCCTCGATCACCGGACGTTCCCGACGGAGGTGCCGGAAGGCGCGCGCCAGGAAATAGCTCTCACCATTCTGGGGCACCGCATCGGTGAGAATGAAGCGGGCGAGGACGCAGCCGCGTGCTGGGTCGTCGAACCCGGTATGACGCGAGATCACGGCCCCGGTGGTCGGGACGGCGAACACCGCCACGCCTTCGAGGACGCCGGCGGCACCGAACAGGCCAACAGCGACTTGCGCTGCAGGATAGGTCCGGAGGTAGTGATGGCGAGCGATGAACGCGCGTGCTTCGCCATGCTCGATGACATCCACATCGTAGGCGCCTGGATCGATGAGCTCGAGATCGCGCGCCCATAGCGAGCGCCGCTCCCGCCATCGCTGGCTGCGTTCGGTCTGCATGATATTGGTCCGCTTGGTTAGGCGAAGAGACGCACCGCTTGCGCGACCGGAAGCGAGAGCTGCAGGTCGCGCCGAAGCTGAGCTGCGAAGCGATCGGGCGACAGCAGCACGGTGATCGCCGCGAAGTGGTTGCGCTGGCCACAGTAGTCCGTGCGTCCGCTCACGCGCCGGTAGAGCACCTCCCGATCCTGGCCGAGCCCACCGAGCGAGAGCTGGACGTAGACCTCGTCACCATGGAGCGTGATCTCGCCCGAGACTGCGGGACCGCCCTTGTTCGAGCGGACGCAGTAGCTGTCGGCCTCGAGCCCCAGGGCCTCGGCGAGCCGACGCATCGCGGTCCGCCCTTCGGCATGGAATGTGCGCTTCGCGGCCTCGTCATACGCGACGCCGCGATAGGCGAGTGTTCGAAGCACGGGATGTCGGCGGATTTCCGCAATCTGGTCCATACAGGAACGGCGCAGAGCCATGCTTTCCGGGCAGCGGTCGGTCACCGACACGAGGTGCCTTACGAGCAGAATGACGGCCGCGTCGGTCTCGGCGTCCTTGCCGGCATTGCGGCAGTCCGTGATCGCGGCGTGAACAGCGTGCAATCCGGCGCCGATGGTGGTCAGGGCGCTGGGGTCGAGCGCCTGCTGGTGGCGCATCGCGACATCGTAACTCATGGACGGGGTACTCCGGTCTCAAGCGCAAATTCGCTCGACCAGTCGCTCCCCTTCTCTTCTCCTTCACGCCGGAGGGCGTGGACGATCAGGCAGCCGCCGTCAGGGGTATCGGCGCGCAGCGTCCGCTGCCTAGGTTGATGAAGGCTCCGGCGTGACCGATAGACCCGCGACCGAGCAGGTCGAACAGGAGTGAGAGCGCGTGGCTCGCAACGATGCGGTTCACGAACAGCGACTGTCGCTCCAAGGCCTCGGCGACCGAGCAGGATGGTGCATCGTCGTCCGGCACGCTCTCGTCGGCGAGTTCCGGAAAATATTCGATGACGGTGGGCAGGCGGCGCTCGTTCCGGCGATGGGCAGTAGCGGGGCTGCCAATAATGTATTGGCCGTCGCCTGCCCGGTTTCCAAGGTCCATCCAATAATAGGGTGCCTTGGAACCTCGACCGAGCGCAGCGCCGAGGGAGCGGCGAGCTGAGGCGGTATCGACGCAGCTGATCAGAACGTCCGCCCCCGATACATCGATCGACTCGGGCGCTCGGCCGTGAACGGCTCGCCAGGCGAGACCGTGTGCAAGGTTGATCCGCTCCGTCAGCGTATGGGCTTTGGAGTTGCCGAGATCGCAGCGGTAGAAGGGCTGCCGGCCAAGGTTGGCCTCGGTCACGACGTCGTCATCGACCACGATCACATGGAGCGACCGCGAAGAGATTGCGCGCAACGCCGTGTCGAGCGAGGCGAGGCCCATCAGCATCTGGGCGCCGTTCCCCCCGCACCCAATCAGAACGATGTTGATTGTGCGGTGGTGGAGCACTTCCGGGAGAAAGTGGCGATCACGGAGTTCAGGCGTCATGGCCGTCTCCTTCGAAGGGGCTGCGTGGAAGCGGAAGAAACATCCCGCCGGCGCAAAGCCGCGAGGCAAACTCGGGACCGCCGGTCCTACCGAGCCGGCCGATAACGAGCGCGATCTTGGTGGCGTGCGCGTCATCGGCATCGTCGGTGGCGCTGAAGAAGGCCCGGCCATGGCCGTGGCTGTGGATGTCGCAGACGATGTGGCGGTTCCAGGGCAGGAGAGGTGTCCGATAGACCAGGCGCGACGGCGTCGCCTCGTCGATCTGCGGAAAATCGAGAAGGAAGCGCCGATCGTCCTCGTCCCACACGATGAAGGCGGCTGCCTCATCGGGCAGCGCCGCGCAGAAATGATCGATGATCTGGGCCAGGAACGCCCGCGGTATCAGGCCGCACCGAAGGTTGGCGCGAGGCTCGCCTACGCTGCCATAGGGAAGGTAGGCGGCAATCGGCGGCGTGACAGGCACATCGAGCTCGAGCCACGGGCGCCTGACAATCAGGAAGACGCCGTCTCGACCGATCGCGAGACAATGGCCCGCGCGCGAAGCCCGTACCGCGTCCAGGCCGGGTGAGCTGCCGCGCGGCGGCGCAGGGAAGCACGGGACGGCCGCGAGCAAGGCAGCCGCCGTGGGGTCATCGGCGAGAGCCGTCATCGTCTCGTCCTTTCGATGAGTTGGCCAAGCGTCAGCGGCTCGATGGCCTTGCGGGACGATGCCGCAACCGACCGACGTTTGACGGCGAAGGCCTTGAGACGCTTGACCGGGAAGCGGGCGGCGCGGCGCGCCGCAAGGTCTTCCCAGAGGGAGATGAGTCCACCCTTGCCCGAGACCGTCTGGTCCTGCCCGTGATTGGGATGAGTCGACCAAGACTCGAACAATGCCCGCTCGAAGTCCGGGATGGCGGAGACGGAGAGCGTTCCGGGCTTTGGGATATTCCCCCAGCATAGCGTGCCATCGGCGTAGACATTGAGGATCGGCGAATGGAAGACGATAGAGTCGGCAGTCGGCCGCTCATCCTCTCGAAGCGCGTAGACTCCCAGCGCTCGTCTCGTGGCAACGAGCAGGTGGGCCGGGTAAGGGACCGAAACCACCGTTTTGGTGGAAAGAGCCTTCAGGCCGGCGGGCGGCGTGCTCAGATTGAAGTAGGCCGGACGAACCTTCGCCGGGATCCACCACGCGAGGAGATCCTGGTGCGCAACGAGCACGTTGTGCGGGAGGAGCTCGGGCGCGGCGGCGCGACCCAAGGCCTCGGACCATTGGCGCAGGTGCGCCCGCGTCAGCGGCGTGCCGGCGGCGATCCTCGGCCCGGCGTCGTCATCATGCTCGATGTGATGAAGGCTGGCGAACGCCCGCCCATCCTGGCCGGGAGCGCCGGAGCGCGTGCCGCTTCTCGCGGCCTCGGTTCGATAAAGCAGGATGGCGTTGGTCAGCACCAGCCCGCCGGCGATGGCTTCGAATTGGGTCGAATGCTGTGACATGGCTGCCTCACAGGGTGTCGGGATCGAGCTGGATCAGCTCTTGGGCGGCGAGCAGAAACCGGGCGCCCGCCTCGAGCGATGCGAACCAATCGGTGACGCGAGCGGCGTCCGGCAGCGGGCAGAGCCCGGCGATGTCCATGAAGCCGTATTCCATGCCGTGGCGTGCGACATCGTCGACCTCGCGCGCGAACTGCTCGACGGGCACGAGCGTCAGAGGAGGCAATGACGAGCACTCCTCCAGGTCCGGCAAATATTCGTGGAGGGTCGGGCCGTCGAAATGCCAGGCGTTGCGCTCGTCCGAGAAGCGCCTGAGCGCCTGGTGGCTTCGGCGCAAATTGCGAAGCGCGCTGCGCAGGCCGTTGGGCAGCGACCTTGGAGGTGCAGCGTTCGCCGCGATCATCCAGTCCGGCCTTCTGTCGTTCATGTCAGAGGGTAGGATGGTGTCCTCAAGATCCTCCGGATCGGCACCATGATAGGCCACGAGCGCGTCGCGAGCGGCTTCGTCCTCGATTTCGCCATCCCAATAGTACATCGAGATTTCTTCGAAGAGATCGTCGTAGCCGAAGATCGGAAGCGCTGAGCCCATGGTCCGGGCGAGCGCGGTATAGGCAGCGGCGCGCCAGCCGATCTGGGCGTCGCTGGTCTCGATCCAGCCGAGGTCGAGCTGTCCCATACTGTCGCAGACGATGGCGATGGCCGGCGCGTCCATGTCCTCGCTGTTGAGGACGGCGACGCGCAGTTCGGCCAGTTCGAGCGGCCTGAGAATATCCAGAACCGCCTTATCGAAAACGCGCTCGATGCGGCGTCGAGCCTCAGCGCGCGTGCAACGCCGTGCCATCTGATCGCGCGATGCGACCCAACCGCCGATCAGCTTGTGATGACGTGCAAGCGGCTGATCGAAACTGACCGGGATCTCCCGGGACAAGACGACCGACCGCCCGGCCAAGTCAGCCGAGCGGGGGCAGTCGCAAGCCGTTGGGAGACTGCAGGGGCTCGGCCGGTTCGCCGTGTTGCGATGCCGGGTCGATGAGGATCTTGAGGTGGAGGGCCTGGGCCTGCGGGTCGCAGGCTGGTCCGGGAGAGCGGGTAGCGTCGCCATCATCGAACTCGATCCATTCGAGGAGTGTCTTGCGGGGTGCGGCGGGAAGGACCGCGACGGCCTTGCGCGACATTGGCTACCCCTTGGTGCCGACCGCGCGGCGGTACTCGGTGACATGGGTACCCCCGGCGATGCCGGCATCGACCAGTTCGGCGTTCAAGATCGCGGGATAGAGAGTGGCATGGTACGCGCGCAGGCCCTGCGGGTCTTCGGCAAGGTGGGGCGGAACCGGAAGGTCGATCCCGTCATATCGATAAGCGCGCGCGAGGTGATTGATCTGCATGTGGCTTCTCCTGAGAAATTGAACACGGGCCGAAGCGGGGGCCGTCACCAGAGGCTTGCCGGCTCGTTCGATTTGGCCTCGGCCGGGAGCGCGTTCGCAGCTTGTGCCGGCGACGCGGAAGTGGTCGCCGTCTTTGCCGGCGCCGGTGTTGGCCTTGCCTTGGCGGCCGCGGCGGACGCGGCCTTGGCGGCTTCAGCGGCCTTGCGTTGATCGGCGATCTGATCGGCGAGAGTCTTGCGCGTCGCGATCAGCTGTCCGAGTGCGCCGTTGGCGCCGCGCGCGAGTTCCGCGTCGATTTCCGCTGCGCTTGCGGTGATCGAGATGGGCCGTGTCTCGCCGACCTCGAGGGCGGCCGTCGTACCCTCGACCTTCCGAGGGATGACGGTCAGGGTCACGGTGTCGTCCGGCCCGGCGACAAGGTCGAACCCTAACGAATAGCGGTGGAGCAGCGGGAGCATGTTTGCGATAAGCATGGTCGTTCGTCCTTGTTCGGATGCGAGGAAAGTGGATCAGGCGGCGAGCGCATCGACGCGGCGACTGGACACCGGGGCGGCGCCGGGCGCCGCGCCATATTGCCCGTCGAGGGTCATCGCGCTCGGCAGCCGGCCCGCCCAATCGAAGCCGGCGGCGTTCAGCATGCCGGTGACCAGATCGGCCTTCTTTGAGCCGAGAAGCTTGGCGAAGGCCTTCTCGCCCATGTGCGAGATCAGCCCGCACTCCCGGGCGACGAATTTCAGCTCGTCCTTGGTATATCGCTCGAGAAAGGCGCGATCGACCTGCCAGACCTGGCGGATGTCGACGTCGAACGCCCTTGCCAGATCGGCGACCTGGCTGAACGATTGCACGTCGCGGGCGTAAGCGGCGCCGATCGCCGAGAGCGCCGTTGCCGCCTGGGCCTCGGAAAGCTCTCGAACCTCATCGATTTTGCTCTCGAAGCCCAGATCTGGGAAGGACGGGTTGACGAGGAGGCCGGCTCGCGCCGTCAGCGTGCTCGACTTGATCTGGGAGAGCGTGCCGGTCAGCGCGGCGACCAGGATGGCGGTTCGAGCATCAGAAGCGTTGTCTGCGAGCCCGCGCGCCAGCGCGGTGCGCCAGGTTGCCTCCCGCAGATCGCTTGTGCGGCCCGCGATCGACTTCGCGGTGACGCTGGGGCCATTGGCATTCGCGTTCAATCGCACGGTCGCCCGACCTGACGGAGTTCCCGGCGCAAGCGCGGCTCGCCGAGCGGTCGCCTCGACCCCTTCCGCGCGCTCATCTTCCTGATCCTCGGCCTCATCAGTTTCGGCGAGCTCGCCTTCGTCGGCGGTGTCATCGGCTGCGGCGGAACGATCCTGCTCTTCCTGACGGGTCTGCTCGACCGCGTCCGTCTTGAGCTGGAAGCATGCCGCGTTGGTGCAATGGCCATCATCGACGTGGGTCTCGAAGAGCGCGCGTTGCGTCCCGGAGTTGAAAGGACAGGTCGTGCATTCGGACTTGTCGAAACAGGCGTCGGCAAGGTTTTGGGTTACGCGCATGAGGAGGTCGCGGGTCTTCCCGATGTCGAGGCCAGCTCCCAGGATGGTCTCGAGCGCCTTGTCCTGCTTGTCCGCCGGCACGGCGGCGAGCAGCTCGGCGTGGCCGACCTTGATGCGGCGCTCGTCGAGCGCGAGCTTCACCGCGTCCGAAAGGTTAGCCAGCGCGAGGCGGCGGTCGAGCTTGGCGCGCGACCAACCAAGACGTCGACCGGCCTCGCCGCGGTCGTTCTGACAAGCGGCGAGGACCCGGACTGCAGCATCGGCCTGCTCGGTTTCGGAGGCGTCATCCCGGATATCGTTTTCGTCGATCGCCGCCTCGAGCGCTTCCTGGTCGGTCATCTCCCGGATGATGGCCGGCGCTTCGCCGTCCGCACCGAACGCCTCGAGCGCGGCGCGATACCGCCGCCCGCCGGCGACGATGACATAGCGATCCTCGCCATCGTCCGCCGGACGCACCAGAATCGGCTGAAGCATGCCGCGCAACCTGAGCGAAGCGACAAGTTCGTCGTGCTTCTTGCTGTCGAAATAGCGGCGCGGGTTGTAGCCGATGGCTATCCGGGCGAGTGGAACCATGGTGGTTCCGGTGGGCTGGGGTGCGGTCACGGCCGATCTCCTTGCAGGGTAGCGGGGCACCTCCGTCGGGGATGGGCGCCTCACTCTGGCGAGCCTCATGCTCACCCCATTCCTGCCCCCCTCCCCTCTCATCAGCCGGCGAGCCGCTCGCGGAAGATGTCAGCCGCCCATTGCTCGATCCACGGCGCTGTCATCTCGTCGTGATCGAGATCCCCGCTCTCGATGAGCTCGCGGATCTGGGCTCGGGCCTGCGC
Source organism: uncultured Sphingomonas sp. (assembly GCF_946477935.1). Lineage (GTDB taxonomy): Bacteria > Pseudomonadota > Alphaproteobacteria > Sphingomonadales > Sphingomonadaceae > Sphingomonas. Next base: position 7,874 of record NZ_CAMLAC010000055.1, on the reverse strand, counting down.
GATCGCCGTTTCCCAAGGGTCCGTCGGGACGCGATCGGGTTCCGCAGGCCGATGGTGCGGCAGGCGTAAAGGGTGGCTGGCAAGACGTGCGTGCTGTGCCGCCACCCACCGCGCCATATGGTCGGCCACGAAGCGGTCGCTCTTGGAAACACGGAGCTGGCGGGCGGCCTGGCGGGCGCTGATGCCGTATGCCTGGCTGTCGATCGACGCGACCCGGTGCTCGAACGGAAGCAGGTATGGCAGCGCCGAACCCTTCACGCCAAATGCGTGCAGCCGGACCCCCTGGGGCAATATTCGATCCAGATGGTCGATGACGGCGATGACCCCCTCCGGGCCATGGACATCTCGCCGGCACATGCTGCCGACGCCGATCAGTGACACGCGCTTCAGCGTTCCCCACAGCGCATCTATGCAGCGCTCATAGTCTTCCGGACGGCGGCCCTGGATGACCGGCATCAGGGTGTCGGCGATGCCGTGATCCTGGGCGAGGCGGCGACAGTCGAGATTGGCGCGGATCGTGCGCGAGAGGCGGTCGATGACCTCTTCGCGGTCGCGAGCGATTTCTGCCTCGACGCAATAATCGGCGCTTGCCCACCACCGAAAGGGAAAGGCGGCCGCGAGCGCGACATAGTCGACGAGCGACCAAGGGAAGCCGCCGTATCGAGCCGCCGCGACGAATCCGGCGGAGTCCAGGCAGAGCGCCGCCAGTCCCTTGGCATTTCTCAGCTGGGAAAGCCGCCACCCGTCCCATTCCCGCCACCCGCGGCGTTCGGTCCAGCGAGACAATCCATTCGCGGAAATAAGCGCGGGCTGCTGCAATGCGCGTGCTCGGGCGAGGATCGGCCCCTCGCTTAGGTGCGGCAGCCCGACGATGATCTCAATCGGCATAGCGGGCTCCCTGGGCATGGTGATATTGACGGCTCGGCGCGTTCACGATACGTTCCTTTGCGCAGGAGATTTGCCATGACCACCACACCGTTCCGCGAGCGCTTCGACCTCGACATCACGCTGCGCGATGCGGCGCTGGATTCCGATAACCAGCCGACGCGCCGGATGATCGCGAACGCGTCGATCGGGATGCACGTCGAGGACGCCTATTATTCGGTTCGTGAACTGCGCGAGGCGGTGAGCTGGGTTCATGAGGGCATCCCCGCCGGCAAGGGGAAGCTGTCCGAGATCCTCGCCAACGACGGCGCCGACGACTTCCAGCGTTGCGTATATTTCTGCCTGGCCGGGCGCGGCGTGGTGGCGATGCTCGACGATCTGGAATGGCTAGAGGATCTGCTCGAACGCCGCGGCCGTGTCGCGGGAGAGCAGGGGCGGCTGAAGGCGACCTGGATACCGCTCACCAACCCCTATGTCGCCGACGCGCCGGACGGTCCGATAGTGAAGCTGGACGCCGCCTTCGAGCAGGGCCCGTCATGGTGGGCCGATCCGACCTTATCCGTTTGAGCGGAGGTCGGTTCTCGTACCTCAGGCCTCAAAAGGGCTCCTGCGACGGCAGGCGATGGCGCCGGCCGCTTCGCTTTGGCGACCACGAACGCCGACTCGTAGCGCCGTGCGCGCCTGATCGTGCGTGAGCCTGGTCAGCACGCTCAGGTGAGGAATTGAGACCGCTGGGCTTCAAAGCACCATCTCGACTTCGACGCGCTCGCCAAACGCCGGCCAGGTGCAGACGCGGAAAGGCTGAATCGGATTGGTGGTGCGCACGATGCTGACGCGACCCGGCCGCTCGTCGAACAGCCGGGAGGCGACGCGGTTCGCGTTTTCGCGACTGCAAAGGAGCAGACGCTTGGGGGACAGGCCTGTACTCAGGTCAAGCATGTCAGATCCTTTTCGGAAAGCATGATACCGGCAGGACTCAGGCGAAAATCGTCTTGTGGATCTTCGTCGTCGGCACGATCCGCCATCGCCGCTCCATGAGGCGGCTGATCCGGTAGCGGCCGCGGGTCTCAGGGTCGCGAAGGGTCACTCGGCGCCCCTGCTTCTCGACAATGAATTCCTGGCCGACATGGCCGTCCGAGAAGGTGACCGGCTGCTCCAGCCGGATCCGATCGCCGTCCGCGATCTTGCGCGAGCGGCGTTTCAGGTTCTCGGCGCAGCGATGACGCCAGTCGAGCGCGTGCTCCTTGTCGGTGGGCGTCAGCAGGTCGAGGATGTGCTGGGGGCATCCGTCCTCGCACGGTCCCATCGACTCGGTCATGTCCTTGTAGCCGAACTGCTCACGGGTCTTGCTGCCCGGGTTCCAGAGAACCTTGCAGATGATCGCGAACACCTCGCCGCCAGCGCCGTTCGTCATCACCTGCGCAGCGGCATAGTAGGTGCGGTTCTGTGGGCAGGACGAGGCGAGCACCCTGAGACCCGATGTGCCCCCATCGACCTCGCGGCTATAGGTGAACTGGTCGTCGAGATAGGCCTTTGCCGAGGCGTGACCGCCCATCGACGTGAAGGGCATGGTGAGCCAACCCATGAGTGGTCCTTTCGCAAGCGGGAGAGGTCAGGCGGCTTCTGCAAGCGGAACGACGGGAGCGGACACTGGCGCGCCCTCGTCCCGATGATCGCTGCTGAAGGCGAGGAGATAGTTGAACGCCTGTTCGGCCTTGGCCGCGGCGTGGATGATCGCGGTCTTGTCCGCGCGCAGGATTCCGAGCCAGTGGGCAACATAGCTCGCATGGTTGTCGTGCAGCTCGTTGGGAAGTCCGAGCTGTGCGCAAATGAGACCGCTGCCGATCTCGGCGACAAGTTCTTCGAACGCGTAGGCCTGATCCCCGAACCGCTTGCCGAACGTCCGCGCGAGGCGGGCCGTCCCGCCAGACCAGTGCGTCGTCTCGTGGGCGCGCACAGAGGCATAGTGATCCATCGTCTGGAAAGACCGCTGATGCGGCATCTGGATGTAGTCGAAGGTCGGATGGAAGAAGGCGCGATTGCCGCCGTGCCGCACGTTCGCCGGAATGGCTCCGAAGAAGGCGTCGATCGCGCCCTGCCGGGCCGAAGGGTCGACCGGATCGATGGTCACGTCGCCGGAATAGAAATAGGCTGGAAGGCCATCGATCTGGTCGGCGTTGAAGACGACATAGTGCCGCAGGAACCGGATATTTTTCTCGGTCTCGGCACCCGTAACGGGATTGGCCTCGGTCCTTTTGAAGTTGGAATAATAGACCGAGAGTGAGCCGCTTTCGCCGCGGCGGACATTTGCGCCTAGGGCCGCGGCCTGACGGTAAGTCATCCAATAGCGGGAACGATAGCCATTCGCGTCGGCGATCGCCCAGAGATAGATGGTGTTGATGCCGGTGTATGGCGTGCCACAGTGCCGCAACGGTCTGCCCCCGGCGCCGGTGACGCGCCACGGTCGGCTCCAGGGCGCAACCCCTTCCTCCAGTTTGCGAATGATGAGACTGGTGATCTCGGCCGCGACGTCGCGGCTCGGTGTCGGTTTGGCGCGCATGGTGATGTGCTCCGGTCGCATGACGGGATGGCCGCCGACGCGGGTGCGCCGACGGCCAGTTTCTCGCGGTTGTTCGGATGGTTGTGGCCGGGTGGTCAGGCCTCGACCGGTTCGAAGAGCTCGCCGCCCTCGGCCTGCGAGCCGTGTCCTGCGTCATCGCCCGGGTCTTCGGGATCGCCGTCATCAGCGGGATCGATGACGGTCGCGTTGGCGTCGTCGAGGAAGCGCATCGCGTTGGGAACCCAGGCGAGCGCGGCCTGCTTGACCTCAGGTTCGACGATCGACTCCCCGGCGAACAGTTTCTGGCAGCTTTCGGAGATCTCGGTCTTCTTGAGCGAAGCGTGACGGGCCGTGAGCGCCGGCCCCCCGACATCGTGAAGGAGGCTGAGGATTGTGCCCTTGTTCACGCGGTCGAAGAAATTCTCCGAGGTCGGCCGCCACCAGCCCGCGATGTCGACCTCGAGGATCGTGGCGATCCGGTTGTGAAGCGGAACCTGGACATTGGACGGGCCGGGCTTCGCTTCGAGCGACAGCGCGACGATATAAGCGAGCCAGTTCGCCTTGCTGTCATCATCGAGAGCGCGGAACCCCTCGAAACGATCCACCTCGCTGTCATGCTCGGTCCACGCGGCGTTGAGACCATCATGGGCTTCCGCCAAGCAGGCGCGTGCGCGGGAGCTGGGCATATCTCCGACCATGGGATCCTGCGGACCCATCGCGCGAATCGTCGTGCCGTATTTGACGGCGCTGTCCGCGGGACCGCCAGATGAGCACATCCGGGCGTCGATCATCACGAACAGCGCGAAGTCGAGCGCCAGTGCGGGCTGCGCCAGGAGGCACGACGCCAGGATGTCGCGTCGCTGGATCGCAAGCTCATCGTACAGCCGTCCGCTGAGTGCCTTTCCGCCGGGCGCCACCGCCTCGGGCCGACGGCCCGGCTGCGCGGAACCACGATCGGCGACGCGAAATCCTCCGGTTGGCGAATCTTCCCGGCCCGCCTCGCCGTCACGAGCAGTATCATCCTCGCCCGTGAAGGGTTCGCGCGGCTTTTCGATGAGAATTTGCTGCTCGCTGTAATATTGCGAGTCGAGCCGCATCTCGCCTTGGGGGGTGAGGACGAGGAACGCTCCCACATGGACTTTCAGCTCGTCCGGCAACACCGGAGGGCGATTCTCGATTGCCTCGGCCTCGGCGATCAGCCGATCATCTTCTTGGTCGAGCAGCTTGACCGCCTCCTCGAGAAGATCCGCATCCTGCATCTCGGCCTCGAGAGCACCGCGGCGCTCTGCGATTTCGACAAGCCGCGCACCCTGGGCCGCGGTCAATTCCGGCGCCGGAAGAATGACGCGGTAGAGCCCGTGGGCGGCATTGTGCGTGTAGTTGCTGGCGATCGGGCGGATCCAGGCGAGGCCGGTATCCTCACCGATCCGCCGCGCCTCGGCCTCCATGATCTCGCCGGCGAGACGATGGGCGATCTCCGGATTGACCCAACGGTCGTTGCCGTCTGTGAAAAGGTCGCCGTCGATCTTGCCGCCAGCAGCACGATAGCGCGGTTCGCCGACCAGCATCGCGATGGGGTCGCTGGCTTTGAGCGTCTCGTTTTCGATGACCCGGCGGATCGTGTCTGCGGTCACCTCACTGTGCTTATACGTGTTCCAGACCAGGAGCTGCTTCTCGCGGTTCTCGGTCGAGGCGTATGCCTTGGCGATATCGAGCGTGATCTCGGCCTTGCTCGGCGCCTCGAAGATCGGTTCGGCGAGCGAGGCGAGCCGCAGGCGACCCTCCACGAAGCGACGGGTGACGCCGAATCGCTTGGCAACCGCATCGATGTCGCCGCTCTTTCCGATGAAGTGCTGGAAGGCCCGGCATTCTTCCGCCGGCGTCATCTTGAGCTGATGGAAGTTGGTGGCGGTCGAGGTCTCTGAGAGTTCGGCATCCTCCCCGGTCAGCACCATGACCGGCACATCATAGGCCACCTCGGAGATCGTACCGCGCTCCGCTAGCAGACGGAGCGCCCGCCAGCGGCGACCGCCATCGAACACCTCATAGGTGCCACGAGGCTTCTTGGCCGGAGTGACGAGAAGGTTTTGCAGGACGCCCTTGGCCTCGATGCTCGCGGCCATGGGTCCGATCTGGAGCTGCTCGTCAGGCGCAGTGCGGACGTTGATTGGCGAGAGACGCAGCTTGCTGAGTTTGACGGTCTGGATCACGGGGGGAAACTCCTCATGGCGTCCGGCAAGTTCCGGACACCATCTCCCGACCCCCCTTCCCTCTCTCTGGCTCAGAGCGCCCCGGGCGGGTGGACGCCCGCCCCGCATGGGCGCTCTCGGTCGCCTCATTCTTCGAGACGTGTGCACAAAAACGAAGGGCCGCCCTTTCGGACGACCCTTCCATTGTCCTGCCTGAACGGGCAGCTCAGCCGAGCCGGACCCCCGAGGCGGAGGTCTTGCTCATGAGAACCGCCGCACGCGGCATGTGACAATGAGACATCTGACCACCTCCTTTCCGTTGTTGAACGATCGCTAAGATGTGGTCGCACAACGCGAATTTTCAATCCTGCGAATATTCGCGGCGGCTTATTCCGCATGCGCGATGGCCGCCTCAGGCAGCGGCGCGCAGTATGCGATGGAGCGTGTCGCCGGCCGTTGCCATGGGCAGGAAGACGCGGGTTCGGTACTGGATGACTTCGGTGAAACAACCCAGGGACTTGAGCCATGCAAGTTGCTGCGATGGTGCACCGACCAGTTCGATCCGCTGGGAGCCGTTCACCAGGGAGCGTTTGATCGTCATCGGGAACGGCCGGGTCAGATCAACGCTGCGTCCCGACGAGGCGGACTTGACGATATCCGTGGGTGGCATGTTCTCGGCACGGTCGATGCCGAGCCTCGTGAAGAGTTGCACGACATGCTCGTCGAAGACGAGCCGTCCGAGCCAGCTGTTGCCCGCCTTGTCCGCGATCCGGTTGACCACGAGATGATCGCTCGGCAGCGCAGACCAGATCGGGAGCAACAAGCCGGTCGCGAGCCGAATGGTCTCGGTGTCGACCTTGTTCGCTGCTACTTCTGCCTCTTCGAGCCACTTTCGACAAAAGGCGTCCCGGTCGATCGCCGTCCAGGCGCTCTCGAACAGCTCCTGCTCTCGCATGTATTCACGCCGTGTCGGCCGCATTAGCTCGAAGCGCGGGATCGGCGTTCCCTCTTTCTCCTCCATGAGAGCGCGGGCACGAGTCTGTAGTGCGACCATGCCGGATTTCCCGTTGATCAGGAACTCGGCTGTAGCATCGCTGTCCGCGATATGGAGGATGCGGTCCAGCGCGACCGGCGTCCGGCGATGAGCGATCTCGATCGTGAGCAGGTGTGATGTCGCCCCACTGACCGGATCGGTTCGCAACAGAGTGTCATCCACCAGCGTCGCTGTATCGACGAGGATTGTCTCGACTCCGACGTCGAGACGCCCGGCGTCGCGCGCGGCCGAGACACGGGTTTCGACCAAGGAAAGAAACTCATCGAATATCTTGTTCTGAAGCGCGATCGGGAGCGCCAGGATCCGGTTGAGCCAGCGCTGTATGGGCGGAAGCTCATCCTTCATGACTCCGTCCTTGTCGCAGAGCTCTAGCCCGGTTCGGCGTTCAAACTCGCCGTGCGACACGCTGGTCAGCTTGCCGCCGACGAGCAGATGAAACCAGGTGACGAGCGCCGCGCAGGCATATTCGCTCTCGAGATTGTCGGCGGGGTCGAAGAGGTTTTGCCCGCCGGTCTGGCGCTGGCCGCGGGTAAGCGCACCGAGGCTGTCGAGCCGGCGCGCGATCGTGCTCGTGAAGCGTAGCTCGCCTTTGCAATCGGTAGTGACGGGCCGGAACAGCGGCGTGCTCGCCTGATGCGTGCGGTGAGTGCGGCCCAGGCCCTGGATGGCCCGGTCGGCGCGCCAGCCGGGCTCCAGCAACAGGTGGACTCGCTGCTCTTGGTTCGGCACGTCACGCGACGCATGGTATGACCGACCCGTCCCGCCAGCATCGGAGAAGATGAGGATCCGCTTGCGGCCCTGCATGAATGCGGCCGCTTCAGCCTGGCTCGTCCGGGTAGAACGGGTCTCGAGCTTCTGGCGGCCGTCGGCCGTCGAGACGAGCCGCTTGGTCCGCCCCGTGACCTCGGCAACGGTGTCATGGCCGAACTGTTCGAGCAGACCGTCGAGTGCGGAGGTGATTGGGGGCAGGGCGCACAGATCTTCTATAAGCCGTGAACGCGCGGCCTCGGCCTCCGGGTTGTAGACGGGATTCCCTGCCTCGTCTTCCATGGGGACCGAACGCTGGGTGCCGGTGTCGTCCGTGAAAACACGCATCTGCCGGGTCGGGAAGGCGCGCTCGAGATAGTCGATCACATATTCTTTGCAGTCGCAGTTTATGTCGAGCGTGGCGGCGAGAGACGCAGGT
>NZ_CAMLAC010000054.1 GCF_946477935.1 uncultured Sphingomonas sp. | reverse complement strand
CTCCCCCGGCGGCTGCGCCAGCCACCGCCCCGCCGCGCGCGCCACGTCCACCCGGTGCATCCGCCGCGCGACGACCCGCGGCACCAGGAAGTTGGAGCGCAGGAACTGCGCGAGCGTGTCGCCGATGCGATCCTTGTTGCGTGGTACGATCGCGGTGTGGGGGATGGGCAGGCCGAGGGGGTGGCGGAACAGCGCGGTCACCGCGAACCAGTCGGCCAGCCCGCCGACCATCGCCGCCTCCGCAAAGGCGCGAACAAAGCCCCAGCCTGAATGCACGGGAACCAGCGACCGACTGATGAAAAAGATCGCGGCCATCGCCACCAGCAGGCCGGTCGCCACGATTCGCATGCGCACAAGAGCCGGTGGAGCGGGCTCCTTGGCCCCGGTGCGACGCAGGCGGTTCATCAGCACCGACAATCCCCGAACGGCGGGATTGTTCAAGCTGCGTATCGATCGCACCGCAATCCATCCTGTGCCAAACAGGATCCGACATCGTCAGGAGGCCGCCGTTCCCACCGCTATTCCCGCCCTGCTGCACACCGCGACCGGCGCGATCGGGCGAATGGCGGCGGCCTTGTGCGTGCTGTTGTTCGGCTATGCGCTTGCCGGCGCGATCGGTGGATCGATCCCGGCAAGCGGCACGAAACCGCCCGCTTCGACGCCGACGGTGACGATCTGGGTGGAATCGAACGGCATCCATACCGCGATCATCGTGCCGAAACAGGCGGCCGGGGTGGACTGGCGCCCGCTCTTTCCGGCGCGCGACCTCGCCGACCCGCGCTATGGCGGGCACGATCATCTCGCGATCGGCTGGGGCGAGGCGGCGTTCTTTCTGGAAACGCCGCGCTGGCGCGACATCCGGCCGGCGACGATCGCCGCGGCCGCGATCGGCAGCGACCGTTCACTGATCCATGTCGATCACCTGCCGCGCCCCCGGCCCGGGGACGGCGCACGCCCCATCCGGTTGCGCGAAGCCGACTATCGGCGGCTGGCCGACTATATCACCGCCAGTCTGGCGGCGGCGGGGCAGGTCCACCCCGGCTACGGCGCCTATGACGCCTTCTACACGGCGCGTGGTCGCTATTCCGCTCTCACGACGTGCAATGCCTGGACGGGGGCGGCGCTGCGCCATGCCGGTGTGCGCATGGGGCGGTGGACGCCCTTTCCAACCACCGTGATGTGGTGGCTGTGACGGATCAGTCGTTCGCCGCCTGATAGCCGTCATAGCCCCGGCATTCTTCCGGCTGCTTGCGGCACCGCTTCTCGTATTCGCGGCGTTCGCGACCCTCGCGAGCTTCCTTCTTGCGCATCTTGCGCCCGTAATTGCGGTCGGCCTCGTCCTGGCTTGTCGTTGTCCAGTCCACCACCTGCCCCGCCACCTGGAACGGCGCCTTCACCACGCCAACCGCGGTGCGCACGCAACCGCCGGCAATGAGCGGCACCATAAGTGCAAGACACAGAACGACTTTACGCATTCACTCAACTCCGGATCGCATCGCATCGCGCGTGGAAACACCGATTAGCGGATAGTCTGTGAAGAGTCCGTCGATTCCAAGGCGGAGGGCGGAGGCGATCTCGCCGGCCAGATCCCCATGTTCGGCTGGTGCCGTGCCGCGGCGAAAATGCGGTGTCAGAAACGCATTCTCCGCACGGAACGTCCAGGGATGGACGCGTAAAGCCGCCGCATGTGCATCGCCGACCAGCGTGGTGGCCTGGCCTTCCAAATCCCACAGCATCGCCTTGTCCGGACCGATGCCCCAGGCATAGCGGGCCACCTCCCGCAGTCCCGCAGGTGTCACCATCGCGGCATAGGACGCGGCGGCATGATCGGCGGGTGCGCCCTCCGCCGCGACCAACTGGATCAACCGCACGCCGGTTCGGGCACGCAGCCATTTCAGATTGTTCACCTCGAACGACTGGATGAAGACCGGTGCCGCCGCCGTCGTCCACTCCGCCCCTTGCAGCGCGGCGAGCAGCGGGCGATCGGTGCCCAATCCGATACCGGCGAAGTAGCTGGGATGCTTGGTTTCGGGATAAACCGCGATCGTCCGCCCCGTCTCCTTCGACCGCGTCTTGGCGAGCGCAATGATCTCATCAAAGGTCGGGATCGCCTCCTGCCCGTCATGGGCGGTGGAGCGCATCTGCGGCAGGCGTTCGCGCGCGCGCAGACGCTTCAGTTCGGCCAGCGTGAAATCCTCGGTGAACCAGCCCGTCACCGGCTGGCCGTCGATCGTCTTGGTGGTGTGGCGGTCGGCAAATTCGGGATGTTGCGCGACGTCCGTCGTCCCGCCGATCTCATTTTCGTGCCGAGCGACCAGAACGCCGTCGCGGGTTGGCACCAGATCGGGCTCGATCACGTCGGCACCTTGCGTGATCGCCAGATCATAGGCGGCGATCGTATGTTCCGGCCGCTCGCCGCTGGCACCGCGATGCGCGATCACCAGCGGGTGCGACAGCGGCTTGGAGTCGGCCATCGCATCAGCCTGCCCCGTCATTCCGGCCGCGGCAAGCAAAGTGGTGAGAGTGGTTCGCAACGGGAAACCAACATTAATCATCGCGTTTGTTCTCGGTCCTCGGGAGCTTTCCGCAATGCATTTCATGATCAATGGTCAATCGCATGACATCGACGTCGATGTCCGCACCTCGCTGCTCGACCTGTGTCGGGAGCATCTGGGCCTGACCGGCTCGAAAAAGGGATGCGATCATGGCCAGTGCGGGGCATGCACGATGCTGGTCAACGGCCGGCGGATCAACTCCTGCCTGTCGCTGGCGGTGATGCACCAGGATGACGAGATCACTACGATCGAGGGACTGGGCCAGCCCGGTGACTTGCACCCCCTGCAGGACGCGTTCGTGCGGCATGACGGCTATCAGTGCGGCTATTGCACCCCCGGCCAGATCTGCTCGGCGGTCGGCATGCTGGACGAGGCCAAGAAGGGCTGGCCCTCGCATGTCAGCGCGAACCTGAGCGACGCGGACCTGAGCGACGAGGAAATTTCCGAGCGGATGAGCGGCAATCTGTGTCGCTGCGCCGCCTACCCCAACATCGTCGATGCAATTCGCGAGGTTGCCGGCAAGGGCAGCCGCGATCCCAACGCCGAAGTGGGCAAGGAGGTCGCAGCATGAAGCCCTTCGCCTATGAACGCGCCGACAGCGCCGAGATCGCGGTGCGCGAGGCCGGATCGGCCGGCGCCAAGTTCATCGCGGGTGGCACCAACCTGCTCGACCTGATGAAGTTGCAGATCGAGACGCCGCAAACGCTGGTCGATATCAGCCGCCTGCCGCTCTCCGATATCGAGGAGCGCGAGGATGGCGGGCTGACGATCGGCGCGCTGGTCCCAAACAGCGATCTGGCCGCCGATGCGCGGGTGATCGAGCGCTATCCGGTGCTGTCGCGCGCGCTGCTGGCCGGCGCCAGCGGCCAGTTGCGCAACAAGGCATCGACGGGCGGCAATCTGCTCCAACGGACGCGCTGCTATTATTTTTACGACACCGCTATGCCGTGCAACAAGCGTGAGCCCGGCACCGGCTGTTCGGCGCGCGACGGGTTCAACCGCATCCTCGCGGTACTCGGCACCTCGGAAAGCTGCATCGCGACGCATCCCAGCGACATGGCGGTGGCGATGCGGGTGCTGGATGCGACGATCGTGACGCTGAAGGCGGATGGCGATCGCCGGCGGATCGCGATCGACGACTTCTACCGCCTGCCCGGGGACACGCCGCATATCGAGACGGTGCTGGAGACGGGCGAACTCATCACGCATATCGAACTGCCCGCGCCTGCAAAGGGCAAACAGCTTTACCGCAAAGTGCGCGACCGCGCCTCCTATGCGTTCGCGCTGGTCTCTGTCGCAGGCGTGGTCGAGGTGGCGGACGGCCGTATCGCCAGCGCCGCGCTGGCATTCGGTGGCCTCGGCCCGATGCCGTGGCGCGATCCCGCGGTGGAGGCCGCGCTGGTCGGCAAGGCGCCCGATGACACCGCGTTCAACGCCGCAGCCGACGCGCTGCTGGCGAACGCCAGGGGCTATGGCAGCAACGATTTCAAGATCCCGCTCGCCCGTCGCACGCTGATCGCGACGCTGCGTGAGCTGACGGAGGCATGAGCATGTTCGGCAATTCCGACACCAAATCGCTGACGATGAATCAGCCCTATCCGGACAGCCTGCTCGATACGGGCGTGCAGGGCGTGATCTCCAAGCCGCTCGACCGGGTGGACGGGCCCTTCAAGGTTTCCGGCACCGCCACCTATGCTGCGGAATACGACATTCCCGGTGCCGTGCACGGCGTCCTCGTTTCCGCCAAGATCGGTCACGGCGAGGTATTGTCGATCGACATCGATGCGGCAAAGGCGATGCCGGGCGTGATCGACGTCATCACCGATTACGATTCCTTTCTGCGCAACGCGCAGCAGGGTGGCGAGACGAAGGCGCCAACCCAGGGCGTGAAGACGGTCGATTATTTTGGCCAGATCGTCGCGATCGTGCTGGCCGAAACCTTCGAGGCGGCACGCGAGGCCGCGCTGTCGATCCCGGTGGAGTATGACTACAAGTCTGGCGTCTACAATTTCGAGGCGCACAAGGACGAAGCGCACAAGCCGCCCAAGGCGATGATCCCCCCGCACTACAGCCAGGGCGATCCCGACAAGGCGTTCGACGAAGCGCCGGTGAAGGTCGATGTCACCTACATCACCCCCAGCCAGAACTCGGCAGCCATGGAGCCGCACGCGTCGATCGCGGTTTGGGAGGAAGGCGCGCTGACGCTGTACGGCGCGTACCAGATGCCGACCTCGGACGCGTCCCAGCTTGCCGATGCGCTGGGCGTGTCGAAAAACAAGGTGCGCATCGTCTCGCGCTATATCGGCGGCGGTTTCGGGTCCAAGTTGGGCATCGCGCCGGAAAGCGTCGCCGCGGCGATTGCGGCCAAGCGGCTCGGTCGCCCGGTCAAGGCGGTGATGCTGCGCCAGCAGGTCTTCGACGCCACCGTCCGCCGTTCCAATACCGAACAGCGCGTCAAGCTGGCCGCCGGGCGCGACGGGCGCATGACCACGCTGGTGCACGACTCGCTCGTCTCGAACCTGCCGGGCGAATCCTTTTTCGAACCCGTCGGCATCGGCACCCACTCGCTCTACGCCAGCGAGAATCGCCGGATCAACCATGACACGGTCGATGTGAACCTGACGCTGTCGGGCTCGATGCGCGCACCGGGCGAGGCGGTCGGCATGGTCGGCGTCGAATGTGCGATGGACGAACTGGCCGAGGCGCTGGGGATGGACCCGATCGAGCTCCGCCGGATCAACGATCCCGAACAGGACCCGGAAAAGCAGGTCCCCTTTTCGTCGCGCAAGCTGACCCAGTCGATGGACGAGGGTGCGCGCCGCTTCGGCTGGGAGAAGCGTAACGCGGTACCCGGATCGCGGCGCGAGGGCGATTGGCTGATCGGCATCGGCATGGCGGCCGCCACCCGCAACAACCAGTTGCAGCAATCCTCCGCCAAGGCCGAGATCCATCCCGATGGCAGCGCTACGGTCGCCTCCGCGATGACCGATATCGGCACGGGCAGCTACACGATCATGGCGCAGATCGCGTCCGAAATCCTGGGCATCCCGGTCGACCGCATCACGATGAAGCTAGGCGACACCAACGATCCGCCCGCGGCGGGTTCAGGTGGGTCCTGGGGCGCGGCCTCGGCCGGCTCGGCCGTGTATCTGGCCTGCGAATTGCTGCGCGAGAAGCTGGCCAAGGCGATGGAGGTCGATCCCGCCGACCTGACGCTGAAGGACGGGCAGGCGATCGGCGGCAACCGACAGGTAGCGATCGCCGAACTCGTCGGCGACGGCATCGAGGCGACGGGCGAGATCAAGCCCGGCAAACAGGAAAAGACGCACACCCAGGCCAGCTACGGCGCGCATTTTGCCGAGGTCGGCGTCAACGTCGTCACCGGCGAGGTCCGCGTGCGGCGTATGCTCGGCGTGTTCGCGGCCGGCCGCGTGCTGAATGCAAAAACCGCACGGTCGCAGTGCCTGGGCGGCATGACCTTCGGCATCGGCACCGCGCTGACCGAGGAGTTGATCCACGACACCCGCAACGGCAAGCTGGTGAACCATGATCTCGCCGAATATCATGTCCCGGTGAACGCCGACGTGCCCCAACTGGAGGTACATTTCCTCGACGAGCGCGACATCCACGCCAATCCGATCCATGCCAAGGGCATCGGCGAGCTCGGCATTTCGGGCGCCGCGCCGGCGGTGGTGAACGCGATCTACAACGCGACCGGCATCCGCGTGCGCGATCTGCCGATCACGCTGGACAAGCTGCTGGACGGACTGCCAGCGGTCTAAGACACCGTTATCCCGTTTCGCGCGGACCGGGACGGATTATGACAGGATGACCCTTCCCCCTCCATGGGGGAGGGGCCAAGGAATATAGATGGCCGAAAACGACTCCGTCCTCTCCGCCGCCCGCGCCTGGAAGGGCGAGCCGATGGCCATCGCCACCGTGGTGTCCACCTGGGGATCGGCACCGCGCCCCCGTGGCAGCCACATGATCGTCCACGCCGATGGCCGGTTCGAGGGGTCGGTGTCCGGCGGCTGCGTCGAAAGCGACATTCTGCAAACCGCGGCCGAGGTGATCGCCGGCGCCCCCTTCCAGGTCAAACGCTACGGCATTGCCGATGCTGCGGCATGGGAAGTGGGGCTGCCCTGCGGTGGTGAGATCGCGGTGATGGTGCAGCCCGTCTCCGCAGAGGGTTTCGATCCCGAACTGTTCGACCGGATCGCGGAGGCGCGCGAGGATGGCCGGTCGCTCACCGTCACCACCGACCTCGCCACCGGCCATGCCGATCTGCGCCCTGTCGAAACGGGCGAGATCTTCGCCAACCGCTACGATCCACCCCGCCGCCTGCTGATCGTCGGCGCCGTCCAGATCGCACAGAGCCTGGCAGCCCTTGCCGCGACACTGGGCATCGCGACGGTGGTGATCGACCCACGCGGGCGCTTTCTGACCGAGGAACGCTTCCCCGGCGTCACGCTGGACGATCGCTGGCCGGACGAGGCGATCGCGGCATGGCGCCCCGGCCCCGCCACCGCCGTCGTCACGCTCAGCCACGACATCAAGATCGACGATCCCGCCCTGATCGCGGCGCTTGCCAGCGACGCGGCCTATGTCGGCGCGCTGGGCAGCCGGCGCAGCCACGCCGCCAGGCGGGAGCGTCTGGCCGCAGCTGGTGTCGCGCCCGACGCCATCGACCGTATCGACGGCCCCGTCGGGATCGACATCGGCGCGATCGGCCCGTCCGAAATCGCGCTGTCGATCGCGGCCGCCATGGTGGGGGCGTTCCATGATCGCCGCTGAAGACGCCGTCCTCGTCCTGCTCGCCGCCGGCCGGTCCGATCGCTTCGGGCTGGAGAACAAGCTGGAGGCGGAATTTCTTGGCAAGCCGGTCGGCTTTCACGTCACCACTGCGCTGGAGGCGATCCCGTTCAAGGCGCGGGTCGCGGTGATCGACGGATGCCGGCTCGATTTCGCCGACCGCGGCTACCGCGTGATCCATAACGACGCGGTCGCGCAAGGCATGTCGCACTCGCTTCGCCTCGGCATCGCCTTCGCCCAGACGCTGGATGCCAGGGCGGTGGTGATCGCGCTGGCGGACATGCCCCGCGTCACCGCCACCCATATCTACCGCCTGCTCGACACCGCCGAGGGCGATGATGCGGTGGTGGTATCCAGCAACGGCGAACATCCCACCCCGCCGGGCGTGTTCGGCCGGGGCCAATTCGACACGCTGATGCAGTTGCAGGGCGACGAAGGCGCCCGCAAGCTGGTCGCCGCCGGCAGCCATGTCGTGACCACCCCGGCCGAGTTGATCGACATCGACACGCCGGACGATCTGGAACGCCTGCGCCAGCTCGTCCACGCGCCCGAGCGCATGATCACTCGTGGCGCAGCGCGTCGATCGGATTGAGCGCCGCGGCGCGCCGCGCCGGGAAATAGCCGAAGACAACGCCGATCACCGCCGAGATGGCGAACGCGATCATGTTGATCTGCAGATCGAACGTCCATGGCACCTGCATCAGCGGCGCCAGCGCCAGGATGATGAGCTGCGCCAGCACCAGCCCGACGATCCCGCCCAGACACGACAGCGCCACCGCCTCGACCAGAAACTGCATCAGCACCTCGCGCGCTACTGCCCCGATCGCCAGCCGGATACCGATCTCGCGCGTCCGCTCGGTCACCGACACCAGCATGATGTTCATGATGCCGATGCCCCCCACCACCAGACTGATCGCCGCCACCGCCGCCACGATCCGCGTCAACAGCGTCGTCGTCCCCGTCAGCGTGTCGGAAATCTGCTTGGTATCGAAGATGTTGAAGTCATCGTCCTTGCCGCCCCCGATGTTGCGCCGCTCCCGCAACAGGTCGGTAAGCGATGCCTGCACCGCTGCGGTGGAATAGGCCTGGTCGACGCCGATCAGCATCAACTGGATGTCGCGGTTGCCGGTAAAGCGGCGCTGCACCGCCTTGATCGGCATGATGACAACATCGTCCTGATCGCCGCCAAAGCCCGCCTGCCCGCGCGTGGACAGCACGCCGATCACGTCGCAACTGATGTTGCCGACACGGAAGCGCTGGCCCACCGCCTCGCCGCCGCGAAACAGGTTGGTGCGCACGGTATTGCCGATGATGCACACCGCCTTGCCCGCTTCCTCCTCCGCCGGTGTCCAGTAGCGCCCTGATACCAGCGGCCAGGGTTGCACCTTGAACACGTCGCTAGTGGTGCCGCGTACCGTGGTCGACCAGTTCGCACCCTCGTAGATCGCCGTCACCGACGACGACGCCTGCGGGGCGACCCCGGTGACGCCGGCGATCTGGTTCTTGATCGCCTCCACATCCTCGGGCTTGAAGTCGGGCGGGCGCGGCCCGCCGCCACCCCGGCCGAAGCCCTGGCCAGGCCGCAATTGCAGGATGTTGGTGCCCAGCGCGGATATCTGCTGCTGCACGGCCGATGTCGTCGCCTTGCCCAGCGTGACCATGGTCACCACCGCACCGACACCGATGACGATGCCCAGGATGGTCAGGAACGAGCGCAACAGATGCCGTCGGATCGACCGGATCGCGAGGGTCAGCGTGGTACCGAACATTATTCACCCCCCTCCCGCCAGCGGGAGGGGGAATCGTCCGGCATCGTGCCTTGGGCATGCTGCGCCTCGATCCGCTCGACCAGCCCGTCCTTGAAATGGACAACGGTGCGCGCAAACGCCGCCATGTCTGGCTCATGCGTCACCATCAGCACGGTGATGCCGCTGTCGCGGTTGAGGCCGGTCAGCAACTGCATGATCTCCACCGACCGCTCCGAATCGAGGTTGCCCGTCGGCTCGTCGGCCAGCAGCACGTCCGGACTGGTCACGATCGCCCGCGCGATCGCCACGCGCTGCTGCTGCCCGCCGGACAGTTCGGCCGGCGTATGGTCCCACCAGTCCGCCAGCCCGACCTTGTCGAGCGCGGCCATTCCCATGTCGCGCCGCGTCTTGCGATCCTCCCCGCGGTAGAGCAGCGGCAGCTCGACATTCTCCAGCGCGGAGGTGCGGCTGAGCAGGTTGAAGCCCTGGAACACGAAGCCGAGATATTGCCGACGGAGCAGCGCGCGCTGGTCGCGGTCCAGCGTCTCGACATGATGGCCTCGGAACAGGAAGGTGCCGCCGCTGGGTACGTCCAGGCACCCCAATATGTTCATCGTGGTCGATTTACCCGACCCCGACGGTCCCATCACCGCGACGAAATCGCCAGCCGCGATATCCAGATCGACGCCTTTCAGCGCCTGGAACTGCGTCGCGCCCATGCCATAGGTCTTGGTGACGCCGCGCAGCGAGATGAGCGGTGCGTTACTGGCCACCGCCCCCTCCCTGCCGCCGCTGGCCACCACCGCGGCGCTGGCCGCCCGCATCGTCGCCGCCGCTGGCAAGCTGCCCGGTGATCACCTGCATGCCGGGCTTCAGCTCGCCGCCGGTCACCTCGGTCATGCTGCCGTTGGTGTCGCCGGTCACGATCTGCACCGGCTGCGGCTGGCCATCGCCGCCGCGGACATAAACGGTCTGTGTCGCGCCGCGCCCCACGGTGGCGGTGCGGGTCGGCCGATCGCGGCGCGGGCGGAAGGTCAGCGATCCGGCAATGCCACCGCCCTGATCGCCGCCGGCGCCGCTGGTCGGCTTGAAACGTAACGCGGCGTTGGGGACGAGCAGCACATTCTGCTTGTCGGAGGTGACGATATCGGCCGTCGCGGTCATGCCGGGGCGCAGTTGCAACGTCGGGTTGGCGACCGTCAGGTCCGCGGCATAGCTGACCACCTGGTTGGTCGTCGTCGTCGTGGTCGTCGATGACGAGGCGGTGGCCGCGCTGACCGTCAGGTTCGATCCCAGATCGACGCGCGTGATCTTCGCCGGAAAGGTACGACCAGGAAAGGCATCGACGGTGAAGTTCGCCTTCTGCCCCACCTGCACCGCACCGACATCGGCCTCGTCGATCGCGACCTCCAGCTTCATCTGGGTCAGGTCTTCGGCGATCACGAACAGCGTCGGCGTGTTGAACGATGCCGCCACCGTCTGGCCGGGATCGACCTGCCGCGCCAGCACCACGCCCGATACCGGCGAGCGGATGATCGCGCGCGCGCGCTGCGTCTGCGACTGTGCCAGTTGCGCGCGGGCGGCGGCGACATTGGCCTCCGCCACACGCAGCGCCGCTGCCGCACGCTGCGCATCGGCACGCCCGGCCTGCAGCTCGGTGCCAGACGGCACCCGCCCCTTGGACAGCCGGTACACCTCTTCCAGACGGGCAAGCTGCGCCTGCGATTCCGACAGGGTGGCGCGCGCCTGTGCCACCTGCGCCTGATTGGCGTTCAGCGTCGCCTGGCCGGCGCGGATCTGGTCATCGATCTGTTCGGGATCGATCAGCGCCAGCGCCTGGCCTGCGGTCACGCGGTCGTTCACGTCCACCACCACGCGGGTGACGAGGCCCGATAGCTGCGAGCCGACCGTGACCTGATTGGTCGGCGCCAGCTTGCCCGTCGCCGAGACGGTCACCGTCAGATTGCCGCGACTGACCGGTGCGGTCGCATATTGCGGCGCATCCGATCCACCCAGGCAGTTCTTGAGCAGCAGGAGGAGCAGCACGACGCCGACCGCCACCGCACCCCAGCTTACCCATCGCCGCCAGCGCGGCTGCGGCTTCATCCCCAGGAAATTGTCGAGCGCTTCGTCGGCCATCAGGGGTTCCCGGTGGTGGAAAGGGTGGTGCCGGCGCGCGGCGCCTCGGGCGTCACTTCGGCATCCCAGCCGCCGCCCAGCGCCGCGAACAGGGTGACCAACGCGGTGGCCGCGTCGCTGCGCGCGCTCGCCTCGCTGTTGCGTGCGTTGAACAGCGCCGCCTCCTGCTGCGACAGGGTGGTGAAATCGGTCAGGCCGGATCGATACTGGCTGCGGCTGAGGATCGCGGCGTTGTTGGCCGCATCCAGCGCGACCGCGAACTCACGTTCGCGCGCGCGGGCGGTGTTGAGCGCGACCACCGCGACCTCGACATCCTCCAGCGCGTTCAGCACCGTGCCGCGATAGGCGGCCAGCGCGCCGTCCGCCGCCGCTTCGCTTGCCCGCACCCGGCTGCGCAACTGGCCGCCGTTGAAGATCGCCTGGGTCAGTCCGGCGAACAGGCTGCCGGTGATCGCCTCGCCGATCGAACCGATGCTGGTCGCGTTGGTGTTCAGGTTGCCGCTGATCGCCAGCGCCGGATAGAGCGCGGCCTTGTCCACGCCGATCTGCGCGGTGGCGGCGGCCAGGTTGCGTTCGGCGGCGCGCACGTCGGGGCGCCGGCGCAGCAGGTCGGCGGGCAGGCCGACGCCGACCGCGGCGGGCCCCTGCGGGATCGGACGCGCCGCCTCCAGCCGCCCCTTCAACGCGCCCGGCGCCTGTCCGGTCAGCACGCCCAGCCGCGACACCGCCGCATTATACTGCTGCTCGAGCGCCGGTATCGTCGCCGCCGTCTGCGCCCGCTGCCCCCGCGCCTGCTCATTATCCAATGAAGAAACCAGCCCCGCCTGCACGCGGAAACCGGCAATCTCCAGATTATCGTCCTGCAAGGCCAGGCTCGCCCGCGCATTGGCCAGTTGCGCCTGATACAGCCGCGCGAGCACGTAATTGCGCGCCGTTTCGCTCTCGACCGTCAGCAGCGTCGCGGCATAGTCGAAGCCGGACGCCTCATATTGCGCGCGCGTCGCCTCGACGGTGCGACGCACCTCGCCGAACAGGCCGAGCTGGTACCGCGCGGACAGACCCACGGTATAGGCATTGCGGCCGCCGCCGCCGGTATCAACCACCGTGCCATCGGGCAGCGTGAAAGACCGCCCGCCGCCCACCACATTCTCGTTGCGCTGATACCCCGTGGATCCCGACACGGTGGGCAGCAGGGAGGCGCGGCTCTGCACCAGGCTTTCGCGGGCCTGCCGCAACCGGGCGACCGCCTGCGCGACATCCGTATTGGCCGCAGCGGCCTGCTCGACCAGTTCGCCCAGCAATGGATCGTCGAAGCGCCGCCACCAGCGCGTCAGGTCCGCGACCTCGGCCTGGGTGGCGGGCACCGACCACCCATCCGGCACGCCCAGTTCGGCGGGCGCCGCGGGCCGATAATCGGGGCCGACGGTGCAGCCGGCAAGCGCCAGAGGCGCGAGGAACAGAGCACGAGCGCGGAACATGGGGCGGAGGGATGCGGCATCGCCCCGCCCGGCGTCCAGCATTATTATGTCGCAACCTGTGTCATGCCCGAAATGCGGGGGCCTATTCCAGCTCCAGGATCACCGCGTCCACCGCCAGGCTGTCGCCCGTCCGCGCGCTCACCGCCTTCACCGTACCGCTCTTGGCCGCGCGCAGGATATTCTCCATCTTCATCGCTTCGACCACCGCCAGCGCCTGCCCCGCCTCGACCCGGTCACCCTCGGCGACATCGAGCCGCACCAGCAGGCCCGGCATCGGTGCGATCAGGAAGCGCGACAGGTCCGGCGCCACCTTCTCGATCATGTGCCGCGTCAGCGCCCCCGCATGCCCCGGCACCACCCGAACGTCATGCGCCGCCCCGCGCGTCGACAGGCGCCAGCCACGTCGCGTCCGGCCGAGCCGGATGGTCAGCGCATCCGGCGCGTCCACCGTGACGATCCGGTCGCCCGGCGTATATTCCATCTCCAGTTCGACGGGGTCGCCGTCCACCGTCACCGCATCGGTATCGACGACGACATGGCGATCCTCGCCACCGATCCGCACGCGCCATTCGCCCGGCGGCGGCAGACGGCGGCCGAGCTGCCCATCGATCCGCCGCGCCCGGTCTGCCTCAGCCGTCGCGACGAATGCGGCGACCGCAGCCAGGATGCGCAACAGTTCCGGTTCGGCCGGCGCCCCGTGGAAACCCTCGGGATATTCCTCGGCGATGAAGCCGGTGGTCAGCGCGCCGTCGCGGAAACGCGGATGCTGCATCAGCGCGGACAGGAAATCCAGGTTGGTGCCCGGCCCTTCGATATGGAAGCCGTCCAGCGCCGCTACCTGCGCATCGATCGCGCCCTCGCGCGTCGGCGCCCAGGTCACCAGCTTGGCGATCATGGGATCGTAGAACATGCTGACCTCGCCGCCCTCGGCAACGCCGTCATCGATGCGCACGCGACCCGCTTCTTCCTCCACCGGCTCGGGCGTCTGGTAGCGCACCAGTCGGCCGATGCTGGGCAGGAAGCCGCGATAGGGGTCTTCGGCATAGACACGCGTTTCCACCGACCAGCCGTTCAGTGTTACATCGTCCTGCCCGAACGCCAGCCGCTCGCCGGCGGCGACGTGGATCATCTGCTCGACCAGATCCAGCCCGGTGATCTCCTCCGTCACCGGATGCTCGACCTGAAGCCGTGTGTTCATTTCCAGGAAGTAGAAGCTCTCGCCAGTCGGGTCGGCGCCCGACACGATCAGCTCCACCGTGCCCGCCGAATAATACCCGACCGCACGCGCCAACGCGACCGCCTGCTCGCCCATCGCGCGGCGCATGTCGGGGCTGACGAAGGGCGACGGCGCTTCCTCGACCACCTTTTGGTGGCGACGCTGCACCGAACATTCCCGCTCGCCGAGATAGAGGATATTGCCATGCTGGTCGCCCAGCACCTGGATCTCGATATGGCGCGGGTCCTGGATGAACTTCTCGATGAACACGCGGTCATCGCCGAAGCTGGCCAGCCCTTCGCGCTTCGTCGCCTCGAATCCCTCCCGCACGTCCGCCTCGCTCCAGGCGAGCCGCATGCCCTTGCCGCCGCCGCCGGCGGACGCCTTCATCATCACCGGATAGCCGATCTCGCCGGCGATGCGGACCGCATGCTCGGTATCGGCGATCTCGCCCAGGAAACCGGGGACGACGTTCACGCCCGCTTCCTTCGCCAGCTTCTTCGATTCGATCTTGTCGCCCATCGCCGCGATCGCATTGGGCGGCGGGCCGATGAACGCGATCCCCGCCTCGGCACAGGCCCGTGCGAAGCTCTCCCGCTCCGACAGGAAGCCATAGCCGGGATGGATCGCATCCGCCCCCGTTTCCCTGGCCGCCAGCAGGATCAGCTCCGCCTTCAAATAGCTTTCCGCCGCAGGCGCCGGCCCCAGGCGCACGCTCTCGTCCGCCAGCATCACGTGCGGGCTACGCGCATCGGCATCCGAATAGACCGCCACCGTCGCGATGCCCATCGCCCGCGCGGTACGGATGACGCGGCACGCGATCTCGCCGCGATTGGCGATCAGGATCTTCTTGAACATGCGAACTCCCCTCCCGCTTCGCGGGAAGGGCCTGCCCGCTGAGCGTTGTTATGATTTGCCCCCTCCCGCCGAACGGGAGAGGGATTCGGATCACTCCGCGGCGACGCGCATCGGCTCTTCGCCCGCCATCGGCGACAGGCCCAGCTTCGCGAACAGCGCAGCGTCCGCGCTGTCGCCAGCGTTGCCCGCCGTCAGCAGCTTGTCCCCGGTGAAGATCGAATTGGCACCGGCCATGAAGCACAAGGCTTGCGTCGCCTCCGACATGCTCTCGCGCCCTGCCGACAGGCGCACCATGCTCAGCGGCATGGTGATGCGTGCCACCGCCACGGTGCGGACGAATTCGATATCGTCGATCTTGGCCATCGGCGTATCGGCCAGCATGTCGCCCAGCACGGTGCCCTTCACCGGCACCAGCGCGTTCACCGGCACGCTTTCCGGGTGGCGCGGCAGGGTGGCAAGCGCATGGACGAAGCCGACCCGATCGCCGCGGCTCTCGCCCATGCCGACGATCCCGCCGCAGCACACCGAAATCCCCGCGTCGCGCACATGGCCCAGTGTCTGCAACCGGTCCTCGAAGCAGCGCGTGGTGATGACGTTGGCGTAATTCTCCGGCGAGGTGTCGATATTATGGTTGTAGTAATCGAGGCCCGCCGCCTTCAGCCGCTGCGCCTGGGGTGCGTCGAGCATGCCCAGCGTCATGCAGGTTTCCAGCCCCATCGCCTTCACGCCCTCGACCATGGCGACGACCTTGTCCATGTCGCGCTCCTTGGGCGACCGCCAGGCGGCGCCCATGCAGAAACGCTGCGAGCCCGCCGCCTTGGCCTCCGCCGCGGCGGTCAGCACCGCGTTCACGTCCATCAGCTTCTCGGCCTTCACGTCGCTTTCGGCCGAGGCGGATTGCGAGCAATACCCGCAATCCTCCGGGCAACCGCCCGTCTTGATCGACAACAGGGTGCAGAGCTGCACTTGATCGGCCGCGTGATGGCGGCGATGCACCTCGGCGGCACGGAAGACCAGTTCGGTGAACGGCAGGTCGAACAGCGCCGCAATCTCCGCGCGGGTCCAGTCTGTGCGCAAGGCCTCCGCCGGGGCGGCGGGGCGTTCGAGCGTATCGGCAATCATTCTGCAGCGTCCTGTTCGGGTGGCATATTATGTCCCAGCAGCCTCAACACTTCTTCGGCCGCTTTCACAAGGTTGGTGCCGGGTCCAAAGATCGCCTGCACCCCGGCATCGCGCAGCGCCTGGTAATCCTGCGCCGGGATCACCCCGCCCGCGATCACCTTGATATCGGGGCGCCCGGCATCCCGCAGATGACCGATCAGCTCGGGGATCAGCGTCTTGTGCCCGGCCGCCAAGCTGGACGCGCCGACCACGTCGACATCCTTCTCGATCGCCAGCGCCGCGGCCTCGTCCGGCGTCTGGAACAGCGGCCCGGACACCACGTCGAACCCCAGGTCGCCGAACATGGACGACACCAGATTGGCACCGCGGTCATGCCCGTCCTGTCCCATCTTGGCGACCAGCATCCGGGGTTTGCGCCCCAGCCGCCGTTCGGTGGCGGATACGCCTTCCTGCAACCGCACCCAGCGCACGTCTTCGCCATACGCGCCGCCATAGATGCCCTTCACCGGCACCGGTTGCGTGCCATAGCGGCCAAAGGCAACTTCCATCGCCGCGGAAATCTCACCCAGCGTCGCGCGGTGGCGCGCCGCATCCACCGCGAAAGACAGCAGATTATTCTCGTACCGGCCGGAGGCATCCAATGCCGCATTGCGCAAACGCCCAAGCGCCGCCTGGCATGCCGCCTCGTCCCGCGTTTCGCGCAACCGCGCCAGCCGCGCAACCTGCGCCTCGCGCACCGCATGATTGTCGACGTCCAGAATGTCGATCGGCGATTCCTCGCTTGATCGGTACTTGTTCACGCCGACGATCACGTCCTCGCCCCGGTCCGCCCGCGCGGCGCGCGCGGCGGCGGCTTCCTCGATCATCGCCTTGGGCCATCCCGCGTCCACCGCGCGCGCCATGCCGCCCTCCGCCTCCACCCGGTCCAGCAGCTCGGTCGCCTTCGCAACCAGTTCCTGCGTCAGCGCCTCGACATAGTAGCTGCCGCCCAGCGGATCGACGACGTGCGTGATCCCCGCCTCTTCCTGCAACACGAGCTGCGTGTTGCGCGCGATCCGCGCGGAAAAGTCGGTGGGCAGCGCGATCGCCTCGTCCAGCGCGTTGGTATGGAGCGACTGCGTGCCGCCGAACGCCGCCGCCATCGCCTCGATCGTGGTGCGGATGACGTTGGTATAGGGGTCCTGCTCCTGCAGCGACACGCCGCTCGTCTGGCAATGCGTGCGCAGCATCTTGGAGCGTTCGTCCTTCGCCCCCAGCTCGGTCATCACCCGGTACCACAGCGTGCGCGCCGCGCGCAGCTTGGCGACCTCCATGAAGAAGTTCATGCCGATCGCGAAGAAGAAGGACAGGCGCCCGGCGAACTTGTCGATGTCCAGCCCCGCCGCCATCGCGGCGCGGGCATATTCGCGGCCATCGGCGATGGTGAAGGCCAGCTCCTGCACCTGCGTCGCGCCCGCCTCCTGCATGTGATAGCCGGAGATCGAGATGGAGTTGAACTTCGGCATTTCGGCCGAGGTATAGGCGATGATGTCCGACACGATCCGCATGCTGGGCGCCGGCGGATAGATGTAGGTGTTGCGGACCATGAACTCCTTCAGGATGTCGTTCTGGATGGTCCCTTCCAGCCTGGCGCGGGGCACGCCCTGCTCCTCGCCCGCGACGATGAAGAAGGCGAGGATCGGAATCACCGCGCCGTTCATCGTCATCGACACCGACATCTGATCGAGCGGAATGCCGTCGAACAGGATCTTCATGTCCTCGACCGAATCGATCGCGACCCCTGCCTTGCCGACGTCGCCCACCACGCGCGGATGGTCCGAATCATAACCCCGGTGGGTGGCGAGATCGAACGCGACCGACAGCCCCTTCTGCCCGGCGGCGAGGTTGCGGCGATAAAAGGCGTTGGAGGCCTCCGCGGTCGAAAAGCCGGCATATTGCCGGATCGTCCAGGGGCGTCCGGCATACATGCTCGCGCGCACCCCGCGGGTGAACGGCGCGAAGCCGGGCAGGCCGGGGTCAACGGTCACATCCTCGGGGGTATAGAGCGGCTTGACCGCAATCCCCTCCGGCGTGTGCCAGGTGAGATCGGCGCCCTTGACCTCTTTCGCCGCGGTTGCGGCCCAATCGTCAAGCGTCGGCTTGTCGGCCATTACGCCTCCTGCTCCAAATATCCCGATCGCGGCGAATTGCCGCGTCATCCATGCTTATTTTGTTTCCTTAAACCGGAACAATCGTGCCGAGGCAAGCCGGGCGCGGATCACGCCCCGCGGAACGCCGGCGCCCGTTTGTTCAGGAACGCCGTGCCCCCTTCGGTCGCGTCCGCACTGCCGCGTGCGAGGCGCTGGTCGGCGGCTTCGCGTGTCATCGCCGCGGCATAGTCGCTCGAAAACCCGTCATGCAGCGCGCGTCGCATCAGCCCCAGTGCCACCGTCGGCCCCGCCGCCAGTCGCGTCGCCAGCGCCAGTGCCTCGCCATCCAGCGCATCATCGGCGACCACGCGGTGGATCATGCCCCAGTCCAGCGCACGGGCCGCCGGCACCCGCTCGCCCAGCATCATCATCTCCGCGGCGCGCGCCCGGCCGATCAGCCGCGGCAGCATCCACGAGGCACCGCCATCGGGCACCAGCCCGATATTGACGAAGGCGTGCAGGAAATAGGCGCTGTCGCTCGCCACGCAGAAATCGGCGGCCAGCGCCAGGCTGCACCCGATCCCCGCCGCGGGACCGCGCACCGCGCTGACCACCGGCACGGCGAGGTCGGCGATCGCCAGCAGCGCCGGATTGTAGCTGCGGGTCAGCGCCGCCTCGGTCGCCTCGCCCGGATCGCCCTCGCGCAGCGCAACCGCGGCCACGTCCGCCCCCGAACAGAAGCCGCGCCCCGCCCCCGCCAGCAATACCGCGCGCGCGCCCTCCAGATTGCCGAGCGCCGCGGTCAGCGCCTCGAACATCTCGGGCGACGCCGCATTCAGCCGATCGGGCCGATTTAGCGTCAGCACCAGCACGTCGCCGCGCCGCTCGCTCAGGATCATGGGCGCGCTCATGCGTGGCTTTCCATCAGTTCGACCAGCATGCCGCCGGTATCGCGCGGATGGAGGAACACGATCGGCGTGCCATGCGCGCCGATGCGCGGCTCGCCCAGCACGGTCGCGCCCTTGGCTTTCATCGCCGCGACCGCGGCCTGGATGTCGGGCACCTCGAAGCAGACATGATGCTGCCCGCCGGCCGGGTTCTTCTTCAAAAAGCCTGCGATCGGAGAGCTTTGGTCATAGGGTTCGATCAACTCGATCTGCGTGTTCGGCGCATCGATGAAACACACCTTCACCCCTTGCGCCGGCCGGTCGAACGGCTCCCC
>NZ_CAMLAC010000053.1 GCF_946477935.1 uncultured Sphingomonas sp. | reverse complement strand
GGCGGCGGGCATGGCGGCGGCGCGTGCGGCGCGGGGGGACAAGCCGGTCAACGGCTGCTCGGCGGCGGATGCGGTGCAGGACGCGCTGGCCCGCCAGCAGGCGGCGATCCGCGCGACCCTGCCGCCGCTGCCCAATGAGAAGCTGGTCTATTCCTGCCGGAAGTCGGGATGATCTTCCCCTCGCACATGGCGTCCGTTTCGCTATAGATCGGATGCGAGGCTTGGGAGGGCCGAGGGGAATGATGCGTTTCGGGGGATGGATCGCCGGTCTGGCGCTGACGCTGGCCACGCCGGCGATGGCGGAATGGCGCGAGGCGCGTGCGAAGCATTTCGTGATCTACGCCAATACCGGCGAGGACGATATCCGCCGCATGGCGACGCGGCTGGAACAGCTCGACGGTGCGATGCGCCGCATGCACGCGGTGGCGGAACAGCCGGGCCAGACCAGCAACCCGGTCACCGTCTATGCGGTGGCCAGCGCGAGCGAGGTGCAGTCGCTGTGCGGCAAATGCCCCAATATCGTGGGCTTCTATCAGCCGCGTGTCAGCGGATCGGTCGCGTTCACGCCGCGCCGTGGAAGCAGCGAGGGGAGCATCGATCCGCAGATCGTGCTGTTCCACGAATATGCCCACCATTTCCTGCTGGGCAATGCATCAACCGCTTATCCCGCCTGGTATGCGGAAGGCTATGCCGAGTTCGTCAGCACGGCTTCATTTGACAAGGAGGCGCTACGCGTCGGCGTGGCGGCGATGCACCGCGCCTACAGCCTTCTGCGCACCGACCTGGCGATCGAGACGCTGTTCGATCCGACGCGTCGCAAGCTCGATGTCGATCAGCAGGCGGCGATCTATGCCCGCGGCTGGCTGCTGACCCATTATCTGATGTTCAGCAAGGAGCGCGAAAACCAGTTGGGCAGCTATCTGCGGCAGTTGAACGAGGGGGTGCCCAGCCTGAAGGCGGGGGAAGCTGCGTTCGGCGGGCTGAAGGCGCTGGACAAGGATCTCGACCGGTATCTCAGCGGGGCGCGCATCACCAACGTGGTCCTGCCGTACACGATGCTGTCCGTGCCCCCGATCACGGTACGGACGCTGAGCGAGGGCGAGCAGGCGATGATGGCCTTGCGGATGCGATCCGAGCGCGGGGTGAATCGCGAAGCTGGTCGCGCCGTTTATGACCGGGCGTTGCGGACGGTGGGGCCTTATGGCGACGATCCGGTGGTACAGGGCTGGCTGGCGGAAATGGCCTATGATGCGGGCGAGGATGCCGCGGCCGAGGCGGCGGCGGACAGGGCGCTGGCCAAGGACCCCAAATCGGTACAGGCGCTGACCTACAAGGCGATGGTGCTGATGCGCCGTGCCGAGCAGTCTCACAATGCCGAGGAGTGGGCGGAGGCGCGGCGCTGGATCGTCAAGGCGAATCGGCTGAACCCCGATGCCGCCGAGCCCTTGTCGCTTTATTATCGCAGCTACCGCATGGCGGGCGTGAAGCCGACCGACGCGGCGGTGCAGGGACTGTACCGTGCGTTCGAGTTGGTACCGCAGGATCGAGGCCTGCGCTTCATGGTCGCGGCGCAGGCGATCGAACTGGGGGACATCAAGGGTGCGCGCGCGACGCTGCGTCCGCTGGCCTTCGATCCGCACGCGCCGGCCGACAATCGGGCGGCGCAGTTGCTGAGCCTGCTGGACAGCGACAAGGTGCAGGAGGCGCTGGCCCGTATCCGCGGCAATGCCGAGCAGGCGGTCGCCGAGGGTGGAGGCTCCTAGTCCGTGCCCCCGGCCGATGCGGCAAGTTCGGCATAGCTGCGCGTTTCGCCCGGCGGGATCGTCGTCAGCGCCTGCCAGATCGCCTCTTGAAAGGCAGTGTCGCGTATCTCGGGCGGCAGGTCGCCACGCGGCGGACGCGCGACCAGCGTCACGATCCGCCGGGCCAGATCGTGAAGGGCGGCGTCGCCGGGCGTGATCGTCGCCCCCGGGAAGCGCGCCGCAAGCGTTGTCCCATCTTCGTGAAGCGCGATGCGGCACAATCCCCTGGTGGTAGTCGCGACGAGCAGCGGCCCCAGGCCGGTGGCAACCATCGTCCAGCGGATCGTCTCACCCTCGCCGCCGTGCCGCCATACGCTGGGCGCCATGCCCAGCCGGGGCGCATCGACGGCATAGAAGCGGCTGGGGGCGTCGTGCCCCGCGGCATAGATTGCGTCGGTCACGCTGTTTTCCGCGGCGAGCGCTGCGACCGCGCGGTTCGAGCGCAAGGCGCGGGCATAAGCGGCAGGTGTCACCCCGGTGACGCGCTTGAACAGCCGTTGGAAATGATGCGGTGCATAGCCGACCGCCTGTGCCAGCCGGGCGAGCGGCACCGCACCATCTCGCGCCAGCAACGTTGCGGCGTGCGCAACCGCCGTCGCATCGCGCGCCACCGCATCTGGCAGGCAGCGGCGGCAGGACCGGTAGCCCGCCGCCCGCGCGTCCGCGGCCTGCTTGTAGAAGGTGACGTTGCAGCGTGCCGGCCGCCGCGCCGGGCAACTCGGCCGACAATAGATGCGGGTGGTGTGCACCGCGACGACGAAGCGGCCGTCCGCGTCGCGGTCTCGGCTTGCAAAGGCGATCCAGGCCAGATCCTCGTCCATGGGCATGATCTAGGATGGCCAGCGCGAAACCGCATCCCGCGGATTGCGATCAAACCGCGTTGCATCGATGTGACCATCTTGTCATCATCGGGTCATACGGAGGGGTGGCGCAGCTTGCATCGCCGGGTTCCCGATGCTACTCGCGCGCCAACCCATCCGAGGCGCGTTTTCGCGCCCCGTTCCCCATGGGGGCAACCCGTTTGTAATTACGAGGAATTCGCGTCCGTGGAGATGTCCGGCGGAAATCTAGGTGGCACAGGCGGCATCCAGGCGAGCCTGGGCGGACGCTATGCGCTCGCCCTGTTCGAACTGGCCGAACAGGGTCGCAATATCGACACGGTCGAGGCGAGCCTGCTGGCCGTGCGTGACGCGCTGACCCAGTCGGCCGAGTTTCGCGAGCTGACGACCAGCCCGGTCGTAGCGCGTGGCGCAGCGGTGAAGGCGGTGCTTGCCGTCGCCGACCAGTTGGGCGTCGACGCCACCACGCGCAACTTTCTGGGCGTGCTGGCGGAAAACCGCCGCCTTGGGCAATTGCCGCAGATCATCCGTGCCTTCCGACAGCTTGCCAGCCGCCATCGCGGCGAGACGACGGCGGAAGTGACGAGCGCCCACCCGCTGACCGACGATCAGATCGCCGCGCTGAAGCAGCAGTTGCGCCAGCGTGTCGGTCGCGACGTTTCGGTCGACCTGTCGGTCGACCCGGCGCTGCTCGGCGGGCTGGTCGTCCGCATCGGCTCCCAGATGATCGATTCCTCGATCCGCACCCGTTTGAATGCGCTCGCCAGCGCGATGAAAGGCTGACGTTCCATGGATATCCGCGCCGCAGAAATCTCCAAGGTCATCAAGGACCAGATCGCCAGTTTCGGTGATCAGGCCCAGGTTTCCGAAACCGGTCAGGTGCTCAGCGTCGGTGACGGCATCGCGCGCATCTATGGCCTGGACAACGTCCAGGCGGGCGAGATGGTCGAGTTCGCCAATGGCGTGCAGGGCATGGCGCTGAACCTGGAAGCCGACAATGTCGGCGTCGTGATCTTCGGCTCGGACGCCGAGATCCGCGAGGGCGACACCGTACGCCGTACCGGCACGATCGTGGACGTGCCCGTCGGCAAGGGCCTGCTCGGCCGCGTGGTCGATGGCCTGGGCAACCCGATCGACGGCAAGGGTCCGATCGTCGCCGAGAAGCGCAGCCGCGTCGAGGTGAAGGCGCCCGGCATCATCCCGCGCAAGTCGGTGCACGAGCCGGTGCAGACCGGCCTGAAGGCGATCGACGCGCTGGTGCCGGTGGGTCGTGGCCAGCGCGAGCTGATCATCGGTGACCGCCAGACCGGCAAGTCGGCCATCGCGCTCGACACCTTCATCAACCAGAAGACGGCGAACGCCGGCACTGAGGAGTCGAAGAAGCTCTACTGCGTCTATGTCGCCGTGGGGCAGAAGCGTTCGACCGTCGCCCAGCTCGTCCGGACGCTGGAAGAGAATGGCGCGATGGAATATTCCATCGTCGTCGCCGCCACCGCGTCCGACCCCGCGCCGCTCCAGTTCCTTGCGCCGTACACCGGCTGCGCGATGGGCGAGTATTTCCGCGACAACGGCATGCATGCCGTGATCGTCTATGACGATCTGTCGAAGCAGGCCGTCGCCTACCGCCAGATGTCGCTGCTGCTGCGTCGTCCGCCGGGCCGCGAGGCCTATCCCGGCGACGTGTTCTATCTCCACTCGCGCCTGCTGGAGCGCGCGGCGAAGATGAACGACGAGAACGGCAACGGGTCGCTGACCGCGCTGCCGATCATCGAGACGCAGGCGGGCGACGTGTCGGCCTATATCCCGACCAACGTGATCTCGATCACCGACGGCCAGATCTTCCTCGAAACCGACCTGTTCTTCGCGGGCATCCGCCCGGCGATCAACGTCGGCCTGTCGGTGAGCCGGGTCGGCTCGGCCGCGCAGACCAAGGCGATGAAGAAGGTGTCGGGCTCGATCAAGCTGGAGCTGGCGCAGTACCGCGAGATGGCGGCGTTCGCGCAGTTCGGCTCGGACCTGGACGCCTCGACGCAGAAGCTGCTGAACCGCGGTGCGCGCCTGACCGAGCTGCTGAAGCAGCCGCAGTTCAACCCGCTGCCCTTCGAAGAGCAGACGGCGTCGATCTTTGCGGGTACGCAAGGCTATCTGGACAACGTCCCCGTCGCGCAGGTGACGCGCTACGAGGCGGCGATGCTCGCCGATCTGCGCGCCAACCATGCCGGCGTGCTGGGCCTGATCCGCGACACCAAGGATCTGGGCGACGAGGCCAAGGGCAAGCTCAAGGCCGCACTCGACCAGTTCGCGAAGACCTTCGCGTAAGTGAACCATAGCCCTCTCCCCGCCGGGGAGGGGGTTGGGTGAGGGGCCGCCCCAAGCGCTTCCGTTGATGGCAACCCTCGCCTTGGGGCGGGGGAGAAACAAGGACCAAGATGGCAAGCCTCAAGGCCCTCAAAGTTCGGATCAACTCGGTCAAGTCGACCCAGAAGATCACCAAGGCGATGAAGATGGTCGCCGCCGCCAAGCTGCGCCGTGCGCAGGAAGCGGCGCAGAACGGCCGTCCGTATGCCGAGCGCCTGGAGGCGGTGATGGCCAGCCTGGCCGGCCGCGTCGGCGGCACCGGCGCGTCGCCGCTGCTGGCGGGCACCGGCAAGGATCAGGTGCAGCTTCTCGTCGTCGCGACCTCCGAGCGTGGTCTGGCCGGTGCGTTCAACACCAACATCGTGCGTGCCGCGCGTCGCAAGGCCGACGAGCTGGTCGCGCAGGGCAAGACGGTGAAGTTCTACATCGCCGGCAAGAAGGGCCGCGTGCTGCGTCGCTTCTTCCCGAACGCGATCCTGGCCGATCACGAGATGGGCCAGATCAAGTCGGTGGCGTTCGACGATGCGCGGGCGATCGCCGACGATCTGATCGCGCGCTATGGCCGCGGCGAGTTCGACGTCGCGCACCTGTTCTATGCCAAGTTCGTCTCGGCACTGGTGCAGGAGCCGGTCGGGCAGCAACTGATTCCGGTACCCGTGCCGCCGCAGCCCGTGAAGACGGCGGCGTCTGCCGATGCCGTGGTCGAGTATGAGCCCAGCGAAGAGGCGATCCTGGATGACCTGTTGCCGCGCAACGTCGCGGTGCAGATCTTCCGCGCGCTGCTGGAAAACGCCGCGTCGGAACAGGGCAGCCGCATGAACGCGATGGATAACGCCACGCGCAACGCGGGCGACATGATCAACCGCCTTTCCATCCAATATAACCGCACCCGCCAGGCCGCGATCACGACCGAACTGGTGGAAATCATCTCGGGCGCCG
Organism: uncultured Sphingomonas sp.; assembly: GCF_946477935.1. Lineage (GTDB taxonomy): Bacteria > Pseudomonadota > Alphaproteobacteria > Sphingomonadales > Sphingomonadaceae > Sphingomonas. The sequence continues at coordinate 13,654 of NZ_CAMLAC010000053.1, read as the reverse complement.
AAGCGCTCTAAGTTTCGAAGCAGGAAGAACCGCCATGGCAACCGCCGCTGACGATATCCGCCCGATCCAGTCGACGGGCCAGACGAACAATGTGGGACGCATCGCGCAGGTCATCGGCGCCGTCGTCGACGTGCACTTTCCCAACCAGTTGCCCGCGATCCTGTCGGCGCTGGAGACCGACAATAACGGCAACCGGCTGGTGCTCGAAGTCGCGCAGCATCTCGGCGAGAACACTGTCCGTACTATCGCGATGGATGCGACCGAGGGCCTGACCCGCGGCCAGACCGTGACCGACACCGGTGCGCAGATCAGCGTTCCCGTGGGTCCGGCGACGCTGGGCCGCATCATGAACGTCGTCGGCGAGCCGATCGACGAGCGTGGCCCTGTGGGCACCGATCTGCGTGCGCCGATCCACGCCAAGGCGCCGGAGTTCATCGACCAGTCGACCGAAAGCGCGATCCTGGTCACCGGCATCAAGGTCATCGATCTGCTCGCTCCCTATGCCAAGGGCGGCAAGATCGGCCTGTTCGGCGGCGCCGGCGTCGGCAAGACCGTGCTGATCCAGGAGCTGATCAACAACATCGCCAAGGGGCACGGCGGCACCTCGGTGTTCGCGGGCGTCGGCGAGCGGACGCGTGAGGGCAACGACCTGTATCACGAGTTCCTGGACGCGGGCGTCATCGCCAAGGACGCGGACGGCAATCCGATTTCGGAGGGCTCGAAGGTCGCGCTGGTGTTCGGCCAGATGAACGAGCCGCCGGGCGCGCGTGCCCGCGTCGCGCTGTCGGGCCTGACCATCGCGGAATATTTCCGCGACCAGGAAGGGCAGGACGTGCTGTTCTTCGTCGACAACATCTTCCGCTTCACCCAGGCGGGTGCCGAGGTGTCGGCACTGCTCGGCCGTATTCCGTCGGCGGTGGGCTACCAGCCGACGCTGTCGACCGACATGGGCGCGCTGCAGGAGCGCATCACCTCGACCAACAAGGGTTCGATCACGAGCGTCCAGGCCGTGTACGTGCCTGCGGACGACTTGACCGATCCGGCACCGGCGACGTCTTTCGCGCACTTGGACGCAACGACGGTGCTCAACCGCGCAATCTCGGAGCTGGGCATCTATCCGGCGGTCGATCCGCTCGATTCGACCAGCCGCGTGCTGGAGCCGCGCACGGTGGGCCAGGAGCACTACGATACCGCGCGCGCGGTGCAGTCGCTGCTCCAGCGCTACAAGTCGCTGCAGGACATCATCGCGATCCTGGGCATGGACGAGCTATCCGAAGAGGATAAGCTGACCGTGACCCGCGCGCGCAAGATCCAGCGCTTCCTGTCGCAGCCCTTCCACGTCGCGGAGGTGTTCACCGGCATCTCCGGCAAGTTCGTGCAGATCGAGGACACGATCCGCTCGTTCAAGGCGGTGGTCGATGGTGAGTATGACCATCTGCCCGAGGCGGCCTTCTACATGGTCGGCGGCATCGACGAAGTCGTCGCCAAGGCCGAGAAGATGGCCAAGGAAGCCTAAAGGCACCTGCCCCCTCCTGCCGCACGCGGGAGGGGGCCGGGCATGGCCCCGCGCGACGCGGGGCCTGTCCCGAACTTTCCTCCCCCAGCCCCTCCCGCGAGCGGGAGGGGGGAGCTTACCAGAATGCTGCACTTCGAACTCGTCACCCCCGAAAAGCTCCTCCGCTCGGAGGAGGTGCACATGGTCGTCGTTCCCGGCACCGAGGGCGACTTCGGCGTGCTGGAAGGGCATGCACCCTTCATGTCGACGATCCGCGACGGCGCACTGCGTATCCACCGCACCGAAAAGGGCGAGCCCGAGACGCTGACGATCCGCGGTGGCTTTGCCGAGGTCACGCCCAAGGGTTTGACCATCCTGGCCGAACACGCAGGCTGAACCGCGCCGCCCGGCGCGGCGGCTACAGGAAGCTGTAAGGGTCGACGTCCACCGCGACCCTGACCTTGGGCGACCATTCCAGCGCGCCCAGCCATTCGCGGATCACCCCCTGCACGTCGAGCGCGCGGCGGGCGTGGACCAGCAGGCGATAGCGGTGGCGGCCGCGCAACATGGCGAGCGGCGCGGGGGCGGGGCCGTACACCTGCATGCCTTCCACCTCCGGCGCACGACGCCCGATCAGGCTGGCGATCTCCTGCGCCGCCGCCTGTTCCTCCGACGACACCACGATCGCGGCATAGCGGCCGAAGGGCGGCGCGCCCGCGTCGCGTCGCGCTTCGGTTTCGGCCGCGTAGAAGGATTCGGCATCCCCGGTCACCAGCGCCTGCATGACGCTGGCCTTCGGGCTGTGCGTCTGGATGAACACCTGTCCCGGCTTCTCGCCACGCCCCGCGCGCCCTGATACCTGGCAGATCTGTTGGAAGGTTCGCTCGGCCGCACGCAGGTCGCCGCCCTCCAACCCCAGATCGGCATCGATCACCCCGACCAGCGTCAGGTTCGGAAAGTGATAGCCCTTGGTCACCAGTTGGGTGCCGACCACAATGTCGATGTCGCCCGCTTCCATGCGACCGACAAACTCGGCGGCCTTTGCCGGGGACCAGATGGTGTCGGAGGTGACGACCGCCGTTTTTGCCTGTGGAAACAACGCGGTAACTTCGTCTGCGATGCGCTCGACACCGGGGCCGCAGGCGACGAGGGTGTCTTCGCCCTGGCATTCGGGGCAGGCGCGCGGGGTGGGGAGGACGTGGCCGCAATGGTGACAGGCGAGGCGGCGGACGAGGCGGTGTTCGACCATCCAGGCGGTGCAGTTAGGGCATTGGAAGCGTTGGCCGCAGGTGCGGCATAACGTCAGCGGCGCATAGCCACGCCGGTTGAGGAAGAGCAGCGACTGTTCACGCTTTTCCAGCGTTTCGGTCATCGCCTTGACAAGCCGGGGAGAAATCCAGCGGCCGCGCTCGGGCGGCTCGTGGATCAGGTCGATCGCGGCGATGGCGGGCATCTCGGCGGCACCGAAGCGCCCGGGCAGCTTGACCTCGGCATAGCGGCCTTGCGCGACCTGCTGACGGGTTTCGATCGCAGGAGTGGCGGAGGCGAGAATGACGGGACAGGGTTCGAACTTGCCGCGCATCACCGCCACGTCGCGCGCATGATAATGTACGCCGTCTTCCTGCTTGAAGCTGGTTTCGTGCGCCTCATCGACCACGATCAGGCCGAGATTGCGATAAGGCAGGAACAGGGCGGAGCGCGCACCCACCGTCACCAGCGCCTGACCGCTGGCGATCGCCCGCCACGCACGCCGCCGCTGCGTCGAGCGCAGGCCCGAATGCCAGGCCACCGGCTCGCAGCCGAAGCGGTCGTGGAAGCGTTTCAAAAAGGGCTCGGTCAAGGCGATCTCGGGCAGCAGGACCAGCACTTGCCGCCCCTCGCGCACGGCCGCCGCCACCGCCTCGAAATACACCTCGGTCTTGCCCGAACCCGTCACCCCGTCGAGCAGCACGGGCGCGAAACTGTGCGCGGCGACATCGGCGACGAGGCGATCGGCCGCCGCCTGCTGATCGGTGGAGAGCGCAGGAACGTGGTGCGCGGGGTCGGGGAGCGGAAATGGACTGTCGATGTCGACTTCCACCCCCTCCATCGCGCCGACCTTGACGAGACCGCGGATCACCGCGTCGGACACGTCGGCGATCGTCGCCAGCTCGCGGATCAGCCCCTGCCGGTCGCCGATCCGCTCAAGCGCCTGCGCGCGCTGCGGCGTCAGGCGATCGGGAACGTGGCCGGTGACGCGGTATTCGGTTGCGGTGCGCGCGCCCTCCAGCGCGGCGTTGGAGGACAGCGCCATGCGAACCACCGCGGCCGGCGGTGCCAGATAATAATCGGCGGTCCATTCGATCAGGCGGCGCAGTGCGGTGCCCAGCGGCGGCACGTCGGCGACCCCAAGCAGCGGGCGCAGGCGATTATCGCCGACCTCGGCATCCGAGGGCATCCGCTCGGGCTCCCACACCACGCCCAGTAATTGGCGGGGGCCGAGCGGAGCGACGACGATCGACCCCGGCTCCACCGTCATGCCGTGTGGCACGCGGTAGTCGAGGGGACCGAGCGCGGAGTTCAGGACGAGGACGCGGGCACGCGAGGACATGGCCGCGCTATATGGGCACTGGACGTCAAAGCGTGAACCCCGAAGCGTTGCGGGATCAGGCGGCGCGGCGCCGATCGCCCTTGCGGCGCTCGCCGACGCGGGCGCGCTTGGCGGCATAGAGGATCGCATCGGTGCGGTGGACGAAGTCGCGCACGGTCTGCGTGTCCGGTGTCCACAGGCGCATGCCGACCGTGCCCGCGCAGGTCATCGTCAGCCCTTCTGCCGTCACCGATACCGACAGCGTTTCCTCGAGTTGCTGGCGGAACTGTTCGAAACGGGCGAGCAGGCCGGCATCCTCGACGATCACCCCGAACTCGTCGCCGCCGAGCCGTGCGACATAGCAGCCCTGCAGCCAGGGCGCGCGTAGACGGCGGCCGACTTCGCGAAGGATGTCGTCGCCGGCCATGTGTCCGAGCGTGTCGTTGATCAGCTTGAAGCCATCCAGATCGATCAGCGCGAGGGCCATGAGGTCGCCTGAATCGCGCGCATGATCGATGGCCGCTTCTAGTGCGCGGTCGAACGCGGCGCGGTTGCAGATGCCGGTCAACGCATCGGTACTGGCGGAGCGGCGCAGCGTCACCTCCAGCGCATGGCGGTCGGTAATGTCCTGGAACACGCCGACGATGGCGGTTACCTGCCCATCGCTTTCCTCACGCTCGCCCATCACCCGCACGCGCCGCAGGCGGCCGGTGGCGGTGGTGAAATCCAGCTCCAGGTCGAAGGATATGCCGGTATCAAGGGCGTGGGCGACGGCATCGTTCAGTTTCTGGCGCTCACGCTCCGGATAATAGTTCATCGCGGTGTCGATATCGGGTTCGACGCCCAGCGGCAGCTCGTGGATGCGGAACACGCCGTCCGACCAGGACGCGATCCGATCGGGTATCGACAGGCGCCATGATCCGATCATCGAGATGCGTTCGGCCTGCTGGAAGACGCGGTCCTTCGTGCGCAGATCGCTGGCCTGGCGTTCGCTGAGTTCGGCGATATGGGTGGCGCGCCGCGCGATGGCGCGGGCGGCGATCAGCGCCTCGGCCAGCGTCGTCAGATGGCGCAACGTGCGCATTCCGGCTTCATTGAGCGAGCGCGGCGTGGCATCCATCACGCACAGCGATCCGATGGGCTGTGCCATCCCTTGCCCATCGGGTGCATGGATCGGCATACCCGCGTAGAAGCGCAGGCCGTTTTCGGTCACAAGTGGGTTGTCGGCGAAATCGGCATCCAGGGTGAGATCGTCGACGACGAACTGGTCCGGCTTGCGGATGGTGTGATTGCAGATCGCGACGCTGCGTGGCACCTGGACCGGCAGATCGCCGACGCCCGCCTTCACCCACAAACGATCCCGGTCGATCAGGGTGAGCGCGGCCAGCGGGCAACCGAGCATATCCGCTGCCAGACTGACCAGCGCATCGAACTCCCGCTCCGGCTCGCTGTCGAGTAGCGCATGTGCCTGAAGTGCCGCCAATCGCCGCTCTTCGTCGAACACAGGGTCGAGGGATAGGGTTGAGGAGGCCATGGGACCGTCTAAGATCGGCAAGGTTAATATTCCTCCACGGATGCGTCAGGTCGTTGAGCAAAACAGATAAAGTGGGGCGGGAGGCGATCCTGCCATTGGCGTTTGCCGATCATCTGGCGAACGCGCGCCGCCGTTCGCCGCATACCGTGCGGGCTTATCAGGCGACGGCGGAGCGATTGCTGGCGTTTCTAGGGGGGCACTGGAGCGAGAGCGTGGGGGGCAACCGGGTGACGCGGGCCGATCTGGCGCGGGTGACGGCGGCGGATTTGCGGGCGTTTCTGGCGCACAGGCGGGGGGAGGAGCTGTCCAACGCGTCGGCGGCGCGGGAATTGTCGGCGGTGCGGTCGTTTCTGGAGTGGGCGGGCGTCGAGGCGCCGCGGCTGCGTGGGCCGCGGGTGAAGGTCGGGGTGCCGCGGCCGGTGGCGCCGGCCGAGGTGATCGCACTGGCGGAGGAGGTGTCGGAGGACGCGCGCGTGCCGTGGATCGCAGCGCGCAACTGGGCGGTGCTGATGCTGCTCTACGGCGCGGGGTTGCGCATCGGCGAGGCGCTGGCGCTGCCCGCCGGCGCATTGCCGCTGGGCGAGACGATCCGGGTGGTGGGCAAGCGCGGCAAGACCCGCATCGTGCCGCTGCTGCCGCAGGTCGCCCGTGCGATCGAGGCCTATGCCGCCGAACAACCCTGGCGGCTGGAGCGCGACGAGCCGCTGTTCCGCGGCGCGCGGGGCGGGGTGCTGTCACCGGCGATCGTGCGCCGCTCGGTACGGACGGCACGGGCGCGGCTGGACCTGGGCGACCGGGTGACGCCGCATGCGCTGCGCCACAGTTTCGCGACGCATCTGCTGGGGCGCGGCGCCGACCTGCGGCAGTTGCAGGAGTTGCTGGGCCATGCCAGCCTGAGTTCGACGCAGGTCTATACTGCGGTGGACGCCGCGCACCTGCTGGATGTGTACCGCAACGCGCATCCGCGGGCTTGAAGCGCGATCACCGCCCGGCGCGCGGCTTCCAGGTGATGACGCGCCAGATATAGCCGATGATGATCATCACGGTCAGCGCGACAGCGGCGGGGCCGACATAACGGTCCAGCACCTCGAAGCGCGAGCCCAGCAGCAGCCCGGCATAGGCCAGGATCGCGTTCCAGATAGTGCTGCCCGCAAAGGTCCACAGCAGAAAGCGCCAGAGCGGCATCCGCGTCATGCCCGCGGGCAGCGAGATGATCGTGCGAAAGGCGGGCATGAAGCGGAAGACGAACACCACCCACTGGCCATGCTTCACGAAGAAGCGGTGCAGCCGTTCGACATCCTCCCATTCCATCGTCAGCCAGCGGCCATGCCGGTCGATAAAGGGGCGGAAGCGTTCGTAGCCGATGTGCCGGCCGATATAGTACCAGAAATAGTTGCCGGCGGTGGTGCCCAGCGTTCCCCACAGGATCAGCGGGATCATCGCCATGTCACCCCGCGCGACCGCCATGCCGCCCAGCCCCATGATGACCTCGGAGGGCACCGGCGGCACGACGTTTTCCAGCGCCATGAGCAGAAAGATGCCGAAATAGCCGCCCCAGGCGATGAGGTTCAGGATGAAATCGGTCATGGTTCAGAGGGGATTACCCGTGGGGGCGGTGCGGGGTTCCCTCTCCCCGCCGGGGAGAGGGAAGGGGCCCGCTGCCGCCAGGCAGTGGGAAGGGTGAGGGGGTGCCAAGCAGCGCAGCACTGCTGGTCTGCCCCTCACCCTCCCACCGCTTCGCGGCGGGCCCCTCCCTCTCCCCGGAGGGGCGAGGGGGTGTTCAGCGCTTCACTTTCCGTTCGATCGCGTCCCAGATCAGGCCGGCGACATCGGTGCCGTCGAAGCGTTCGATCGCGACGATGCCGGTGGGGGAGGTGACGTTGATCTCGGTCAGCCATTCGCCGCCGATCACATCGATGCCGACGAACAACAGGCCACGCGCGCGGAGTTCGGGGCCGAGCGCTTCGCAGATTTCGCGTTCGCGCGCCGTCAGCTCGGTCTTTTCCGCCGATCCGCCGACCGCCAGGTTGGAGCGGATCTCGCCTTCGCCGGGCAGGCGGTTGATCGCGCCCGCCACCTCGCCATCGACAAGCACGATCCGCTTGTCCCCCCTGGCGACGGCGGGCAGGAAGGCCTGGATCATGTGCGGTTCGCGCCAGGTCTGGTTGAACACCTCGATCAGCGCGGACAGGTTCGCGCCGTCGCTGCCGACCTTGAAGATCGCCTTGCCGCCATTGCCGTGCAGCGGCTTCACCACGATCTCGCCATGCTCGGCCAGAAAGGCGCGCGCTTCATCGAGCGAGCGGGTGACCAGCGTCGGCGGCATGAACCGGGCATAGTCCAGCACGAAGATCTTTTCCGGTGCGTTGCGGACCTGGGCGGGGTCGTTCACCACCAGGGTCTTGTGCGCGATCCGCTCCAGCAGGTGGGTGGCGGTGATATAGCCCAGGTCGAAGGGCGGATCCTGCCGCATCAGCACCACATCCGCCTCGTCGCCGAGGTCGAGCCTGACCGGTGCCTCGAAGCGGAAATGATCGCCCGCCACCCGCTGCACGGTGACGGGATGCGCCTTCGTCCACAGCCGGCCATCGGACCAGTTGAGATCCTCCGCGGCATAATGGAACAGCCGGTGGCCGCGCGCCTGCGCCGACAGCATCAGCGCGAAGGTGGAGTCGCCCGCGATGTTGATCTGGTCGAGCGGGTCCATCTGGACGGCGACGGTGAGCGGCATGGTGATCCTTTCGGAAGATGGTCGTCGCGGCATGTAGGGGGCGGCGTGAGCCCTGTCATCCGGAGGGCCTCAGGGTTGCCACGCATTCTCGATATGATGCGGGCGGGCGCCGGGGGCGAGCAGGATGACGTCGATGCGGATATCGTCACCCGGCCCCGCATAGTCCGGCGCCAGCATTTCCGCCGCGGCCGCGACGCGGGACAGGCGACGCTCGTCGATCGCAAAGGCCAGGTCGTTGGCGGACTTGCGCGTCTTCACCTCGACAAAGGCGACGAGGGTGCCCTTGCGCGCGACGATGTCGACCTCGCCCGCGGGGGTGCGGACGCGGCGGTCGAGGATACGCCAGCCCTTCAGCCGCAGCCACCAGCCGGCCAGACGTTCGCCGCGGCGCCCGGCGAATTCGGCGGCGCGGCGGGCGGGAGAGGGCGTTCGCACGGACGTCAGCGGCGGCGCAGGAAGCTGATCGTACCGCCCGCCGCCAGCAGCGCGGCGCCCGCACGGCCGCGTCCGCGACGGCGCAGCAGCGCAAGACCGCCGGTGACGAGCAGGGTGGGCACCAGTCCACCCCTGCCGGGAACGACGCGGGTCAGGGCGTAGCCCTGTGCCGCCTCGCGCACCGGGCCGGCGTGTTCGGCCTGTTCGGGACCGGTATGGACCGCGGCGGTGCCGCTTGCCACCGTGTCGGCGGCATAGGCGTTGCGGTCGCCCATGGCACGCGCCGGGCCGGTGGTGGTGTCCTTGGTCGTCTGGCGTTCCAGTTCGCAGTTCAGCTCGGCCCCGAGCAGCAGGATATAGGCCGACAGATACAGCCAGGTGAGCAGCACGACCGCCGCGCCCAGCGATCCATAGGTGGCGTTGTAGCTGCCGAAATTGGCGACATAGAAGCCGAAGCCGAGCGTCACCAGCAGCCAGATGAGCGCGGCGAGCAGCGATCCGGGCGTCAGCCAGACCCAGCGCGCATGGTCGCGGTCCGGCCCGAAGCGATAAAGCGTCGCCGCCGCCGCCGCCGCGACCCCGGTCATCACCAGATAGGACAGGATCTTGCCCGCGGTGACCAGCACACCTGGCAGTTCGGGAAACAGGCTCTGCAAGGCACCCAGCGCGGTGATCGCGACGATCGCCAGCACTGCCAGCACCACCGCCCCGGCGGTGATGCCCAGCGCCAGCAGATTGAGCGCGATGAAGCCGCGGCCCTCCTCCTCGTCATACGCGATGTTGAGCGCGGTGATGACCGCGGTCGCCCCCTTCATCGCGCCGTACAGTGCGATGGCGAGCGCGATGAGAAGGCCGAACCCCTTCTTGCCGTCGGACGTGGTGACCAGATTCGCCAGTTGCTCGCCGATCAACTGCGCGGCGTCAGTCGGCATCACCTCCATCAAGGTGCGGACATTCTCGACCACCGTCTGCGGCGTCGCGAACAGGCCATAGCTGAGGACCACCGCGCCCAGCATCGGCACCAGGGCGAGGATCGCGCAAAAGGCGACGCCCGAGGCGATCAGGCTGATATTGTCCGCGCCCGCCTCGCGCCAGCTCCGCAGCAGCACGTCCTTCCACCCGCGCGGCGGCACCGCCCACGGGCTGGTCGCCCCGCGCCCGCGCGCATCCCGATCCGCTGTCGATACTGGCATCATCGTCCCCTTTGTCGGACATGCGAACCGGCGAGGGAGGCGGGTGTTCCTTACTGCGCGTCCTTCATCGCCATCGCGCGGGCGTAGAGCGCCTTGCGATCGAGGTTGAAGCGCTTCGCCACTTCGCCCGCGGCCTTGGAGGCGGGGAGACGGGTGAGCGCTTCGGCAAGCGCGGTGTCGGCATCCTCCTCGCTGGGGGGTGGGGCCTCGCCGGGGGGCGCGACGACGACGACGATCTCGCCCTTGGGGCCGCCCTCGGCATAGCGTTCCGCCAGGGTGGTGAGCGTGCCGGTCACCGCTTCCTCGAACCGTTTGGTGATCTCGCGCGTCACCGCCGCCTCGCGGTCGCCCAGCCCCGTGGCCAGCGCGGACAGCGTGGCGGCGAGGCGCGGGCCGGATTCATAGAAGACCAGCGTGGCGCGGACGGCCGCGATCTCGGCGATGGCATCGGCGCGCGCCTTTTCCTTGGGGGGGAGGAAGCCGCAGAACAGGAAGCGGTCGGTGGGCAGGCCGGCAAGGGTCAGCGCGGCGATCGCGGCGCAGGGGCCGGGGATCGTCACCACCGCATGACCCGCGGCACGCGCATCGCGCACCAGCTTGTAGCCGGGGTCCGAGATCAGCGGCGTGCCCGCGTCCGAAACCAGCGCCACCGCCTCCACCCCCATGCGCGCGATGAGCGCGGGGCGGACGTGTTCAGCGTTGTGGTCGTGAGAGGGTTGCATGGGGCGCTTGACGCCGATGTGGCGGAGCAGGCCGGCGGTGACGCGGCTGTCCTCCACCGCGATGACGTCAGCGGCGGCCAAGACGCTGGCGGCGCGTGGAGAAAGGTCGCCGAGATTGCCGATCGGCGTGGCGACGATATACAGGCCGGGATCGAGTTTGGTCGTAAGGTTGGTCACAGGGGACGTCATGGCAGAGGCAGCAGCGCCAATACAACCGAAGCTTGCCATGCGGGGCGGCAGTGCCAGGCGCTGGATGGCGCTGGCGGCGGCCTGTCTGCTGGGCGCCTGTCAGACGCTGGTGCCGCGCGGGCCGGTGGAGGCACCGCCGCCGCGCGAGGCGACGCGACCGGCGGAGGAAGCGCCGACCGTGGAGGCGGGCATCCCGCGCGATACGGCGCGCAACCGCGTCGCGTTGCTGGTGCCGCTGTCCGGCAGCAATGCGGGTGTCGGACAATCGATCGCCAATGCAACGATGCTGGCGCTGCTCGATACCCAGAACGACAAGGTGCGGATCACCAATTATGACACCGCCACCGGCGCGGCGGCGGCGGCCCAGCGCGCGATCGCGGAGGGCGCGCAACTGATCCTGGGGCCTTTGCTGTCCGACGACGTGCGCGCGGTGGCGCCGATCGCGCGCGCGGCGCGCGTGCCGGTGGTCAGCTTCTCGAACGATGCCGGCGTCGGGGGCAACGGCACCTATCTGATGGGCTATGCACCGGGGCAATCGATCGAGCGCGTCGTCGCCTTCGCCCGCGAGCGCGGCGTGACCAGCTTTGCCGGCCTCGTGCCCAACGGCCTGTACGGCGAGCGCGCGTCGACCGCGTTCCTGCGCGCGGTGGAAGGGGCGGGCGGTCAGGTCGTCTCGCTGCAACCCTATGGCCGCGTGGCGGGCGGCATCGCAGGGGCCGCACAGCGGCTGGCGGCAAAGGCGCCCTATGACGCGGTGCTGATCGCCGATGGCGGCGCGGCGGCAGCGGCGGCGGCGCCCGTCATCAAGCGTGGACCGGGCGCCAATACGCGGCTGCTGGGCACCGAGCTGTGGAATTCGGAAGCGTCGATCGCGTCGCGGGCGCCGCTGAGTGGCGCGTGGTTCGCCAGCGTGTCGAACAATCTGTACCGGCAATACGCCACCAAATACCGTGCCCGCTTCGGCGCGGCGCCGTACCGGCTGTCCAGCCTGGGCTACGACTCGGTGCTGTTGACCGTGCGCATCGCGCGCGACTGGAAGGTGGGTTCGCCCTTCCCCGAGGCGCGACTGCGCGACCAGGACGGCTTTGCCGGGATCGACGGCGCGTTCCGCTTCGGCCGCGACGGCGTGGCCGAGCGCGCGCTGGAGGTGCAGGAGATACGCGGCGGCACGACCGTGACGGTCTCGCCTGCGCCGACGGGGTTCGGGAGATAAGTTGAACGGGGCCGGGCTGAGGCGCTTCCCGACGCATGGCGCCCGACGCATGGCGTTTGTGGAAGCGCCCCACCCCAAGTCCTCCCCTGAAGGGGAGGGGCAAGCCCCGGCTCAGGCCAGCACGACGTCGCGCAGGATCGCGTCGAGCAGCAGCGCGCCGGGCTCCGTCACGATCAGGCGTTGGCCGTCGCGGGTGATCAGGCCGTGGGTGGAAAGGCGCGCGACCGCAGTTTCGTCGATCATCGGTTTGCCTTGGGCGAGCGCTTCGATGCGGTTGAGGTCGACGCCTTCGCGCAGGCGCAGGCCCATGACCAGCGCCTCGGTGGCGCGGGTGACGGGGGCGAGGCGATCCTCCACCTCGATGCCGTGGCCGTTGCGATCGACCGCGGACAGCCAGTTCTCCGGCTTGCGACGGCGCGTGGTGGCGTGGCCGGTGCGCCGCCCGTGCGCGCCGGGGCCGATGCCGGCATAATCGCCATAGCGCCAATAGGTCAGGTTGTGGCGGCTCTCCGCGCCGGGCCGGGCGTGGTTGGAGGTTTCATAGGCGGGGAGGCCGGCAGCGGCGGTCAGGCTGCGGGTCGCCTCGAACAGATCGGCGGCGGCGTCGCCATCGGGGATGGTGAGGCGGCCGGCGGCGGCTTCGGTGGCGAAGCGGGTGCCGGGTTCGATGGTGAGCTGGTAGAGCGAGAGGTGCTCGGTGCCGAACGACAGGGCGCGGGCGAGTTCGGCTTCCCACGCCGCCAGCGGCTGGTCGGGGCGCGCATAGATCAGATCGAAGCTGACACGCGGGAAATTGGCCTGTGCGGTGGCGAGGGCGCGCAGCCCCTCGTCCACGCCGTGCGCGCGGTCGAGGAAGCGTAGCGCGGCATCGTCCAGCGCCTGCAGGCCGAGCGAGACGCGGTTGACGCCGGCGGCCGCCAGATCGGCGAAGCGCGCCGCCTCCACGGAAGAGGGGTTCGCCTCCAGCGTGATCTCGATATCCGGTGCGAAGCCCCAGGCGCGCTCGGCGGCGTTCAGGATGGCCGCGACGGTGGCGGGCGGCATCAACGAGGGGGTGCCGCCGCCGAAGAAGATCGACCCCAGCCGCCGGCCGGGCAGCGCGGCAACCTCATGCGCGAGGTCGGCGAGCAGCGCGTCGCGCCAACGGTCCTGATCCACGGCCTCGCGGACATGGCTGTTGAAGTCGCAATAGGGGCATTTGGAAACGCAGAACGGCCAATGGACGTAGAGCGCGAGATCGGGGGACGTTGCGGCAGGCATGATGCGCGCCGATATGGCCGTGATGATCCCGTTACGCCACCCGCTGATCGCCGCGCTGTTGATGCTTGCGTCTTGTGCGCAAGGGCCCGAACGCGTGGTCGAGCCGCGCCCCTCCACCGCGCCGGTCGCGCGGGGCGAGGGGTTGTTGCGCCGGGCGATGCTGGATGGGCAGAATGCGGCGCGGGCCGCGGTGGGGGTCGCGCCGCTGACCTGGAACGACAGGCTGGTGGCGAGTGCGCGCGCCTATGCCGAGGAAATGGCACGCACGGGCCGCTTCCGCCATGCCGACCAGCCGCAGGGGCCGGGGCGGGAG
>NZ_CAMLAC010000052.1 GCF_946477935.1 uncultured Sphingomonas sp. | reverse complement strand
CCACGCCCCCGGCCAGAACAGCAGCCACCACCCGATCGGCCGGTCGAGCCGCGCCAGCAGCGCCAGCCCGCGCATCTTCGGGGGCAAACGGCCGACCAGGCCGCGATGCTCGCTGTCGGGAACGATGTCGATCTGCATGTGGAACGGGTTATGGGCGTGGCACTTGGTGCGCAAGGGTGCGTGCCGCTATGGTGGCGCGATGTCGTCGCCCGCACCCCCTGTCGCATGATCGGCCTGTCGGTCGCGGTCGGCCGTTTCGTCGAAGCATTGTTCTGGGCGATCCTGCGTGTCGCCGGGCTGATCGGCGGCGTCGCGCTGCTGGTGGTCGCCGTGCTCGTCGTCGCCTGGATGCTGCTCCGCCGCCGTCGCCGTTGACCGTTTCTATTTTGCCAAACGACCGTCGGCAATCGCGGGGATCTCGAACGGGAACAGTATGTTCGGGTCGGGCGCCTTCACCGTGTCCGCAATCTCGGCCGGCGCGACACTTTTCAGCAGGTGGCGCATGATCGCCAGCCGTGCGTCCTTCTTGCTGTTCGCCCTTACGCAATGCCACGGTGCCAGTGGCGTATGCGTCCGCGTCAGCATGGTGTCGCGCGCCGCTGAATAGTCCGCCCATTTGTCCTGCGCCACCGCATCCATGTCGGACACTTTCAGCATCTTCAGCGGATCGGTGCGCCTTGCCTCCAGCCGATCGGCCTGTTCGTCCTTGTCGATGTCCAGCCACAGCTTCACCAGCTTGATGCCGCTTTCCACCAGCATCCGCTCGAAATCGGGCGCGTCGCGCAGAAAGGCTTCCTGCTCGGCGGCGGTGGAGAAGCCCATAACCACCTCCACCCCTGCCCGATTGTACCAGGACCGGTTGAAGATCACGAATTCACCGGCGGCCGGCAGATGCGTGGCATAGCGCTGGAAATACCACTGCGTCCGCTCCCGATCGGATGGCTTGGGCAGCGCCACGACCCGTGTCGAGCGCACCGACAGATGCTCGGTGATCCGTTTGATCGCGCCGTCCTTGCCCGCGCCGTCGCGCCCTTCCAGCACCAGCACCACGCGCTCGCCCGACGCCGTCATCGCGGCCTGGGTGCGGACAAGCGCCAGTTGCAGCGCGGCGAGATCACGGTCGTAATGTTTTCCCATGGGGCCTAGCAACGCACGGGCTTCGAAAAGGTGCTCGGCGCGTGTAAGCCAACGGCTATGCCCGCCACCCCCGCCTGGCCGCCGCAATCGACGCCGCGCCTGTTCATCGACCAGCCGCTCGCGCCCGGCGCCGTGCGTATCGACGGTCCCGCCGCGCATTACCTCTTGTCCGTGATGCGGACCAGGGTCGGCGATCCGGTCAAGCTGTTCGATGATCGCACCGGCGAATGGCTGGGCATCGCCACCGGAGTGAGCAAGCGCCACCTGACGCTGGACGTCACAGAGATGCTGCGCCCGCGCGAACCGGTGCCCGATCTGTGGCTGTGCGCCGCGCCG
This sequence comes from uncultured Sphingomonas sp., assembly GCF_946477935.1. Taxonomy (GTDB): domain Bacteria; phylum Pseudomonadota; class Alphaproteobacteria; order Sphingomonadales; family Sphingomonadaceae; genus Sphingomonas. Next base: position 18,206 of record NZ_CAMLAC010000052.1, on the reverse strand, counting down.
CTCAAGAAGAACCGCGTCGACTGGATGGCGGAGAAGGCGTGCGAACTGGGCGTCGCCCGGCTCGTCCCGGTCGTCACCCGCCGCACGGTGGTGGACAAGCCGAATAGCGAGCGACTTCGCGCCCACATGATCGAGGCGGCGGAGCAATGTGCCCGCACCGCACTGCCCGAACTGGTGGAGCCGGTGAAACTGCCCGCCCTGCTGCGCGACTGGCCGCAGGAGCGCACCCTGTTCTTCGCGGACGAAACCGGCGGCACCTCCGCTGCCGCCGCCTTTGCCGCGCACCCCAGCCCGGCGGCCATCCTGATCGGCCCCGAAGGCGGCTTCGACGCCGATGAGCGCGAGGCGATTCGTGCCCTGCCTCAGGCCGTTGGCATCGGTCTCGGCCCCCGCATCCTGCGTGCGGACACCGCCGCGGCCGCCGCCGTCGCCTTGTGGATGGGGGTATCGGGCGACTGGGCTTGATTCACCCTATGGCGCAGCCTTCCCCCCGCGCGTAAGGGCCCGTTCATGACGACAAAATCCGCCTCGACCAGCAAGAGCGCCCCCATCGAGTCGCGCGACCAGCTCATCCAGAGCTTCGCCCGAGGCGAGAAGTCGCGCGACCGCTGGCGGATCGGCACCGAGCATGAGAAATTCGTCTATGCACTCGGCGATCATCATGCGCCGTCCTACGACGAACCTTCAGGCATCCGCGCGCTGCTGGGCGAGTTGACCCAATATGGCTGGCAGCCGATCGAGGAAGGCGGCAAGGTCATCGCGCTCGCCGGCAGCGACGGCACCGTCAGCCTCGAACCCGCGGGCCAGTTCGAGCTTTCGGGCGCGCCGCTCGACAATCTGCACGAAACCTGTGCCGAAACCGGCCGCCATCTGACACAGGTGAAGGCCGCGGGCGAGGCACTGGGCATCGGCTTTCTCGGCCTCGGCATGTGGCCAGACAAGACGCGCGCCGAACTGCCGATCATGCCCAAGGGCCGCTACGATATCATGCGCCGCCACATGCCGCGCGTTGGCAATCTCGGCCTCGACATGATGCTGCGGACCTGCACGATCCAGGTGAATCTGGACTATGCGACGGAAGCCGACATGGCCAAGAAGTTCCGCGTCGGCCTGGCGCTGCAACCGCTCGCCACCGCGCTGTTCGCAAACTCGCCCTTTACGGAGGGCAAGCCCAACGGCCTGCTCTCGTATCGCAGCCATATCTGGTCGGACACCGATCCCGCGCGCACCGGCATGCTGCCCTTCGTGTTCGAGGACGGCTTCGGCTACGAACGCTATGCCGACTATATGCTCGATGTGCCGATGTACTTCGTCTACCGTGACGGCAAGTATATCGACGCCGCCGGCCTGTCCTTCCGCGACTTCCTGAAGGGCGAACTGTCCGTCCTGCCCGGCGAGAAGCCGACGCTGGACGACTGGAACGACCATCTCTCCACCGCCTTCCCCGAAGTGCGGCTGAAGACGTTTCTGGAAATGCGCGGTGCCGATGGCGGCCCGTGGAACCGCATCTGTGCGCTACCGGCCCTGTGGGTGGGATTGCTCTATGACGATGCCGCGCTCGACGCGGCGTGGGACGTGGTGAAGCACTGGACGCTGGAAGAGCGTCAGGCGCTGCGCGATGCGGTTCCGGCCAAGGCGCTGGGCGCCCCCATTCCCGGCGGCGGCACCCTGCGCGACATCGCCGGCGAGGTGCTCGACATCGCCCATGCCGGCCTTGCCGCCCGCGCCCGCTACAACGGCGCCGGCGACAACGAGACCGGCTTCCTCGATCCCCTGCGCGAGATCGTCCGCACCGGCAAGGTTCCCGCGCAGACGCTGCTCGACCGCTACAACGGCGCGTGGGGCGGCGACCTGTCCCGGGTCTACGCGGAAGAAAGCTTCTGACTTCTTATCCCTCTCCCCCTTGGGGAGAGGGAGGGAGCGGCAAAGCCGCGGAAGGGTGAGGGGCCGCCACAGGCACCGCGCTCGCCCCTCCTTGTCCTTTACGAAACACCCACCCAAAAAACCGCGGCACCGCGCCGTACCGCGCCATCCACGCGCTATAGGCGAGATAATCCGGATCGGCGCCCAGGTGCCGCTCCTCGGTCTTGGCGCGCCAGTAATAGACCCCGCTGACCACCCCCAGCAGGATCGTCGCCCGGCCCGCATCCACCACGCTGCCGGTCGACAGCACCGGGATGGTCGAGATCCACCAGAACAGGTTCTTCGACAGATAGGCGGGATGGCGCGAAAACGCATAAGGCCCATGGGTCAGGATGCCGCGGTGCGTCAGGTTCGAAAAGCGCACGCCGAACGCCACCGTCGCCCAGGCGTAAATGGCGGTCAGCGCGACCAGCACCGCGCCGATCGCGCTCAGCATCACCGGATGCCCTGCAAACCAGTAACTCCACTCCGCCGTACCCGGCCGGTAATCCAGCGGCCCGCCGTCGCTCATCAGGATGAAGGGCGGGTAGCAGATCAGCGCCGCCGTCCACCCGGCCGCATAGGGCGTGGCGGAACGGATATGCGCATCCAGCGGCCGCATGGTCAGCACATAGCCAACGGTCGCGAACGCAACGTCGATCAGGAACATCAGCGTGATCAGCCAGTTAGCCAGCGCGACCGGATCGTGCAGCACCGTGGTCATGTCGCCGCGCACGAACTCGCCAAAGCCCGGCGGCACCACCGCCACCATGAAGGCCAGGAAGAACGCCTTCACCCCCCAGGCGCGCAGATGGCCGTAAATCGCATCGCGATCGACCCCGCCCTGGCCCGTAAGCCACGCTCCCAGATGCCATGCCCCGTCACGCGGGGAGACCAGATAGCGGTCGATCCACAGCACATAGCCGATCGACGCGACCAGCAGCACCGGCGCGGCATTGGTGAAGCACCACATGGCGAAGGCGAAATGCCCCTGCCAATAGAAGCGCCCGGTGGCGTAGATGACCGCGATCCCGCCCCAGGTCGCCCATAATCCGGCCAGCTTGGTCAGGCTGATGTCCAGCGTCTCGCGAAGCGGCCTGCGCAGGCCCCAGTCGATCCCGGTCGATGGCCGCCGGTGCACCTTGTCCACCAGCAGCAGCCACAGCACCATCGGCACGCCACACGCCGCCAGATTGACGAGGGCCGCATAGGGGCCGTCCAGATGCAGCGCGCGCGCCGTCGCGATCCACGCCACCGCACCGGCGAGCCCGGCCAGACCCACGCCGTGGCTGACCGCGGAGGGGGGACGCGGCGGAGCTTTGGCTTCGTCGTCTGAAACCGGAAATGCGGGATCGTGCAGCATGGACGCAGACGCTAACCGCATTTGGTAAGCATCGCATGAAGCCGGGTTCGCCCCGGGCGTCTTCGTCATCGATGGGGAGGAATTGGAGCGGGTAACGGGAATCGAACCCGTGTATTCAGCTTGGAAGGCTGCTGCACTACCATTGTGCTATACCCGCCCGCATTCGACGCCGACACACGCATAGCCCATCGGCAGTAATGGTGGAAGGGACTGGATTCGAACCAGTGTACGCTCACGCGGGCAGATTTACAGTCTGCTGCCTTTAACCACTCGGCCACCCTTCCGGGGTGTCGCTCCCGAAGAGCGAGGGCGCCCAATGCCGATTCGACGCCGTGCTGTCAACGGGGTTTGGGCGCTTGCGTGCAGGCCGGCAGGTGCTTAGCCTCTCGCGCAACAATCTTTCAGGGGGACCTTCATGAAGCGTCTGTTGCTCGTCACCGCCGCCGCGGTGGCGGCTTTCTCGCCCGCCGTCGCGCAGGATCGCAGCCCGGTCGGCCGGATCATCGACGAGGGCACGAATCACAGCCAGGTCATGGTTACCGCGCAGCATCTGACCGACGTGATCGGCCCGCGCATGACCAACAGCCCGGCGATGCGCCGTGCCGAGGACTGGACCGCGGCCAAGTTCCGCGAATGGGGCCTGAAGAACGTCCACAAGGAAGGGTTCGAGTTCGGCCGCGGCTGGTCGATCGAACGCGCCAGCGTGCGCATGGTCAGCCCCCGCCCGCTTGCCCTCACCGCCATTCCCATCGCCTGGACTCCCGCCACGAACGGTGCCGTCACCGCCCCCGTCATCGTCGCCCCGATGAAGCGTGAGCGCGATTTCGCACAGTGGCGCGGAAAGCTGAACGGCAAGATCGTCATGGTGACGCTACCCGGCACCGGCGACGAGCCCGGCAACCCGCCCTTCCGCCGCCTGTCCGGCGAAGATCTCGGCAAGCTCGACGTGTTCGTGCAGCCGACCAACGATCCCGAAACCGCCGACCGCCGCCTGAAGCGCCTCGACTTCGCCAAGAAGCTCGATGCGTTCCTGAAGGCGGAAGGCGCCGTCGCCTATGTCACCCAGTCCTACCGCGACGGCAAGCTGCTCCACGGCGAAGGCTATCTGTTCGGTCGCGGCGAAACCCCGCAGGTGCCCGGCGTCGAACTTGCCGCCGAGGATTATCGCCGCCTCGCCCGCCTCGCCAAGTCGGGCACGCCGCCGACGATCGAGATCCTGAGCGATGTCCGCTACGACGATTCGGACATCAACGCCTACAACATCATCGCCGAAATCCCCGGCACCGATCCCAAGGCCGGCTATGTGATGGCCGGCGCGCATCTGGACAGCTGGGTCGCGGGCGACGGCGCCGCCGACAATGCCGCGGGCTCCGCGATGATCATGGAGGCGGCCCGCATCCTCGCCGCCACCGGTCAGCGGCCGAAGCGCACGATCCGCTTCGCGCTGTGGTCAGGCGAGGAACAGGGCATTCTCGGCTCGATGGCCTATGTGGAAAAGCATCTGGCGACCCGCGGCCGCCCGTCCGATGCGCCGCAGACCGGCCTTGCCCGCTATTATGGTTGGACGCAGCGCTGGCCCGTGACGCCGCTGCCCGGCTATGGCGACCTTGCCGCCTATTTCAACATCGACAACGGCTCGGGCAAGCTGCGCGGCCTGTATGCGGAAAATAATCCGGCGGCGGTGCCGACCTTACGCGAATGGCTCGCCCCCTATGCCGGCCTGGGGGCCGGCACCGTGGCGTTGCGCCCGACTGGCGGCACCGACCATGTCTTCATGCAAGCGGTGGGCGTACAGGGCTTCCAGTTCATCCAGGACCCGCTCGATTACGGCAGCCGCATCCATCACAGTTCGGCCGACACCTTCGACCATCTGAAGGCGGAGGATATGCGCCAGGCCTCGATCGTTCTCGCCGGTGTCTTGCTTGGTGCCGCAAATGCGGACAAGGCGCTGCCGCGACCGCCGTTGCCGACGCAGCCGGTGGTGACCGATCCCTTTGCTTATACGGACGATGACGACTGATGGCACGACAGACCGGACGCCGGGGGCACCGCCCCAGCACGGGTATCGCGAACCGCCCCCGCTTCTGGGGGCGCCACGCGGTCACCGCCGCGCTCGCCAATCCGGCGCGCACCGTACGAAAGATCTGGGGCACGCATGAGGCGCTGCGCCAACTGGACGTCGAGATCGACCCGACCATCCCGGTGACCTTTGCCGACGCCGCCGATCTCGGCCGCCTGGTGCCCGGCGACGCGCCGCACCAGGGGCTGGTGATCGACGTCGATCCGCTGGAGGACATCTGGCTGGGCGACCTGCTGCAACAGGGTGAGGGCGACCAGCGGCCGCTCATCATTCTCGATCAGGTGACGGACCCGCACAATGTCGGCGCGATCCTGCGCTCGGCCGCGGCGTTCGACGCGCTGGGCATCGTCACGCAGGACCGCCACTCGCCGCCCGAATCGGGCACGGTCGCCCGCGCCGCCTCGGGCGCGCTGGAAACGGTGCCCTGGGTGCGCGTCGTGAACCTCGCCCGTGCGCTGGAGGAAATCGCGGAAGCCGGCTTCTGGCGGATCGGCCTGACCGGCCATGCCGAACAGACGCTGGGCCAGACGATGGGCAATCAGCGCATCGCGATCGTGCTCGGCGCCGAGGGCGAAGGCATGCGCGCCAATACCGAGACGCACTGCGACGAACTCGCCAAGCTGCCGATCAGCGACAAGGTGGAAAGCCTGAACGTCTCCAACGCCGCCGCCATCGCGCTCTACGCGGTCGCGGCGCGGTAACTATCCCCTCTCCCCTCCGGGGGAGCATCAGGTAAACAGCGCCCCGCGCTGTTTAGTCCATGCCGGGGGCATGGACGACCTGATGCTGAAGGGGCCCGCTGCCGTCAGGCAGTGGGAAGGGTGAGGGGCAGACAAGCAGTGCAGCACTGTTGGGCACCCCTCACCCTCCCACCGCTTCGCGGCGGGCCCCTCCCTCTCCCCGTGGGAAAGAGGGCATAGACGAAATCAATCCTCCGCCGCGATCCGCACCCGCATCCCGTCAAATGCCGGCCCGAACGGCAACTGGCACGACAGCCGCGAATACTGATCCCGCTCGCCCGCCGAATCGAGCAGATCATCCTCGTCCGGCCCGATCGGCGGCAACTTGTCGGCAAAGGCCGGGTCGACATGCACATGGCAGGTCGCGCACGAACAGCATCCGCCGCACAGCGCCAGGATCTCGTCGATCCCGCCGTCGCGGATCACCTCCATCACCGAAAAACCGGCCTGCCCCTCGATCTCGCGTTCTTCCCCCTCGCGCGTGACGACGATAAGCTTGGCCATGATCATGCTCCTTGCGATTTTGCGCCGCTCTGCCGTTCCCGCCTGGCCGGATCAAGCATCATGGGGCTGAGCGCTGAGCAGATCCGCGACAGCATGGATGCGCTCGCCGCGATCGAACCGACGATCGCGGCCGCGCTGCAACGCGTCGGCTATCCCGAACCGCGCATCCGCGAACGAGGCTACGGCACGCTTCTGCGCACCATCATCGGCCAGCAGGTCTCGGTCGCCTCCGCCAACGCGGTGTGGCTAAAACTGTCCACGGTGCTCGGCAATCCGGAAGATCCGGCGATCCTCGCCGCCGCCAGCGACGAGCAACTGCGCGGCGCCGGCCTGTCGCGCCAAAAGGCCAGCTACGCCCGCAGTCTCGCCGAGGAGGTGACCAGCGGCCGGCTCGATCTGGAAAACCTGCCCGCCGACGACGAGGAGGCGATCGCACAACTGGTCCGCGTCAAGGGCATCGGTCGCTGGTCGGCGGAGGTCTATCTGCTGTTCGCCGAAGGCCGCACCGATATCTGGCCCGCCGGCGACCTCGCGGTCCAGGTCGAGATCGGCCGCATCCTCGGCCACGAGGTGCGCCCTTCCGAAAAGCTCACCCGCACGCTGGCCGAAAACTGGCGCCCGCACCGCGGCGCACTCGCGATCTTCACCTGGCACCACTATGGCGCAGGCCCTGACGCGGCCCCGGTCTGATCCGGCAAATGGATTATCTGTACCCCCACGAAACGGTTGCACCCTTGTGACGTTCAGGCTTCTCCGTCACACCGGGGACACATGACCGCCGCTGCACCCGTCCGCCGTTCGCTCGCCGAAAGCCATCGCAGCGTCGCCATTCCCGAAGGAGCCTCCTTCTGGCGCCGCCTGTTCGCCTTTGCCGGGCCCGGCTATTTGGTCGCGGTCGGCTATATGGACCCGGGCAACTGGGCGACCGGCATCGCCGGCGGCTCGGCTTACGGCTATGCGCTGCTCTCGGTCATCCTGCTGTCCAACCTGATGGCGATGGTGCTGCAGGCGCTGTCCGCACGGCTCGGCATCGCCGCCGGGCTCGACCTCGCCCAGGCCTGCCGCGCGCATTATTCCAAGGCCACCTCGCGCGTCCTGTGGCTGCTTTGCGAGATCGCGATCATCGCCTGCGATCTGGCCGAAGTGCTGGGCACCGCCATCGCGCTCAAGCTCCTGTTCGGCCTGCCACTCACCTGGGGCGTGCTCATCACCGCGCTTGACGTGTTCGTCATCCTCGCCCTGCAACGCTTCGGCTTCCGCAAGCTGGAGGCGTTCATCGTCACGCTGCTGCTGGTGATCGCGGGCTGCTTCCTGTTCGAGTTGTTCGCCTCGCACCCCGATCCCGCCGCGGTCGCCGCCGGCCTCGTCCCCACCACGCGCATCATCACCGATCCCGCGATGCTGTATCTCGCCATCGGCATCCTCGGTGCGACGGTGATGCCGCACAATCTGTATCTCCATTCCTCGGTCGTGCAGACCCGCGCATTCAGCGAGGATGACAAGGGCAAGCGCGAGGCGGTGCGCCTCGCCACCATCGACAGTACGGTGGCCCTGGCCTTCGCCTTCTTCATCAACGCCGCGATTCTGATCGTGTCGGCCGCCACCTTCCACATCGCCGGTCGCACCGACATCGCCGAAATCGACGAGGCCTACCGCCTCCTCGCCCCGATGCTGGGCGTGGGCGCAGCCAGCATCGTCTTCGCCGTCGCGCTGCTCGCCTCGGGCCAGAACTCCACCGTCACCGGTACGCTTGCCGGGCAGATCGTGATGGAGGGTTTCCTCGACCTGCGCATCCCCGGCTGGGCGCGCCGCCTCATCACCCGCGCGCTTGCCATCATCCCTGCGGTGCTGGTGGTGGGTGCCATGGGCGACGCCGGCGCCACCCGCCTGCTCGTGCTCAGCCAGGTCATCCTCAGCCTGCAACTGCCCTTCGCCGTCGTGCCGCTGGTCAAGTTCACCGGCGACCGCGCGATCATGGGCAACTTCGCCAGCGCGGCGTGGCTGCGCATCCTGGCCTGGGTGATCGCCAGCGTGATCATCGTGCTCAACATCATGCTGCTCTGGGGTGCCGCGTTCGGCTGACCCGTCCTAACCCCTAACGCCTATCCCCTAACGTATGTCAGCAATCGTGCGTGACATCGCCCCGCGCCGCACTAATCTGTCAACTCCACCATCCTGAACGGGCCGTTCGTGACAGCATCCATCACCACCCTCCATGTCGACGATCCCCAGCCGCTCGCCGACGCGATCCTCGACACCCTCGTCCACCGCATCGGCAAGGACGCGCAGGCCGCGCGGACGCATGACTGGCTTGCCGCAACGATCCTCACCGTCCGTAACGATATCATCGAGCGGTGGATGGCCTCCACCAAGGCGGCCCACGCCGCCGGCGCCAAGCGCGTCTATTATCTCAGCCTCGAATTCCTGATCGGCCGCCTGCTGCGCGACGCGCTGTCCAATCTCGGCGTCATGGAACAGGTGTCTGCCGCGCTTCGCTCGCTGGGTGTCGACCTTGCCGACATCGAGGAGATCGAGCCCGATGCCGCGCTCGGCAATGGCGGCCTGGGACGCCTGGCGGCGTGCTTCATGGAAAGCCTCGCCAGCCTCGACGTGCCCGCTTATGGCTATGGCATCCGCTATGTGAACGGCATGTTCCGCCAGCGCATCGACGATGGCTGGCAGGTGGAGCTTCCCGAAACCTGGCTCGCCCATGGCAACCCCTGGGAATTCGAGCGCCGCGAAAGCGCCTATTTCGTCGGCTTCGGTGGCGAGGTCACCGGCACCGAGGAAGGCACCGTCCATTGGAAACCGCAGGAAGCGGTGGAGGCCGTCGCGGTCGACACCCCCGTCGTCGGCTGGCGCGGCCGCCGCGTCAACACGCTGCGCCTGTGGACGGCGCGGGCCTTCGACCCCATCCGCCTCGACCGCTTCAATGCGGGCGATTATCAGGGCGCGCTCGCCGGCCAGCTTGCCGCCGAAACGCTGGTCCGCGTCCTCTACCCGTCGGACAGTTCGCCCGCCGGCCAGGAGCTGCGACTGCGGCAGGAGTATTTCTTCTCCTCCGCCTCCATCCAGGACATCGTCCGCCGCCACATCCAGTATTTCGGCAATATCCGCACGCTCGCCGACAAGGCGGCGATACAGCTCAACGACACCCACCCCGCCGTGTCGGTCGCCGAGTTGATGCGCCTGCTGATCGACCATCACGACCTCGCCTTCGACGAAGCCTGGGACATCACCCGCGCCACCTTCGGCTACACCAACCACACGCTACTCCCCGAAGCACTGGAAAGCTGGCCGCTCCCCCTGTTCGAGCGATTGCTCCCCCGTCACATGCAACTCGTCTACGCGATCAACGCCCGCCTGCTACGCGAAGCGCGCAAGGTGGCCGGCGTGGACGACCGCGCCATCGCCGCCATCAGCCTGATCGACGAGGGCGGCGAGCGGCGCGTCCGCATGGCCAACCTCGCCTTTGCCGGCTCGCACAGCGTCAACGGCGTCGCGGCGCTCCACACCGATCTGATGAAACAGACCGTGTTTGCCGACCTGCACCACCTGTTTCCCGACCGGATCAACAACAAGACCAACGGCATCACCCCGCGCCGCTGGCTGCAGCAATGCAACCCCGATCTGACCGCGCTGATCCGCGATGCGATTGGCCCCGGCTTCCTCAACGATGCCGAAGCGCTGGTGGATCTGGAAAAATTTGCCGAGGACGCTTCGTTTCGGGAGCGTTTCGCGCGCGTGAAGCGTTCGAATAAGGTGGCACTGTCTCAACATCTCAAGACCGACATGGGCCTGCTCATCGATCCGGACGCGCTGTTCGACGTCCAGATCAAGCGAATCCACGAATATAAGCGCCAGTTGCTCAACATCATCGAGACGGTGGCGCTCTATGACCAGATCCGCAGCCATCCTGAGCGCGACTGGGTGCCGCGCGTAAAGCTCTTCGCGGGCAAGGCGGCGTCCAGCTATCACAATGCGAAACTGGTCATCAAACTGGCCAACGATGTCGCCCGCCGGATCAATGCCGATCCCTCGGTCGGCGATCTGCTCAAGGTCGGCTTCGTGCCCAACTATAATGTCTCGCTCGCCGAGAAGATCATTCCCGCCGCCGACCTGTCCGAACAGATCTCGACCGCGGGCATGGAGGCGTCGGGCACCGGCAACATGAAGTTCGCGCTGAACGGCGCGCTCACCATCGGCACGCTCGACGGTGCCAATGTCGAGATCAAGGATCATGTCGGCGACGATCATATCGTCATCTTCGGCCTGACCGCCGATGAGGTGGCCGCCAAGCGCCGCGACGGCTATGATCCCCGCGCGGTGATCGAAGCGAGCCCGGAGCTGCGCCAGGCCGTCTCCGCCATCGCCTCGGGCGTGTTCTCGCCCGACGATCCCGGCCGCTATGCCGGCCTGATGGGCGGCATTTACGACGGCGACTGGTTCATGGTCGCCGCCGATTTCGACGCCTATCACGCCGCGCAGCGCGGGGTGGACCGGCGTTGGGAGGACCGCGACGGCTGGATGCGTTCGGCGATCCACAATGTCGCAAAGGTCGGCTGGTTCTCCTCGGACCGCACGATCCGCCAATATGCCTCGGACATCTGGAAGGTGATGTGAAACCACCCGCCACCGCCATTCAGGCGCTGATCGAAGGGCGCAACGCCGATCCCTTCGCGCTGCTCGGTCCCCATGCAGGGCCGGGCGGCACCTTCTTGCGCGCGCTTGTCCCCGGCGCGCAGGCGGTGGCTGTGTTCGACCTCGCCGGCGGATCGCTCGGCGACCTCGCTTGCGTCGATCCCAACGGCCTGTTCGAAGGCACGATCACCGGCGATCCGCAGCCGGTGAAGTACCGCGCACGGGGCCACGGGGCCGAATGGTGGATCACCGATCCCTACAGCTTCGGCCCCGTTCTCGGCCCCATCGACGACCTGTTGATGAGCGAAGGCACCCACCGCCGCCTGTACGACAAGTTGGGCGCGCATCTGATCGAGCATCAGGGCGCGACCGGCGTCCATTTCGCCGTCTGGGCTCCCAATGCCGAGCGCGTCTCGGTGGTCGGTGACTTCAACGACTGGAACGGTGCCCGCCACGTCATGCGCCGCCGGAACGATGTCGGCGTCTGGGAGATATTCCTGCCCGATATCGGCACCGGTCGTGCCTACAAGTTCGAGATCGTCGGCCCCGGCGGCACCCGCCAGCCGCAAAAGGCCGATCCCTTTGCCTTCGCCGCCGAACTGCGCCCCAAGACCGCCTCGATCACCACCGCGCCCCTCGCGCATGAATGGCAGGACGCTGCCCACCGCGCCGCCTGGGCGAAGGTTGATCCGCGCCGCGTGCCGATGAGCATCTACGAGGTGCACGCCGGATCGTGGGACCGCGACGAGAATGGCTGGTATCTCACCTGGGACGCGCTCGCCGACAAGCTGATCCCCTATGTGGTCGAAATGGGCTTCACCCATATCGAATTCCTGCCGATCAGCGAGCATCCTTACGACCCCAGTTGGGGCTATCAGACCACGGGTCTCTACGCGCCGTCGGCCCGTTTCGGCGATCATGAAGGCTTCGCCCGCTTCGTCGATGGTGCCCATCAGGCCGGCATTGGCGTGCTGCTCGACTGGGTGCCCGCGCATTTCCCCACCGACGCGCACGGTCTGTCGCATTTCGACGGCACCGCGCTCTACGAGCATGAAGATCCGCGCCAGGGCTTCCATCCCGACTGGAACACCGCGATCTACAATTTCGGCCGGCGCGAAGTGGCGAGCTACCTCGTCAACAACGCGTTGTTCTGGCCGGAGCGCTATCATGTCGATGGCCTGCGCGTCGATGCCGTCGCCTCGATGCTCTACCGTGACTATTCGCGCAAAAGCGGCGAATGGGTGCCCAACGAACAGGGCGGCCGCGAGAATTGGGAAGCCGTGGAGTTCCTGCGCGACGTCAATCGGCAGGTATACGGCCAGCATCAGGGCGTGTTCACCATCGCCGAGGAATCGACCGCCTGGCCCGGCGTCTCCGCCCCGGCCTATGCCGGCGGCCTGGGCTTCGGGTTCAAGTGGAACATGGGCTTCATGCACGACACGCTGAAGTACATGGCGCTGGAGCCGGTTCACCGCCGCCACCATCACGGGTCGATCCTGTTCGGCCTGCATTACGCCTTCGACGAGAATTTCGTGCTGCCGCTCAGCCATGACGAGGTCGTCCATGGCAAGGGCTCGCTCCTCACCAAGATGGCCGGCGACGACTGGCAGAAGTTCGCCAATCTTCGCGCCTATTATGCCTTCATGTGGGGTTATCCCGGCAAGAAGCTGCTGTTCATGGGCCAGGAATTTGCCCAGCGCGAGGAATGGTCGGAGGATCGCCCGCTCGACTGGCATTTGCGGTGCAGCCACGCGCATGAGGGCGTGCGCAATCTCGTCCGCGACCTCAACCGGCTGTATCGCGACACGCCTGCGCTCCACGCGCGCGATTGCGAGCCGGAAGGGTTTGAATGGCTCGTCTCGGACGATGCCGACCAGTCGGTCTTCGCTTGGTTGCGCAAGGCGCCCGGCGCCGCACCGGTCGCGATCATCGCCAACATGACGCCGGTCGCACGTGCGCCGTACCGCGTACCGCTGCCCGTCGACGGGCTTTGGCGCGAGATCATCAATTCGGATGCGCAGCACTATTGGGGATCGGGGCTCGGCAATCTTGGCGGGGTGGAGGCGAAAGACGGCGCCGCCTGGGTCACCCTGCCCCCGCTCGCCACGGTGATGTTGCAACTCGAGGAATAGGAACGCGTGAAGCCAAACGACACCACCACGCGTTGCAAGTACAGGTTCAGGGGAGAAGACGGATGGATTTGAGGCGCGGACAACCACTGGCACGCGATGCGATGGCCTATGTTCTCGCCGGTGGCCGTGGCAGTCGCCTGATGGAGTTGACCGATACGCGCGCCAAGCCTGCGGTCTATTTCGGCGGCAAGGCGCGGATCATCGATTTCGCGCTGTCCAACGCGATCAATTCGGGCATCCGCCGTATCGGCGTCGCCACGCAGTACAAGGCGCACTCGCTGATCCGGCACCTTCAGCGCGGCTGGAACTTCCTGCGCAACGAAAGCTTCGACATCCTGCCCGCGTCGCAGCGCATCAGCGAGTTCCAGTGGTATGAGGGCACCGCCGACGCGGTGTACCAGAACATCGACATCATCGAGAGCTACGCGCCCGAATTCATGGTCATCCTGGCAGGCGATCACGTCTACAAGATGGACTATGAGCTGATGCTCCAGCAGCATTGCGACAGCGGCGCCGATGTTACCGTCGCCTGCCTCGAGGTGCCGCGCATGGAGGCGGTCGCGTTCGGCGTGATGCATGTCGACGAGACCGACCGGATCATCGACTTCGTGGAGAAGCCCGCCGATCCGCCCGCCATTCCCGGCAATCCGGAGATCGCGCTGGCCTCGCTCGGCATCTATGTCTTCTCGACGCGCTTCCTGTTCGAACAGCTTCGCCGCGACGCCGAAACCCCCGGCTCTTCCCGCGACTTCGGCAAGGACATCATCCCCTACCTCGTCCAGCACGGCAAAGCCCAGGCGCACCGCTTCTCCGCCTCCTGCGTGCGCTCTGCCGACGAACCGGGCGCCTATTGGCGCGACGTCGGCACCGTCGACGCCTATTGGGAAGCCAATATCGACCTCACCGACGTCGTTCCCCAACTCGACCTCTACGACCGTAGCTGGCCACTGTGGACCTACTCGGAGATCACACCGCCCGCCAAATTCGTGCACGACATCGACGGCCGCCGCGGCTCCGCCGTGGCCAGCCTCGTTGCCGGCGACTGCATCATCTCCGGCGCCTCGATCCACCGCTCGATGCTATCCACCGGCGTGCGCGCGCACAGCTTCGCGATGCTCGACGAAGCGGTGGTACTGCCCCACGTCCATGTCGGCCGCGGCTCTCGCCTGCGCCGGGTGGTGGTCGATCGCGGCGTGCGCATCCCGGACGGACTTGTCGTCGGCGACGATCCCGTGCTCGACGCCCAGCGTTTCCGCCGCACCGACAAGGGCGTGTGCCTCATCACCCAGCCGATGATCGACCGTCTGGGCGGATGACCATCGCCGTCCTGTCCGTCGCCTCGGAGGCGTATCCGCTCGTCAAGACCGGGGGGCTCGCCGACGTCGTCGGCGCGCTCCCCGCCGCGCTTGCGGCACACGGCGTTCAGGTCACGACGCTGATCCCCGGCTTTCCCGCGGTCGCACGCGCGATCGATGGGGCGGAGGCGGTACATCACTGGCCCGACCTGCTCGGTGCCCAGGCATGGCTGCGCCGGGGCGAGATCGACGGCCATCCGCTGCTCGTCCTCGACGCACCGGAATTTTTCATGCGCGAAGGGCCGCTTTATACCGATATCGGTGGCAAGGACTGGCCCGACAACTGGCGCCGATTTGCGGCCCTCGGCCGCGCCGCTGCCGATCTGGCTTCCGGATCGGTGCCCGACTTCCGGTTCGATGTCCTGCATGCGCATGACTGGCAGGCGGCGATGGGCCCGGCCTATCTGCGCCTCGCGCCCACCGGTACGGATGCAGCCAGAAGCGTGATGACGGTGCACAACATCGCGTTCCAGGGCGCGTTCGATGCCTCGATCTTCTTCGAACTCGGCCTGCCCCACGGCAGCTTCTCGCTCGATGGCGTCGAATATTACGGCCAGGTCGGCTTTCTGAAGGGCGGCCTTGAATCCGCTGATGCGATCACCACGGTCAGCCCGACCTATGCGCAGGAAATCCACGCGCCCGATTTCGGCATGGGGCTGGACGGACTGATCCGCTCGCGCGTCGGCCGCGTCCATGGCATCGTCAACGGCATCGATCCCGCCGTGTGGAACCCTGCCCACGACACCGCGCTCGCGCAGCGCTTCACCGCCGAAACGCTCGATACCCGTGTTGCCAACAAGCGCGCGGTGGAGGCGGCGTTCGACCTGGAGCCCGGCGACGGCCCGATCTTTACCGTGGTCAGCCGGCTGACCTGGCAAAAGGGCATGGACGTGCTCGCCTGGGTGCTGGACGATCTCGTCGCCACCGGCGCGCGCCTTGCCCTGCTCGGCTCTGGCGATGCCGGGCTGGAACGCGCCTTCCGCGATGCGGCACTGCGCCACCCTGGCCGCATCGGCGTGCGCATCGGCTATGACGAGGCCTTGTCGCATCTGTTGCAGGGCGGCGCGGATGCGATCCTGATCCCGTCGCGCTTCGAACCGTGCGGCCTGACGCAGCTTTATGGCCTCGCTTATGGCTGTGTCCCCGTCGTCGCCCGCACGGGCGGGCTTGCCGATACGGTGATCGACGCGAACGAGGCGGCGCTGTCCGCCGGCGTCGCCACGGGCATCCAGTTCGCCGGCGTTTCGACGGAGTCGCTCAAACGCGCGCTGCACCGCACAACGACCCTCTATGCGGACCGGGACGCGTGGCGCATGATGCAGTTGAACGGAATGGCCGCCGATTTCTCCTGGGATCACAGCGGCCTGCGTTACGCCGACCTTTATCGATCGCTTTTGGGGGACTGATGACCACCACCGTTTCGACCACGCCCTATGACGACCAGAAGCCGGGCACGTCCGGCCTGCGCAAGAAGGTCCGCGTGTTCCAGCAGCCGCATTATGCGGAAAACTTCGTCCAGTCGGTGTTCGACTCGATCGACGGCAAGGACGGCGCGACGCTGGTCATCGGCGGCGATGGCCGCTTCCTCAACTGCGAGGTGATCCAGGTCGCGATCCGCATGGCCGCCGCCAACGGCTTTGCCCGCGTCGTCGTCGGCCAGGGTGGCATTCTCTCCACCCCCGCCGCCAGCAACCTGATCCGCCAGCGTCAGGCGCTCGGCGGCCTCGTCCTCTCCGCCAGCCACAATCCCGGCGGCCCGGACGAGGATTTCGGCATCAAGTACAATATCGGCAATGGCGGCCCGGCGCCTGAAAAGGTGACGGAGGCAATCCACGCCCGCACGAAAACGATCGACCGCTATCTGATCGTGGAGGGCGACGATATCGACCTCGACACGCTCGGCGAAGTGCAGGTCGGCGACCTGACGGTCGAGGTGGTCGACCCCGTCACCGACTATGCCGCGCTGATGGAGACGCTGTTCGATTTCGGCGCGATCCGGCGTGCGAACCTCTCCATGGCGTTCGATGCGATGAGCGCGGTCACCGGCCCCTATGCCACCGAAATCCTCGAAAACCGCCTCGGCTTTGCGAAGGGCACCGTCCGCAACGGCACCCCGCTCCCCGATTTCGGCGGCCATCATCCCGACCCCAACCTCGTCCACGCCCGCGCGCTCTACGACCACATGATGGGCGACGGCGCCCCCGATTTCGGCGCCGCCTCGGACGGTGACGGCGACCGCAATCTTATCATCGGCCGGGGCCGCTTCGTCACCCCGTCGGACAGCCTCGCGATGCTCGCCGCCAACGCGCATCTCGCGCCCGGCTATGCCGGCGGACTGAAGGGCATTGCGCGCTCGATGCCGACCAGCGCCGCCGCCGACCGCGTGGCCGAAAAGCTCGGCATCCCCGCCTTCGAAACGCCGACCGGCTGGAAATTCTTCGGCAACCTGCTCGACGCCGGCATGGCGACGATCTGTGGCGAGGAAAGCGCGGGCACAGGCTCCGATCACGTTCGCGAAAAGGACGGGCTATGGGCGGTGCTGCTCTGGCTCAACATCCTCGCCGCGACGGGCAAGTCGGTCGATGCGATCGCGCGCGATCACTGGGCGACCTATGGCCGCAACTATTATGCCCGCCACGATTATGAGGGCGTGGAAAGCGAGCGCGCCGATGCGCTGATGGCCGAACTCCGCGGCAAGCTGGCCTCGCTCCCCGGCACCCGCTTCGGCGACCTGACCGTCGAGGCAGCGGACGATTTCGCCTATACCGACCCGACCGATCAGTCGGTCAGCCGCAACCAGGGCGTCCGCGTGCTGTTCGAAGGCGGCAGCCGCGTCGTCTTCCGCCTGTCGGGCACCGGCACCAGCGGCGCCACGCTGCGCGTCTATCTCGAACGCTTCTCCGCCGACGAACTTGATCGCGAAACCCCCGACATGCTCGCCGACATCGTCGCGGCGGCCGACGAGATCGCCGGCATCACCCGTCACACCGGCCGCACCGAACCGGACGTCATAACCTGACCGCTGGTCTCCTCTCCCCTCCGGGGAGAGGAAGGGGCCCGCTGCCAAAGGCAGTGGGAAGGTGAGGGGCCGCCCAACAGTGCAACACTGCTTGGTAACCCCTCACCCCGCAGGGGAGAGGGAGCAGCAATGCAACACACCTTCCATCTTCACAGCACTGCCGAGCGGATCGACCTCTGCCTCTTCGATGGCGCCGAAGAGTCACGCCATCCCCTCATCCGCACCGGCAATGGCTGGTCGCTCACCCTCGACCTGCCGGAGCGCCCGCGTTACGCCTACCGCGCACACGGCCCCTACGACCCGGCCAACAACCAGTGGTTCGACCCGTCCAAACTCCTGGTCGACCCCCACGCGCGCGAACTCGACGCCTCCTTCCTCTACTCCCCCCGCCTCTCCACCTATGGCGAGGACACCGCCGACCTCGTCCCGAAAGCGATCCTGACGGCCCCGCTCCACGGCCCGCCCCCACC
>NZ_CAMLAC010000051.1 GCF_946477935.1 uncultured Sphingomonas sp. | reverse complement strand
GAGCGGGCCGATGACGCTGCTCTACCCGAAGTGGCTGCCCGGCAATCACGCTCCGCGCGGTGAGATCGAAAAGCTGGCCGGCCTCGTCATCCGCGCGAACGGCCGGGTGCTGCCCTGGACGCGCGACACGGTGGATGTCTACGCCTTCCACATCGACGTACCCGCCGGCGCCCGTCAGCTCGATATCGAGTTCCAGTTCCTGTCCGCGACCGAGCCCAATCAGGGCCGCATCGTCGTCACGCCGACGATGATCTCGCTCCAGCCCAACTCGGTCAGCCTCTATCCGGCCGGCTATTTCACCCGCCAGATCCCGATCCAGATGACCGCGCGCTTCCCCGCCGGCTGGACCGCGGCCGGCGCGATCCCGGCCAAGGCGACGGGCTCCACCTACACCTATGACACGACCAATTACGAAGTGCTGGTCGATTCGCCCCTGCTCGCGGGCAAGTATGGCAAGGTCTGGCCGCTCAGCCCGCGCGTCGACCTCAACGTCTTTGCCGACGATCCCAAGGAGCTCGCCGCCACCCCCGAACAGATCGACGCGCACAAGCGCCTCGTCGACCAGGCGGTGAAGACCTTCGGCGCGCAGCATTACGACCGTTACGAGTTCCTGCTGTCGATCACTGACCAGTTGGGCGGCATCGGCCTCGAACATCACCGTTCGTCCGAGAACGGCGTGACGCCCGGCTATTTCACCGACTGGGACAGCGGTCCCGGCCGCCGCAACCTGCTGCCGCACGAATTCACCCATAGCTGGGACGGCAAGTTCCGCCGCGGCGCGGACCTGTGGACGCCCGATTACAGCACGCCGATGCGCAATTCGCTGCTCTGGGTGTATGAGGGGCAGACCCAGTTCTGGGGCTATGTCCTCCAGGCGCGTTCGGGCATGGTGTCGAAGCAGGATACGCTCGACATGTACGCCTCGATCCTGGGCACCTACGATCTGTGGGAAGGGCGCCAGTGGCGCCCGCTGATCGACACGACCAACGACCCCATCATCTCTGCCCGCCGCCCCAAGGGCTGGACGAGCTGGCAGCGGTCGGAGGATTATTACAACGAAGGCCTGATGGTCTGGATGGAGGTCGATGCGATGCTCCGCCAGAAATCGAACGGCACCAAGTCGATCGACGATTTCGCGCGCGCCTTTTTCGGCATCCGCGACGGCGACTGGGGCGTGGTGACCTACACCTTCGAGGATGTCGCCAGGACGCTGAACGCCATCGTCCCCTATGACTGGGCGGGCTTCCTGAACCAGCGCCTGACCGAAACCGGCCAGCCCGCGCCGATCAACGGCTTTGCGATGAACGGCTACAAGCTCGTCTACACGCCCGAGCCGACGGCCTTCTTCAAGCAGCAGGAAAAGAGCCGCGGCGCCGATGTCAGCTATTCGCTGGGCCTGGTCGTGGCGAATGACGGCCGGATATCGACGGTGATCTGGGACTCGCCTGCGTTCAAGGCGGGGCTCGATGTCGGGACCGAAATCGAGGCGATCAATGGCCAGTCCTATTCGGCCGAACGCCTGAAGGCGGCGATCGTCACCGCAAAGGATAGCAAGACCCCCATCCGGCTTCTCGTCCGAAATGAGGACCGTTTCCGCGATATCTCCATCGACTATCAGGATGGCCCCCGCTATCCGCGTCTTCAGAAGGTCGGAACCGGCGAAGGCGGGCTCGATCGACTGTTGATGCCGCGCTGATCCCCATCGGTGCGGCATCGTCATTATCAGGGACGAAAATCGAATGCGTATTGATCTGATCCCCGTCGGCAAGTCTCCGCCCGACGACCTGAACGTCATCATCGAGGTGCCGACCGGCGGTGAGCCCGTGAAGTACGAGTTCGACAAGGCGTCGGGTGCGCTGTTCGTCGATCGCATCCTGCACACGCCGATGCGCTATCCGGCGAACTACGGCTTCGTGCCGCACACGCTCTCGCCCGACGGCGATCCCCTCGACGCGCTCGTCATCGCGCGCTCGCCCTTCATCCCCGGCTCCGTCGTGCGCGCCCGCCCGATCGCGGTGCTGAACCTGGAAGACGAAGCCGGCGGCGACGAGAAGCTCGTCTGCGTCCCCGTCGACCAGGTCTTCCCCTATTACTCCAACGTCACCCAGCGCGGCGACGTGCCCGAGATCGTCTTCGAGCAGATCGAGCACTTCTTCACCCACTACAAGGACCTGGAGAAGAAGAAGTGGGTGCGCGTCGGCACCTGGGGCGACGCCGAGGAAGCACGCCGCATCACCATCGAGGCGATCGAGCGCTACGACGCCGCCAAGGCACAGGGCGAAGAACCCCACGACCACGACGTCCCCGGCCGCGACTAACCCCTATATTCCCTCTCCCTTCCGGGGAGCATCAGGTAAACAGCGCCCCGCGCTGTTTAGTTCATGCCGGGGGCATGAACGACCTGATGCTGGAGGGGCCCGCGGCGAAGCCGTGGGAGGGTGAGGGGCCGCCCAGCAATACCAACTTTGTAGTTCACGCGAAGACGCGGAGAAGTTTGATTCACGCGGAGGCGCGGAGGCGCCGAGAAGAAGAAGTTTTGCGCGCAGAGGCGCAGAGTACGCAGAGGGGTTGCGCATGCCGCACCCCGTACGCGCCTGATCGATCGGCAGACAAGATCCGCCCGCGATGACCATGAGCCTTCGGCTCGGCGCAAGATCCTCTGCGCTCTCTGCGCCTCTGCGCGACCCCCTCTCCTTCTCCGCGCCTCCGTGTGAATCAAACTTCTTCGCGTCTTCGCGTCTTCGCGTGAACCAAATCACCGATACAGGCCGGATACAGGCCCGGAAAATAAGCGATCAGCGCCCCGCCAGCGTCCGCAACGCCTCGCCGCTCACCCGCTGCGCGGTCCACTCCTCCATGCCCACTGCCCCCATTGCCCGGTAAAAGGCGATCGCGGGCGCGTTCCAGTCCAGCACCGACCATTCGAACCGTGCACAACCGCGATCGAGCGCGATGCCGGCCAGATGCCGTAGCATGGCGGCGCCCAGCCCCTGCCCCCGCGCCTCGGGCGTGACGTACAGATCCTCCAGATACAGGCTCCGCCGCCCGGTCCATGTTGAAAAGCTGTGGAAAAACAGCGCAAAACCTGTTGGCTGGCTGTTGATCTCCGCGATCACCGCCTCCGCGGCGGGCCGCTCCCCGAACAAGGCATCCATCAGCATCGCCTCGGTCGCCTCCACCGAATCGGGTTCGCGCTCGAAGGCGGCCAGTTCACGCACGAAGCGCAGGATCGCCGGCACGTCGGCCGGAGTGGCGGATCGGATCATGATCGTCTCTGTCAAAAGGGAAGGATCAGGCCGCGGCCTCGACCGCGGCACGCACCTCGTCGCGGCGGCGCGCCCCGATCAGGCAGGCGGTGACGATGATCACGGCACCCGCGATGGTGGTCAGCGCGACATGCTCGCCGAACACCACCCACCCCAGGATCGCCGCATACACGAACGACGTATATTCGGTGGTCGCCAGATACCCCGTCTCGCCATGCGCATAGGCCCAGCCGAGCAGCAGCAACGATCCCGTCGCCAGCATCGCCGCGACCGCGATCTTCCACCAGTCGGCCGCAGGCGGCACCGTCGCCAGCCAGGGTGCCGCAAGCAGCAGCAGGACCGTCACGATCGTCGATTGCACGAAGGCGATTTCCCGCGCGCCGGCCGCCTGCGCCTGCAACCGCGCGACGACCAGATTGGCCGCATACAGCACGGCGGAGACGAGGATTGCCACCGCGCCCGCAAAAGCCTCCGGCCCAAGCGCCATGCGCGCCTGCCCGAGCAGGATGACCCCCACCCCGCCCAATGCCGCGATGGAGGCCGCCACCACCCGCGAACCGACCCGCTCGCCCAGAAACACCGCGCCCAGCAGCAGCGCCAGCAGCGGCGCGATATAGGTCAGCGAGATCGCCTGCGCCATCGGCACCCGCGCCAGCCCCCAGAAGAACAGCAGCGCCATTCCCGTCGTGATCGTGCCGCGCGCGACATGCAGCCGCATCGCCTGTGCAGACGGCCGTCGCCCACCACCCTTTGCCCAGACCGCGCCGCCGATCCCCGCGGACAGCATCGTCCGCCAGAGCAGCGCGTTGTACACGCCCAGCCCCAGCACTAGCGACTTCATGAACGCATCCATGATCGAGAACAGCCCGATCCCCGCCGCCGCCACGCCAAAGGCAAGCGCGGGGGACAGATGATGCGAGGGAACACGATGCGCCATGACCGGCAGCGCTATCACAGCGCCTGCGGCTTTCCTACGAACGCACGAAGGATACATTAAAAAGGGATTATGCGCGCAGAGACGCAGAGATGATATCCGCGGCAGCAACTCTGCTTCACCACGCCGATGAGGACGTCCGCCAAATACCTCCGGCGGTCCCCCTCCGCGTCCTCCGCGCCTCCGCGCGAACATCATTTTTCTTCAGGCGATCAGCCGAACGCCCGAGGATCTCCGCGCGTCCGCCCTCATCCCGCCCAAGCCATCCGCTTGAACGCCGTTACTCCGCCGCCAATGCCCTCGCCGCGTCTGCCGCCTCGATCTCCGCCGCCTTTGCCTCGACCAGCTTCACGATGTGGTCCACCATGTCGGCGTCCTCCACCGTATGATCGGTGATACCCGACAGATAGACCATGTGCTTGCCGTTACCGCCGCCGGTCAGGCCGATATCGGTCTCGCGCGCCTCACCCGGCCCGTTCACCACGCAACCCAGCACCGACAGCGACATCGGCGTGCGGATATGCTGCAACCGCTCCTCCAGCGTGGCGACGGTACGAATCACGTCGAAACCCTGCCGCGCGCAGGACGGGCAGGAGACGACACGCACGCCGCGATTGCGGATGCCGAGCGACTTCAGGATCTCGAAGCCGACGCGCACCTCTTCCTCCGGCTCGGCGGAGAGCGAGACGCGGATTGTGTCGCCGATCCCGAACCACAGCAGCGATCCGATGCCGATCGCCGACTTCACCGTGCCGCCGACGAACCCGCCCGCCTCGGTGATGCCCAGATGCAGCGGGCAATCGGTCGCCTCGGCCAACCCCTGATAGGCGGCCACCGCCAGAAACACGTCCGACGCCTTCACCGCGACCTTATATTCGTGGAAATCATGGTCCTGCAGTAGCTTGATATGATCGAGCGCCGATTCGACCAGTGCCTCGGGGCACGGTTCGCCATATTTCTCCAGCAGGTCCTTTTCCAGCGACCCCGCATTCACGCCGATGCGGATCGCACAGCCATTGGCCTTGGCCGCACGCACCACCTCGGCCACGCGCTGCGACGATCCGATATTGCCCGGGTTGATGCGCAGGCACGCCGCCCCCGCATCCGCCGCTTCCAGCGCGCGCTTATAGTGGAAATGGATGTCCGCCACGATCGGCACGCGCGACGCGCGAACGATCTGCTTCATCGCCGCCGTCGATTCGATATCGGGGCAGGACACGCGAATGATGTCCACGCCCGCATCCTCGCAGCGGCGGATCTGGTTGATCGTCGCCACCGGATCGGAGGTCGGCGTGTTCGTCATCGTCTGCACGGTGACGGGCGCATCGCCGCCGACGGGAACGTTGCCGACCATGATCTGGCGGCTCGGGCGGCGGACGATGTCGCGCCAGGGACGGATGGACATGCGCGCCTATATACGCGCCTGAGGTTGCGGTTCAAAGTCGATGCTGTACCGAGCCTTCGCTTATGGTTCCCGCGTCCCCCATCCCCCGCCATCTCGGCCTGGACTGGCTGCGCGTGGGCGCGTTCGCGATCCTGATCCTTTATCATATCGGCATGGTGTTTGTGCCCTGGGGCTTCCATGTCCGCCTCGACACGGTGCCGCTCGTCACCATCCCGATGCTCGCGTCCAACCCGTGGCGGCTGCTGCTGCTGTTCGTCGTGTCGGGCTATGCCACGCGCGCGCTGGCGACACGACACACCAGCCTCGCCGGCTTCGTCCGCGGGCGCAGCACGCGGCTGCTGATCCCGCTCGTGTTCGGTGTGATCGTGCTGGTACCGCCGCAAAGCTGGGTCGAACTGGTCACGCAGCATGGCTACCGCGCATCCTTCCCCCGCTTCTGGCTGCACGATTATTTCGGTTTCCGGCTGCTAGCCGGCGTGTCGCTGCCCGCCTGGAACCATCTGTGGTTCGTCGGCTATCTGTGGGTCTATACGCTGGTCATCGCGCTGCTGCTGGCGATCGGGGGCCGTGCCGGGCCGCACGTACAGGCGCTATACGACCGGATATTCGGCGGTATCGGCGGGCTTGTTCTGCCGCTCGTCTGGCTGCTGGCGGTCAATATGTGGCTGTTCGTCGGGCAATCGGAAACGCATGGCTTGCTGGACGACTGGCTGGCGCATGCGCTTTATCTGCCCGCCTTCCTGTTCGGCTTCGCGATGGCCGGGTCGAATCGGGTACTCGCCACCTTCCGCCGCTGGTGGTGGCCGGCCGCGATCGTGGCGGTGGCGGCCTATCTGCTCGCCGCCGACCTGGAATGGACCTGGCCCGGCCTCGCACGCGGGCCACGCTGGGCCGGCCTCACCTTTTCCGCCACGCGCGCGGTACAGGCCTGGGCGGCGATCGTCGCGCTGATCGGCGTGGCGGAGCGTTTCTGGAACCGCGACCACCCATGGCGCCGCACGCTGACCGAGGCGGTGTTTCCCTTCTACCTGATCCACCAGACCATCATCGTCGTCGTCGCCTATTGGCTGCGCGGTTCCGCCCTGCCGCTCGCCCTCGACGCGATCTTCCTGGCTGCCGCGACGATCGCCGGCTGCTGGGCCTTCTATCTCGCCGGCCGTGCGATGCCCTGGGCGCGCCCGCTGATCGGCCTGCGCCCCCTCTCGAGGAAAAATCCATGACCTGGTCCCTGATGATTCACGGCGGCGCCGGCCGGATCGTGCCCGGCGTGCTGACGCCCGAACAGGAAGCGGAGGCCCGCGCCGCGCTTGCCGCCGCCCTCGACGCCGGGGAGGCGATCCTGGCCGCAGGCGGCGCCGCACTCGATGCGGTCGAGGCGGCGGTCCGCGTGCTGGAGGACGCCCCCTCGTTCAACGCCGGTCGCGGCGCGTGCTTCACGCAAAGCGGCACCAACGAGATGGACGCCGCGATCATGGACGGTCGCGACCGGCGTGCCGGCGCCGTTGCCGGCACCACCGCCACCCGCAACCCCGTCACCCTCGCCCGCGCGGTGATGGACCACAGCCCGCACGTCTTCCTGGCCGGCCCCGGTGCCGACGCCTTCTCGCGCGACCGCGGGCTGGAGCAGGCGCCTCCCGAATGGTTCGCCACGCCCGAGCGCCGCCGGCAGTTGCAGGAGATGCAGGCAAAGGGCGCCGACGCCTTCGACATCGACATGAAATACGGCACCGTCGGCGCGGTCGCGACCGACAGCCACGGTCACGTCGCCGCCGCTACCTCGACCGGCGGCGTCACCGGCAAGCGCTGGGGCCGGATCGGCGATTCTCCGCTGATCGGCGCCGGCACCTATGCCGATGACCGCGCTGCCGCCATTTCCTGCACCGGCGCCGGCGAATATTTCATCCGCGAGGGCGTCGCGCACGAAATCGCCGCGCGGCTGCGTTTCACCGACGACACGCTGCAACAGGCCGCCGATGCGGTGCTCGCCGACGTGCATGCGATGGGCGGCACCGGCGGCGTCATCGTCGCCGCACCCGGTGGCGCCACGGCATGGAGCATGACCACCGCCGGCATGTACCGTGGCCGCGCCGGTTCGGACGGCACGCGCCGGGTCGCGCTTTATGGTGAGGAAGGCTGACGCTTTCTTTGGTTCTGCCGCGCCGCTAAGGCACCAGCAATATGAACTGTTCGCGTATCGTCGTCGCCGCGTTTGGCGCACTCACCTTGTCTCAGCCCGCCAACGCCTATTGGGATTATGGCCACCAGACCGTCGCCCGGATTGCCTGGGCCAACGTATCGCCGCACACGCGTACTGCGGTTACCCGCATTCTACGCGCGCAGGGGCAGCTAGACACGCCCTCCTGTCCCGTCCGTACCATCGCCGACGCCAGTGTCTGGCCCGACTGCATCAAACCGCTGAAGGATGCGCAAGGAAAGTCCCGCTTCGGCTATGCCTATAGCTGGCACTATCAGAACGTGAACATCTGCGGGCCCTTCACGCTGAAGCCGGCGTGCAAGGACGGCGACTGCGTTTCTGCCCAGATTCCGCGCCAGCAGGCGATCCTGAAGAACCGGCGCACCCCCGCGGTCGAGCGGGTCAAGGCGCTCGCCTTCCTGGTCCATTTCGTCGGCGACCTGCACCAGCCGCTTCACGCCGGCGACAAGGGAGACAAGGGCGGCAACGACGCGCACGCCGATTACGGCATCTACGCCCCTCCGCGGCTCAACCTGCATTCGATCTGGGACGGCCTGCTGGCCGAGCGCGCCATCTCGACCCCGCCCAGCCTGGTGCGCCGCTATCCTGCGGCCGTGCGCACGAAACTCGGTGCCGGCGACGCAGTGGCGTGGAGCCGCGAGAACTGGGCGGTCGCGCGGGAGGCCTATGCCACCGCGATGCACGGCGATCCGTGCCAGCCGACGCCTGAGCGCCTGAAGATGACCGACGCCGATATCGCCAGGCTGGCGCCGCTGGAGCGCGAGCAGATCCGCCGCGGCGGTTTGCGTCTGGCAAAGCTGCTCGACGCGGCGCTCGGCTGATCCACCCTCACCCTTCCTCCCGCCTTGGCAGAAGGAAGGGTGAGGACGATGCGGATCAGCTCAGGACGATCGTCACCGCACGCCGGTTCTGCGCCCAGCTCGCTTCGTCCGAGCCCATCGCTTCGGGCCGTTCCTTGCCATAGCTGATCACGGTCATCCGGTCCGGCGAGACGCCGCGCGCCGCCAGATAGTTCTTCGCCGCATTCGCACGGCGGTCGCCCAGCGCCAGGTTATATTCGCGCGTGCCGCGCTCGTCCGCATGCCCCTCGATCGTGATGCGCACGTTCGGATAACGCTGCAGCCAAGCCGACTGGCTGTCCAGGATCGCGCGCGCCTCGGGGTCGATGTCGTACTGGTCCAGCCCGAAACGCACCGTGTTCGACGTGACCGAGCGGCGGAAATCCGCATCCGATCCCGGCACCACCGCCCCGGTCGTCGGGCCGGTCGCACCGCCCTGGTCGACAGGCGCCGTATTGTCCACCGGCGGCGGCGGCAGGTCGGCCGGGCGCTTCTTGGCGCAACCGGCGACGGCCACAAGGATGGTGGCGGCTACAAGCGTGGTCTTCAAACTGGCCATTGTTCACTCCCTAGAAATGCTCGTTTCGCCCTCGTTGTTTGAACAACGCCTTTACCGGCGCCGCGCTCCGCTACCCTTTAGGGGCGGAGCGGCCCCCAGGCGGGGTCGGAT
The DNA here is from genome assembly GCF_946477935.1 of uncultured Sphingomonas sp. GTDB lineage: Bacteria > Pseudomonadota > Alphaproteobacteria > Sphingomonadales > Sphingomonadaceae > Sphingomonas. The sequence continues at coordinate 10,450 of NZ_CAMLAC010000051.1, read as the reverse complement.
CCGTCGAGCGGAGTCGGGATGCGGCGCTCGTTCACCCCGGTCAGGTCCACCATCCACAGGTCCGCCTTGCCCGAGCTTCCCCGGCCTGAACGATAAAAGGTGATGACGCGCCCGTTCGGCGACCAGCTCGGCCCCTCGTCCTGCCAGCTATTGGTCAACAGCTTCTCACCACCGCCGCTAGGACTCATGATGCCGATGCGGAACGCACCCGCCAGCTTGGTGAAGGCGATCAAGTCGCCGCGCGGGCTCCACACTGGCGTGGCATAGCGTCCGCCGCCGAAGCTGATCCGCTGCTGGTTCGATCCGTCCGCGTTCATCACATAGATCTGCTGCCCGCCCGAACGATCGCTCTCGAAGACGATCTTCGAGCCATCGGGCGAGTAGCTGCCACCGGTATCGATGCCGGGCGTATTGGTCAGCCGCTGCGGCGCGCCCCCTTGCGACGACACGCGGTAGATATCGGTATTGCCGCCCTGCGCCATCGAGAACAGGATCCAGCGTCCGTCGGGCGAGAAGCGCGGCGCAAAGGTCGTCGATGCGTTCTGCACCACCAGCCGCTGCCGCCCCGATCCGATGTCATAGACATAGATGGCCGGCCGCTTGTCGACATAGGACATGTAGACGATCGACTGCTGATTGGGCGCGAAGCGCGGGGTCAGCACGATCGATTGGCCGTTGGTCAGGAAGCGGTGATTGGCACCGTCCTGGTCCATGATCGCCAGCCGCTTGATGCGCCGCGCCTTTGGCCCGGTTTCGGAGACATAGACGACGCGGCTGTCGAAATACGGCCCCTCGCCGGTCAGGCGGGTATAGATGGTGTCCGCGCATTTATGCGCCGCGCGCCTCCAGTCGGAAGGCGGCACCACGAAACCCTGCCGCGTCAGTTCGGTCTGTGCCGAAACGTCGTACAGATAGCAGCCGACCGTCAGATTGCCGTCGCCGTTCGCTCGGATGAAGCCCTGCACCAGCGCCTGCGCGCCCGTGCCGTTCCAATAGTCGAACGCCGGCGCGGTCACCTCCGGAAAGGAGACGGTGCGGAGCTGCGCAGGCGGGATCGGCGTGAACAGGCCCGAGTTGCGCAGGTCGTTCGCGATGATCTCGGAGAGTTGCCGGCCCAGCACGTCGGTGGTGCCTGCCGGGGTCTGCTGCACCGCGTTTGTCGGCATCGCGGGGATGGCGATCGGCATCGGTGCGGAGATACCGCCGGTCACGTCCACCACCAGCGGTCCGCTCTGGTCGGTGGGGGCGACGCCGGGCTGTTGCGGCGCGGCCTCCTGCGGTGCCGGCGCCGGCGCGGGGTCCTCCTGCGCCATCGCGGCGGAGGTGACCAGGGTCAGCGCCAGCGTCAGGCTGGCCACGGCTCGAAGGGGCATGCGGATCATAGCAGTCATCCTCACCCGGGAAGCTTGTAACGCAAGTTGAAGTTACTCCAACCACCGGAAACGTCATACAATTCTGCTGGCAATCCGCGCAGTGGCGAACAGCCGACGAACGTCGCCACCGCCAGATCATCGACCCGGTCGACATAGCGGCGATTCTCGTCGTCGACACCGTCGCGACCGGTGACGCGCGGACGGGCGGCCAGGCTGCCGTCGCGATTCAGGCGCAGGTTGATCGTCACGCGGATGCGCTCCGCGCCCGGCCCCGGCGTCACCTGCCGGTTGGCGCAGGGCTGCACCTGCCGCAGAATCGCCGACGCGATGTTGGCTGCGGCCTGTGCGCCCACCTTGGCCGCCCGCGGCGCCTCCGACTTGCTCGGCGAGGCCTCGGGCGACATGCCCTTCAGGAAGTCGTCACCCAATCGGCTGCCGCGGGGTTTCGTCGCCGTCGCCGTTTCGCTTTTGCCGCTGCCACGCGCGGGCGTCGCGGGCTTGGCCGGCGCCGCCTTCGGCTTGGCCGCGGGTTTCGCCGGTGCGGGTTTTGCCGGTGCAGGCGCGGCCGGCTTCTTCACCGGGGCCGGCTTGGGCTGCGGTGCGGCCTTTTCAGGCGCAGGCGCAGGCTTTTTCGGCTGCGGCTTGGGTTGGGGCGCAGGCTTGGGCCTGGGTTGCGGCTTCGGCGGGGCCGGCACGGGCTTGGGTGAACCCGAGGACGCAGCACCACCCGAGCCGGCGGCGTGGGTTCCGGCTCCGCTTCCGCCGGCTCGGGTGGTGCTGCGTCCTCGGGTTCGCCCTCTTCGGGCGCGATCGACTGGGCCGGCGCCTCGATCGCCTGCGGCGCCTCCGCCTCCAGTGCGACGTCCTTGACCAGCGAGATGTCGATCGGCTGGACCTTCAGCTTCTCCGGGTTCGGCGTCGCCAGGAATCCGACCGACAACAGGCCGAAAAGCACCAGGTGCCCTGCGACCGCAACGCCCAGCCCTATGCGCTCGGCCCGATCCATCAGCGAGCCTCGCCCCCCTCCACCGTCACCAGCGACACGCGGTTCAGCCCGGCGCGGTTCAGCTCGCCCATCACCCGCATCACGCGCCCGTAATCCAGCCCGCGGTCGGCGCGCAGGAAGATCTGCGGCGGCTGCCCGCCCTCGGGCGCCCGCGCGGCGATATCGGCCAGTCTGGCGGGCAGGTCGCTCTCGCTCACCTCTTCCTCGCCCAGAAAGCTACGCCCGGTTTCGTCCAGCGAAAGCTGCACCGGCTCCTGATCCTGCTCCAGCGCCTTGGCGCGACTGTCGGGCAGGTTGACCGGCACGCCCGCGGTCAGCAGCGGCGCGGTCACCATGAAGATGATCAGCAGCACCAGCATCACGTCGACCAGCGGCGTGACGTTGATCTCCGCCATCGGCGCCTTGCGGCCGCGCCCGGACCGCGAGGGAAGGTTCATCGCCATCGCGCCGTTCCCTTACCGCGAACCGTCCAGTTGCCGGCTCAGCGTCGTGTGGAAGCCGTCGGCAAAGCGGTTCAGCCCCGCCTCGATCCGGTTCACGCCGTGGCTAAAGCGGTTATAGGCGATAACCGCGGGAATGGCGGCGAACAGGCCGATCGCGGTGGCGAACAGCGCCTCGGCGATGCCCGGCGCCACCACTGCCAGCGACGAGTTCTGCGCCTGCGCAATGCCGGTGAAGCTGCGCATGATGCCCCACACGGTGCCGAACAAGCCGACGAACGGCGCCACCGATCCCACCGTCGCCAGCACGTTCAGCTTGTCGGACAGCGTGTCGATCTCGTTGGCGACCGCAGCGCCCATCGCAGTGGCCAGGCGCTCACGCGTGCCGGACTTGTCGATCTGCCCGTTCGAGGTCGACCGGCGCCATTCCTTGACACCGGCGGCGAACACGCGCGCGGAGGGCAGGTCGTTCCCGCCCTCGATCCGGTGGAACGCGTCGATATCCTCGGCTTTCCAGAAGTCGCGCTCGAACTTGGTCATGCCCTTGCGGGTCCGGCCCAGCCGGCGTGAAAAGGCGATAATGATCGTCCAGGTCCATATGCTGGCGAGCAGCAGGCCGAACATGACGGCCTTCACCACCCAATCGGCCTGCAGGAACAGCGCGACCGGCGACAATGTGGCCGCATCCATGTTGAAGACGGGATTCATGGGTGTTCGATGTCCCCTTGCCAGATAAGGCTTTGGTAGATGTCGGTCCAGGCGCGTGGCTGCCGCCGCGGACGCCCGTCGGACCCGACGAGCGCGACCGTGACGGTGCCTTGCGTCAGCACATGCCGGTCGCGCCTGACTGTCTGATGAATGACCACGCGCGCCGCGCTGACCGATTGCACCCGCGACACGATCAGCAAGGCATCGTCCAGCCGGGCCGGCGCGCGAAAACGCAGCGTGACGTCGGCCACCGCATAGGCGCCCTCGCCCGCCTCGAACGCCGCCCGCTGGTCGATCCCGGCGACGCGCAGCATGTCGGAGCGCGCACGTTCCATGTAGCGCAGGTAATTGGCGTGATAGACCACGCCCGACAGGTCGGTATCCTCGAAATAGACGCGCACACCCATCCGGTGCTCCCGCCCCTCGAACCGCCCGCCCGGTGGCTGATCCTGCCCGCTCTCCTGCATGATGACGGGGCTGTTAACCCAATGGCCGGACGGAAGGAAGCCGCTTGTCAGCATGTAACCCTTGGGTTACATGTAACGCATAGGTTACACGGAGTCGGATCATGGGCATGATCGAACAGGCCGAACGCCGCAGCCGGTCACGGGCGTTGATCTTCTATCTGCTGGCGGGAACGCTGCTGCTGTCCACCATCCTCGCCGCCGATCGTCAGGGCGATCCCGTGCGGTTGATCCCCTGGTATCTGATGACGATACTGATCGCGCTGAACCTCACCGACCTTCCGTTCCGCCTGCGGTCCGGGCGGCTCGCCATGCTGATGAACGACGAGAATACCCAGGAGCATCGCCGCACCAGCTTCCAGGCCGGCTTCTGGGCAGCGATCGTCGCCGGCATGCTCTCGACCGGCGTGGCCGCAATCTACCCGTTGAGCGGCCTCCTCACGGCCCGGGTCGTTACCACCGCGGCCCTCGTCGCGGCATTGATCAGCTTTGCGGTTCAGGAACGCAGCGCGACGCCATGAGCGAACACCTGGTATCCGCGCTCAAGCCCGCCCGCGAGGCGGCGGGTCTGACGCAGGCGGCGCTGGCCGAGCGCGTCGGCGTCAGCCGCAAGACGATCAACACCGTCGAAAACGGGGTCTACATCCCCTCGACGCTGCTCGCGCTCAAGCTCGCCGCGGCGCTGGACACGACGGTGGAAACGCTGTTCCAGGTTCAGGAGCAGCCATAGGGCGCCCCGCTCACTCCATGCGGAAGATCGCGGGGTCGACCTCCAGTCGCGGAGCGCGCGCTGCCGGGGCAGGCATTGCCGGAGCCGGCGTTGCGGCAGGCACCGCCGGTCGCGGAGCAGGCGGCGCCACAGAGGACGGTGCCACCGCCGCAGTCGCGATCACCAGCGGCGCGGCCGGCTCGGCGACCGGCGTCATGCTGCCCGTCCGCCACGCGTCATAGGCGCGGTAGAAATCGGTGAACGGCCGATCCAGCTCGGGCAGCTTGGCCAGCGCGAACGCCCCCAACTGCCCGTCGGAAATGGTCGCGCTTTCCGCCAGCACCTGCGTCGCCGCCGCGCAGAATCCGACGCGGGCGGGCGTTTGCGAGAAGAAATTGTACAGCCGCGTCATCGTGTCGTCATACCGGTCGCGCCAATCGCCGCCGCCCGCCTTGAACTCGGCGGACAGCGCCGTCTCGGCCGTCGCCAGCGCCTTCTTGTGCGTGGTCAGCAGCGCATTGTAGCGCGCGACATTGGCCGCCTCCTCCGTGCCCCGGCACGCCAGTGCGGCAACGTTGAGGGCGGAGCGCAAGTGCCACAAGGTCGCCGCCTCGCTCAATGCGCGATTGGGCGTCGGATAGCTGCCATCGGCGAGGCGCACCGGGATCGTCATGCCCGGCGTCGCACCCGGCGGCAGGCTTGGACGCACGGGGGCCACGGGCACCATGATCGGCGGCGGTGCGACCCTTGCCACCTCGCGCTGGCCGGCGCATGCGGCGAGCGCCAGCCCCAGGGCGACCGGGGTGGCGCGTGTCAGAAATTGGCGGCTGTTCTTCATCCCTGGATCCCTGGCGTCATCTTGCCGCCCCCGGCATGCCCCCACCATGGCGATTTGCGGTTAACGCGTCGTAACCTGTGCGATGAAATGCGCGCTTCGTCAGGCGGCACGCGCCTGGAGCGCGCTTGCCGCCTCCGCCATCAGGTGCGCGATGATGTCGGCGATCGGCTCTTCCTTCGTCACCATGCCGACCGACTGGCCCGCCATCACCGACCCATGCTCGACATCGCCTTCGATCACCGCGCGGCGCAGCGCACCCGCCCAGTAATGCTCGATCTGCAACTGCGCCTCGGCCATCGCCACGCTGCCCTCGTCCAGCGCCAGCGCCACTTCGCGCTGCTTGGCGGTGAACAGTTCGCCACCGGCATTCTTCAACGCGCGCACCGGAATGACCGGCAGGCGCGGGTCGATCTGCACGCTCGCCACCGCATCGCGCGCGGATGCGCGGATGAACGCCTTCTTGAAATTGGGGTGCGCGATCGATTCGCTGGCACAGACGAAGCGGGTGCCGAGTTGCACGCCCGCAGCACCCATATCCAGATAGCCGGCGATCGCCTCGCCGCGCCCGATCCCGCCGGCGACGAACACCGGCAGTTGCTCCGCGATCTCGGGCAGCATCTCCTGCGCCAGCACACTGGTGGAGACCGGGCCGATATGCCCGCCGGCCTCCATGCCCTCGATCACCAGCGCATCGACGCCGGACCGGATCAGCTTCTTGGCAAGACTGAGCGCGGGCGCAAAGCAGATCACCTTGGCGCCCGTCGCCTTGATCGCCTCCAGCGATCCCTTGGGCGGCAGGCCGCCGGCCAGCACGACATGGCCCACCTGATGGCGGCCGCACACCGCGATCAGGTCGAACAGTTGCGGGTGCATGGTGATCAGGTTCACGCCGAACGGCCGCTGGGTCAGCGCCTTGGTGCCGGCGATCTCCGCATCCAGCAGGTCCACGGTCATCGCGCCGCACGCGATCACGCCGAAGCCGCCGGCGTTCGACATGGCCGCGACCAGGTTGCGCTCCGACACCCACGACATGGCCCCCGCCATGATCGCCACGTCGGACCCCAGGAAAGCGGCGCCGCGCGCCATGCGGGTGGCCAGGCGCTGTTCGCCGGTATTGATGCTGAGCGTATCGGTCATCGACGCTCCATGCCGTGGCGAGCAACGCACGGCAAGATGGGGTTCACGCGAAGCCGCGACGACGCGAAGAGGTTCGTTCGGATAGAGGCGCAGAGGGCACAGAGCGATATTGCGCGCGACAGCGCAGACTTTTCAACCGGCTATGGCCGAGCGCAAGATAGCGGCCGGAAATGCCATCTCCGCGCCTCCGCGCCTCCGCGCGAACAAACCTCTTCCAAAAACCTTCGCGTCTTCGCGTGAACCCAAATGCCCCAACCGCGGAACGCTTACGCCGCCTCGGCATCCAGACCATAGGCGGTGTGCAGCACGCGCACCGCCAGTTCGGTATAGTCTTCCTCGATCAGCACGCTGACCTTGATCTCGGAGGTGGTGATGGCGAGGATGTTGATCCCGCGCGCGCCCAGCGTCTGGAACATGGTCGATGCCACGCCCGCATGGCTGCGCATGCCCACGCCCACCACCGAGATCTTGGCGACGCGCGTGTCGTGCACCAGCTTCTCGAAGCCGATCTCCTCGCGCGCCTTTTCCAGCACGTCCAGGCTGCGCGGCAGGTCGGCTGCAGGCACGGTGAAGGTCACGTCGGTCGAGGCCGCGTTGCCGCCCGTCGCATGCGCGATGTTCTGGACGATCATGTCGACATTGATCCCCGCATCGGCGAGCGGCGCGAAGATCGCACCGACCGAGCCGGGGCGGTCGGGCACCGCGACCAGCGTGATCTTTGCCTCGTTCTTGTCGTGCGCAATGCCGGTGATGAGCTGGCGTTCCATGTCGTCGATTTCCTCCTCGCCCACGATCAGCGTGCCGCGATGTCCGTCTTCGTCCCGTGCGTCGTCGAACGAGCTGAGCACCCGCACGCGCACCTGTTCCTTCATCGCCAGTCCTACCGAGCGCGTCTGGAGCACCTTGGCCCCCACGCTCGCCAGTTCCAGCATTTCCTCATACGTCACCTTGGACAGCTTGCGCGCCCGCGGCACGATGCGCGGATCGGTGGTGTAGACGCCGTCGACATCGGTGTAGATGTCGCACCGCTCCGCCTTCATCGCCGCTGCGACCGCCACCGCCGAGGTGTCGGAACCACCGCGGCCCAGCGTCGTCACCCGGTTATCCTCGGCCACGCCCTGGAAACCGGGGATCACCGCTACCTCGCCCACGGCCAGGCTCTCGTCCAGGGCATCGGTGTCGATCGTCCCGATCCGTGCCTTGGCAAAGGCGCTGTCGGTGTGGATCGGCAATTGCCAGCCCAGCCACGACCGCGCCGGCACGCCCATCGCCTGCAGGGTGATCGCCAGCAGCCCGCTCGTGATCTGCTCGCCGGCGGAGACCACCACGTCATATTCGCGCGGATCGTACAGCGACGAGGCTTCGCGGCAGAACCCGACCAGCCGGTCCGTCTCGCCCGCCATCGCGGATACCACGACCGCGACCTGGTTGCCCGCCTCGACCTCGCGTTTGACCCGCGCCGCCACGTTACGGATGCGCTCGATCCCGGCCATCGACGTGCCGCCGAACTTCATCACGATACGTGCCATGGGCGCTTGCCATTCTCCTTGGGGTAAAACGGCGGCCCTGATAGGTAGCCGCCATGACGAACGCAAGCGACACGATCGAATCTACCATAAACGCCGCCGAGGCCGCACATTTCGGAAAGATGGCGGCCGACTGGTGGGATCCGAAGGGTTCGAGCGCGATGCTGCACCGGCTCAATCCACCGCGCCTCGCCTATATCCGCGAGCAGGTCGACCTGCACTGGAACGCGGACGGCGCCGGCTTCACCCCGCTGGCCGGGCGCACCGCACTCGATGTCGGCTGCGGTGCCGGGCTGCTTGCCGAACCGCTCGCCCGGCTGGGCGCCGCCGTCACCGGGCTCGATGCCGCGCCCGAAAACATCGCCGTGGCAGAGGTTCATGCCGCACAAAGCGGCCTCGCCATCGACTATCGCGCCGGCAGCGTCGAAAATCTGCGCGACCAGCGTTTCGATCTCGTCACCTGCCTGGAGGTGATCGAGCATGTCGCGGACCCGGCCCGTTTCGTCCGCGGCCTCGCCGATGCGCTGGCGGACGGCGGCCTGCTGATCCTGTCCACCCCCAACCGCACGGCCGTTTCGCGCCTCGCCATGATCACGCTGGCCGAAGGATTCGGCGCCATCCCGCGCGGCACGCATGACTGGAACAAGTTCCTGACCCCGGACGAGCTGACCGTCCTGTTCGAGGATGCCGGCCTCAAGGTCCGCGACACACGCGGCCTCGCCTTCAGCCCGGCGCGCGGCTTCACCCTGAGCGACTCGACCGCGCTCGATTATTTCCTGACCGCCACCCGGGCCTGACGATGCGCATGGCCCCCGCCGGTGCGCCCGCCCCGGCGCGCCGGCTGCTGTTTTGGGCGTTGCTGGCAGCCGCACTGATGGGCCTGTCGCTCGCCCGCGCCGTCGATCATGACGAAAGCCAATATGTCGCGGCCACCGTGCTCGCCGCGCACGGGCTGATGCCGTATCGCGACTTCGCCTATCTTCAGGCGCCGCTCCAGCCCTTCCTGTTTACCCCGATCGCCTGGGCAGCGGGATCATGGACCTGGCCGGCGCTGCGCCTCGTCAACGCCCTGCTTGGCGCGCTCGCGGTCGCCTTCGTCCACCGTGCCGCGCTGCGCCTGGGTGCCTCCTCCCGCGCCGCCGCCGCCGCGGCCGGACTGATGCTGTGTTGCGACATCCTGCTGTTCAGCATCGGCGTCGCGCGCAACGATGCGCTGCCCGCCGCGCTGTTCGCCGCTGCGCTGATGGTGATGACGCGGCTGCGCGGCGGAAAGGCGACGCGCGGCAGCGCGCTGCTCTCCGGCCTGCTGCTCGGCGCCGCCGCGGCCGCCAAGGTCAGCTATGCCCTGCCCGCCGTCGCGTACGGCGTATGGGCACTGGCATCACCCCACCGCCACCGCCCCTTATGGCTGGCGCTGGGCGCGGTTCCGCCAACACTGCTCGTCCTGTGCTGCTGGTGGATGGCGCCGGAGGGGTTCCTGTTCGGCGTCTTCCACTTTCCCGCCGACGCGCCGGCCGAATATTATGCACGGTCCCCGTGGAAGCTGTCGCTTGCCGCCAAGCTGGTCGATTCGCTCAAGTTTCTCGCGCTCGGCCCCGCGCTCGTCGCCCTCGCCTTCATCATCAGCCGCGGCCGGATGCGCGCGCTGGCGCCGCTGTTGTTCGCCTGCGCGGTCGCCGCCCTCGCCCCGCAGCCCACCTGGCGGCAATATTGGCTGCCCTTCCTGCCGCCCCTCTTCATCGCCCTGGCGCTCGCCTGGCACCGGTCCCCGCCGGGGCGCAACTGGCGGATCGCGTTCGCGATCACCGCCGTCGCCGGTCTCGCCCCCAGCGCCGCCGCGCTACTCACCACCGGCGGCATGTCGCTGGCCGAGGCGATGCGCACCAGCGCCGCGATCCGCACCGCGATGGACCGCACGGGCGTCACCGGCCCCGTCGCCACGCTCGCCCCGCAGTTCCTTCCCGCCACCGGCCGCCTGCCCGACCCGGATTTCGCCGCCGGTCCCTTTTATTATCGCAGCCGACACCTGCTCGATCCCGTCGCGGAACAGCGTCTTCACCTCGTCAGCCATGCCCGCCCCCGCCTGTCCGCGAACTGGGTGCTGATCGGCGGCGAAGCGCGGCGGACCAGCGGCAATCCCGATCTCGATGCCATGCTCGCCCGCGCCGCCGGGGGATCTCGCATCCCGGTCCCCGGCACCGCCTTCCACCTCGTCCGCGTGGAACAGCCGCCCTCCCGCACCCGTTAAG
>NZ_CAMLAC010000050.1 GCF_946477935.1 uncultured Sphingomonas sp. | reverse complement strand
GCCTAGCGCACGCGCGGCCCGCCGAACGGCAGCGGCGGCGGCGGGCGGCGGTCACGCCGCGGCAACTGCGCCTGATAGGCATGGCCGCAATGCTGCACGCAATAGGGGAACCCCGGGTTCACCTTCTGACCGCAGAAATGGAAATCCGGCTCGCCCGGGTGGCCCAGCGGCCATTTGCAGATGCGGTCGTTAAGGTCGAGCAGTGTGGTCTTGCCCGCCATGTCGGCATTGGGCTTGGCCGGTACCAGGCGACGCGGCGGCGCCGGCGTCGACGGCGGCTGCTGCTCGCCGGGCGATTGACGCACGAAGCCACCAGGGCCGACCGACCGCAGCACCGGCTGCGGATCGCGCACCGGTTCCGGTGCCGGGGCAACCTCGCGAACCGGCTCGGGCGCCGACTCCCGCACCACCTCACGCGCGACCTCACGCACGGGGGCGGGCTCGGCCGGGGGTGGCGTCGGTTCCGGCGGCGCGGCGGCCACCGGCTGCTCCTTCACCTCCGGCTCATTGGGCTTCACCGGTGAGGGGCGCGCCTGCAGGCCCAGCCGGTGCGCCTTGCCGATCACCGCATTGCGGCTGACCCCGCCCAGCGCCTCGGCGATCTGGCTGGCGGTCTGTCCCGCTTCCCACATCGTCTTGAGCGTCTCGATCCGCTCGTCCGTCCACGACATCAACACATTCCCTGCATTTTACCGCGCCTGCATCACGCCACCGGTTGCGGGCGGCTCCGGCAGCGGTTACGCGCTTTGCCGATGAGCAGCCAGCCCCCAATCGGCGAAATCCAATCGGCGGTACAGCACGCCCCCGGCGTGCCCGTCATCCGGAACATCAACTGGGGGGGCCTTCGTACCCTCTATATCAAGGAGGTGCGCCGCTTCTTCAAGGTGCAGCTCCAGACGATCTGGGCGCCGGCGGTGACCACGCTCCTCTACCTGATCATCTTCACCACCGCGCTCGGCGGCCGCCATGCGGTTCCCGTCGCGGGACAGCAGGTTCCGTTCAGCGATTTCATCGCGCCCGGCCTGATCGTGATGGGGATGATGAACAACGCCTTCGCCAATGCCAGCTTCTCGCTGCTGGTCGGCAAGATCCAGGGCACGATCGTCGATTATCTGATGCCGCCGCTCTCCACCGCAGAGCTGCTTGCCGCGCTGGTCGGCGGCGCGGTGACGCGCGCGGTGCTCGTCGGCCTGACCGTCTGGCTCGCCATGGCGATCTGGCCGGGCGTCCATGTCACGCCCCATGCCTTTTTCGCGGTCGTCTGGTTCGGACTGCTCGGCTCGGCCTTCCTGGCGTTGCTCGGCGTGCTCACCTCGATCTGGGCGGAAAAGTTCGACCATGCCGCGGCCGTAACCAACTTCGTCGTGCTCCCGCTGTCGCTGCTGTCGGGCACCTTCTACTCGGTCGATTCGCTCGCCCCCACCTTCCGCGCGATCAGCCATGCGAACCCGTTCTTCTACATCATCTCGGGCTTCCGTTACGGCTTTCTCGGCCTCGCCGACTCGCCGGTCACGATGGGCGGCATCGTCATGCTCGCCGCCGACATCGCAATGGCAGTGCTCTGCTACGCGCTGCTTCGCAAAGGCTGGAAGCTGAAGAACTGAAGGAGCGCCCCGGTTCCGGCCGTTTGCAACTGCGGGGCGGGCCGTGGAAGAGCGGGACGTGGACCATGGTCCTCGGATATACCGTCGCCATGTGCAAGACAGACCCGCCCAGGATCGCCACCGATCAGATCAGCGCGTCATAACCCTCGGCGTTGAACTGGATCAGGCAAAAGCCATGGCCGAACGGATCGGCGAGCATCGCAATCCGGCCATAGGCAGCCTCTCGCGTCGGCGCCTCGACGATCGCTCCGGCGGCGACCGCCACAGAAACGGCAGCGTCCAGATCGTCGACGACGATGTCGGGATGGATCGGGGACCAGTGGCGCTCATAATGCCGGGTATCGCCTCCGGCCGGAGCGATCGCGCTGCCCTCCGGCTTGACCAAGAGGTATAAAGGCGCCTCCAGACCCAACAGCTCGACGAAATCGTCATCGAAGCGGCGACCGACGTGCAGCCCGAAAGCAGCGGTATAGAAGGCGATTCCCGCTGCCATGTCGGGCACGTCGATGTTGAGCAGAAGCTTCGGCATCATCCTGCCCCTTATCCCCCCAGCGCCTCCACCAGCGTCTTCACCTTCTGCTGGCGCCATTGCGGCAGCGGCGCGACCAGCCAATATCCCTGTCGCGATGGCAACGCGTCGCCCATCTGCACCAGCCGACCCGAGGCGAGATCGCGCGCCGCCAGCAGATGCGGCACCACCGCCCGGCCCAGCCCGGCGGCAGCGGCATCGATGGCCAGTCCGGCATCGGTCACGCGGATCAGCGGCGTGCCCTCCGGGCTGCCCGGCCAGCCGATCAGGGCGCCACCCGTCTTGCCCGGCGCGGCCACCACGACCATGCCGTCCGACTCCAGCGCCTCGCCTTCATGGCCGCCGGGGCCATCGCCCCAGCGGATCGCCAGATCCAGGTTCGCCTCGGTGAAATCCAGCCCTTCGTCCGCGGCGATCAGCGTGAACCGCAAGTCGCCGTCTCGGGCCGCGATCTCCGCCAGGCGCGGCATCAGCCACTTCTCGGTCACGTCGCGCGGCGCCGCGATGGTCAGCGACTTGGACGATTGCCCCGCCTGCATCGCCCGCACCGCTTCCTCGAACTGCAGGAAGCCGGCGCGCAAAGGGGCAAGCCCCGCCTCGGCCTCCGGCGTCAGTTCCAGCCCGCGGGTCGTGCGCCGGAACAGCACCACGCCCAGCGTATCCTCCAATGCGCGGATCTGCTGCCCCACCGCCGCCGGCGTCACCGCCAGCTCGTCCGCGGCGCGCGTGAAGCTCAGGTGGCGCGCGGCGGCATCCAGCACGCGTAAACCGTTCAGCGGCAGGTGGGTCCGCTTCAAGACGCCACCGCCGGCGCCAGCAGGGTGAAGCGCGGGATCGCCACGTCGAAGGTGACGCCGTCCGCCCCGATCATCCGGTACGTGCCCTGCATCGCCCCCGACGGGGTGGCGAGCGGACAGCCCGACACATAGTCGAAACTCGCCCCCGGCTCGATCAGCGGCTGCTCGCCCACCACGCCCTCGCCCTCCACCGAATGCCGCGCGCCGCGTCCGTCGGTGATCACCCAGTGGCGCGTCAGCAACTGCACCGCCGCCGCACCGTCATTCTCCAGGCGGATATGATAGGCCCAGAACCAGCGCCCGCGCGCCGGCTCGGATTGTTCGGGCAGATAGCTGACCGACACGCGCACGGTGATGCCCGCGGTGGTGGCCGCGTGCGGGAACAACGCCTTCACTGCGCCTTCGGTCAGGGCCATCAGCGTCTCCCTCGCAAGCCGCCGCGCATCGTCACAGGCCCGCCTGCCGCAGCGCCTGATCCAGATCGTCGATCAGGTCGTCGGCATCTTCCAGCCCGACGTTCAGCCGCAACATACCCTCGGATATGCCCATCTCCAACCGCTTGTCCTCGGCGACACCGGCATGGGTGGTGGAGGCCGGATGCGTCATCAACGACCGCGAATCGCCGATATTGTTCGAGATGTCGATCAACTCCAGCGCGTCGAGCAGTGCGTGCGCCTGGGCGCGGCCGCCATCCAGTTCGATCGCGAAGATCGCACCGGCGGCCTTCATCTGGCGCATCGCCAGTTCATGCTGCGGATGGCTGGGCAGGCCCGGATGCAGCACGCGGGGCACACGGCCCTCCAGGAAGCGGCCGACCTTCAGTGCGCTCTCCGACTGGCGGTGGATGCGCAGGTCCAGCGTTTCCAGGCCCTTCAGCACCACCCAGGCGTTGAACGCGGACAGGGTCGGCCCGGTGTTGCGGGTAAAGGGCAGCAGGGTGTTGGTGATGAAGTCCTCGGTCCCGCACACCGCGCCGGCCAGCACGCGTCCTTGCCCGTCCATCATCTTGGTCGCCGAATAGGCGGTGACGTCCGCGCCGAAATCCATCGGCCGTTGCAGCGCCGGGGTGGCGAACGCATTGTCCACCACGGTCACGATCCCGCGCTCGCGCGCGATGCCGCAAATCGCCTGCAGGTCGGCGATGTCCATCGTCGGATTGGCGGGCGTCTCGAAGAAGAAGACCTTGGTCTCGGGCTTCACCGCATCCAGAAACGCCTGCGGATCGCGCGCGTCCACCACCGTGGTGCCGATGCCGAACTTGGGCAGCAGCGTGTCGGTCAGCCAGCGGCACGATCCGAACGCGGCACGCCCGCCAACCAGATGGTCGCCGGCCTGCAACTGGCTGAGCAGCACCGCGGTCATCGCCGCCATGCCCGATGCCATGGTGCGGCACGCCTCGGCGCCCTCCAGTAGTGCGATGCGCTCTTCCAGCATCTGCACCGTCGGGTTCTGCAGCCGGGAATAGGTCATCCCTTCCTGCTCGCCCGCGAACCGCGCCGCCGCATCGCCCGCACAGTCATAGGCATAGCCGGAGGTGAGGAAGATCGCCTCGGACGTTTCGCCATATTCCGATCGCGCGGTGCCGCCGCGCACGGCCTGCGTCGCGGGACGCCAGCCGGCGGTGATCGAACGGTCCTGACCAGTCTTGCGCTTCATGCTCCTGCCTTTGCCGGGGCCGGCGATCATCGGCAAGCCCCGTTGCAGCCTTCCCAACCCCCACGCGCCGCGCCACCATGCGCGCCATGCCTGTGCACGCCCTTCTCCGCCGCCCCCTGCCCGTGGCGCTCCTGCTGATGGGAATCGCCCAGGCGCTGTTCACCTGGCGGCTGACCATCCCGCATCGCCTGGTCTTCGACGAGGTGCATTATGTGCCCGCCGCGCGCACCCTGCTGGCGCTTGCCGGTCACACCAATATCGAGCATCCCCTGTTCGGCAAAACCCTGATCGCGCTCGGCATCCTGCTGTTCGGCGATAGCCCCGCCGGCTGGCGTGCGCTGTCGAGCCTGGCCGGCACCGCGACGGTGGGGGGCGTGTTCTGGATCCTGTGGCTGACCACCCGGCGGCTGCGGCCCGCGATCATCGGCACGCTGCTCGCGCTGTTCAACTTCACCCTGCTCGTCCAGGCGCGGATCGCGATGCTCGACGGCTTCATGGCCGCCCTTGTCGTCCTCGCCGTCGCGGCCATGCTGTGGGCGATGCGCGGGCCCCATGCCACCACCCGCTGGACGCTGGGCGCCGTTCTGCTCGGGCTGGCCGCGGGAACGAAATGGACCGCCGTCCCCTATGTCGGCTATGCCGCATTCGGCATCGCCCTGCTCAAACACCATGATCCCACGCGCTGGCCCGGCCTGTCGGTCGTCCGCGCCTGGCTGATCCTCGGCCTGATCGGCGGCACCACCTATCTCGCCACCTTCGCGCCCGCCTTCTTCTACTCCGAAAATCCGCTGACCTGGGCGACGCTGCTGCCCTTTCAGCGCGACATCTATCATCAGCAGACGCAGATCCTGGCCCCCCATGTCTACCAGTCGGCCTGGTGGAGCTGGCCATTGATGCTGCGCCCGATCTGGTATTTCTACGACGTCGCGGACGGTGCGCAGCGCGGTATCCTGCTGGTCGGCAATCCCGTGGTGATGTGGGGCGGGCTGCTGGCGGTCGCCGCATGCCTCTGGGGGGCGGTGCGCGGCCGCAACGTCCGGCTGGGTGCAATCGCCGCGCTCTGGCTCGGCAGTTACCTCATCTGGGCGGTCATCCCCAAGTCACTCGGCTTCTTCTATTACTACTACCTGCCCAGCCTGTGGTTGCCGATCGTCATCGCGGTCGCCCTCGACCATTGGCGCGGTGCGTCGCGGGATTGGGACGATACCATCCTGGCCTGCGCCGCCGTGCTGTTCCTGTGGTTCTACCCGATCCTGTCCGCCGCGCCGCTCGCCCATGCCGGCTCGTTCCGCCGCTGGACCTGGCTACCCGACTGGAATTGAGTCGGTCGGGCACGACCCTTTCCATGTTGAAATTGAAATATCATCATAAGAATTTTTGCGACCTTGCTCTGCACATTCTTACATTATTCATGATTTATAGCGGTTTACGCCAGGTTCTTCTATGGGACCATATGGCTGGCATGTGCGCACCAAGCATGGGATAGTCGGACAAGATGTTCTCGAAACGGACCGTCAGCCATGCCATTTCGCCTGGAAGCCCAACGCCTCACCTTGATTGAACTGGAGCAGCAGGACATCATGGACGTGATCGACGCCGCGATGGACGCCTTGCGCTATTTCGAAGGGCCGGTGATGTCCGAAACGGGGCGGTTCGACGATCCGGCGCAGGCCAGCGAACAGATCATCACCGCCCGCCAGGCACTCGCCGACGCCACGGAGGCGCTGCACCGCGCCTATCCCGACCTTGCCGCGCCTCTGCCGTGAAACCCCGTCAGTACCGGCCCCAGACGAATTTCGACGACAGCGCATAGTTCCACACCGCACCGACCAACACGCCGACCAGCGCGGACGCCGCCCATTCGCTGCTTCGCACATCATGCAGGAACGCGGCGACGCCGACATTGGCAACCGCCCCCACCGAACACACCACACAGAACGACACCCACCCGTCGAGCAGCGCGCGTGCGCCCCGCAACCGCCGATCATGATAGGTCAGCGCGTTGTTCAGAAAGAAGTTGAACGTCATCGCCGTCGCCGTGGCGAGGATCTGTGCCAGCAGGAAGCTTGCCCCCGCCCCCAGAAAGACCAGGCTGAGCGCGGCCATGTGAACGCCTACCCCCAGCACCCCGATCGCCGAGAACATCGCAAAGCGCACCGGCACGAAGCGGCCGAACATCCGGTCGTACAGCGCGATCAGATATTCCATCGCGACGACGTGATCGAGTTTCGACTCGCCCTCGGTCCGCACCCGGAAGGTGTAGGGCATCTCGACAAAGGCCAGCGGCCGGGGCGAAGCGGTCATGATGTCGAGCAGGATCTTGAAGCCGATCGCCGACAATTGCGGCACCACGGCCCGCGCCACGTCGCTGCGGATCATGAAATATCCGCTCATCGGATCGGACAGGTCGGCCTTCAGCACGCGGCGTGACAGCCGGGTCGCCAGCGCCGACTTCGCCACCCGGTCGCGGTCCCAGTCGCCCGTGCCGCCGCCGGCCACGAAGCGCGAACCCACCACCAGTTCCAGCGTATCCTCCCGCTGCAACCGGTCCAGCATCGCCGGCAGCAGCGTCTCGTCGTGCTGAAGGTCGCCGTCGATCACCGCGACAAAGGGTGCCGCCGTCGCGCACATCCCCTCGATACAGGCCGAAGACAGGCCGCGCCGGCCGACGCGCTGGATCACCCGCACCCGGCCGTCCACCCGCCCCAAGGCGCGCGCGGCGTCCGCCGTGCCGTCGGGGCTGTCGTCGTCGACGAAGATCGCCTCCCACCGCCGTCCCGCCAGCGCCTGGTCCAGCCTGGCGATCAACACGGGCACGTTCGCCCGTTCGTTGAACGTCGGGATGACGACCGCAAGCTCCAGCAGGTCGGACATTACAGGCGGGCCAGCACCGCGTCCGTCATCGCCTCGGTCGACAGCGTACCGCCCAGGTCCGCGGTGCGCGCGCCGCTGCGAATCGCACCCGCCACCGCCGCATCGATCCGGTCTGCGGATGCCGCCTGCCCCAGCGAGTGACGCAGCATCATCGCGGCGGACAGGATTGCCGCGCAAGGATTGGCCTTGCCCCGACCCGCGATATCGGGTGCCGAGCCATGGATCGGCTCGTACAGCCCCTTGCCCGTCGCCCCCAGCGCGGCGGACGGCAGCATCCCGATCGATCCCGCGCACATCGATGCCTGGTCGGACAGGATGTCGCCGAACAGGTTGCCGGTCACGATCACGTCGAACTGGCCGGGATTGCGCACCAACTGCATCGCTGCATTGTCGACATACATGTGCGACAGCGCGACGTCCGGATAATCCCGCGCCACCTCCAGCACCACGTCACGCCAAAGCTGCGACGTTTCCAGCACGTTCGCCTTGTCGACCGAGGTCAGCTTGCCGCGCCGCTTGCGCGCCGTCTCGAAGCCGACGCGGGCGATCCGCGCCACTTCCGCCTCGTCATAGCGCATCAGGTCATGGCCTTCGCGCAGGCCCTCTGCGGTCCGCCCCTGCCCCTTGTCACCGAAATACACGTCGCCGGTCAACTCGCGCACGATCACCATATCGATCGCACTCGCCACCTCCGGGCGTAGCGCGGAGGCATCCTCCAGCCCCGCGAACAGCCGGGCCGGGCGAAGATTGGCGAACAGGCCGAAATGCTTGCGCAGGCCCAATATCGCCTGCTCCGGCCGGAACGCGCGTTCCAGCATGTCGTAGCGCGGATCGCCGACCGCGCCGAACAGCAGTGCATCCGCCCGCTCGGCCACCGCGATCGTCTCGGGCGGCAGCGGATGGCCCGCCGCCTCGTACCCGGCACCACCGACCGCCGCTTCCTCGAAGGTCAGCCCCAGGTCCAGCGAGTCGAGCACGCGCCGCGCAGCCGCCGTCACCTCCGGTCCGATGCCATCGCCTGCGAGTACCGCGATCATCGCCATCCTGAACCCCTTCTATCGTCTGGATCGCGTGCGTCTTGCCGGGCGCGCTGCCGTCACGCAACCGCCCTTTTCAACCGCTCCACCAACCGCTCGCGCGCGGCGAGCACGTCACCGCGTGTGCCCGGCAGCAGGTCGCGCGCCAGGAAATGCCCGGTGATGCGCAGTCCGTCAAAGATATCGGGCCAGTCCGCCGCGCCTCCTTCGCGCAGGAAATCGGGCAAAGGCAGCAACCTGGCCTCATAGCCCCGCGCCGCTTCCCGCGCCACCGCCGCCCCGCTGCGTGGGCTGACATAGCCCAGATCCTCGGTAACCCGGCTGACGGTGCAGGCCGACAGGTCCAGTCCGAAGCCCAGTTCGGCGAGCAGCAGCAATTCATACCGAACCAGCCCCGTCGCCCAGCCCCGCGCGGTGGGGGCCGCCGCGATCGCGCCCAGCACCCCGTCCAGCGCGTCATAGACCCGTGGATAGGGTTGCGCCTCCGGCAGCGCCGCCGCGGTCAGCGCGGCCAGCCATTCCAGTGCCCCGGCGGCCAGCGGCTCACCATGCAGCGTCGCGCGGGTATCGACCAGTTCCACGGTCAGCGCCGGCAATTGCTCCGCCGTGCGTGCGCGCCATTCCCCCATTATCGTGTTCGCCGGTTGCAGGATCGGCCGCAATGCGCGCGATCGGCCACCCCGGACATAACCGGGCTGCACCCCGTCGCTGCGCGTCAACGCGCGCACGATCGCGCCATGCTCGCCATTTGCCCGGATCGACAGGATAATGGCGGGGCCTGCGATGCGCATAAGGGCTCAGCGTCTAAGGTTTCGCACCCACCCGCGCAATGGCCCGAGCAGCGGCGACGCCGCCAGCCCGCGGCGTGCCAGCCCGACGCTCCCTTCAAATCCACCCAGTGCGGCCAGCACCGCCCGATTGACGATCGTCGGGCGCAGCATCAGCAGGTCCACGCAATCGGTGCCGCCGGTCGCCAGTTGCCGCTTGTGCTGCCCGCCGCCTTCCAGAAAATCGAACCAGGCAAAGCGATCGGCGAACAGATCGGCCAGTGCCGCCGCCATCAGCACCGTTCCCGGCGACCGATCGGCAAAGTCGGGATCATGTCCGACATGGTCGTAGCGCAATACCTGCCCCTGCCCGGTACAGCAAAGATAGGCGATGGGCCGTTCCTCCACGAACAGCGCCCAGGCACGCACCCGGTCATCGGCGGCGGCCGATGCGATCTCCTGCCGGAAGGTCGCATCGGCGGACAGCGCCGCATCCAGCCCATGGCGCGCCTGATAGGTGCGCGCCGCCAGCGGAATGGCCAGGTCCATGAAGGCGGCGATCTCGGCCACGCTGCGATACCGGCGCACATTCCCCTCCAGCCGCCTGGTCTTGCGACGCAGGGTGGACCGGGTCTGCCCCGATAAACCGGCCATCCATGCATCATGCCCGTGACGAAGGTCGATATGGTAGCGGGTATAGCGCTGGCGCACCCCGACCAGCGGCCAGGTCCCTGCCACCGTCGCCAGATGTTTCGCGGGCAGCGAGGTGATGAAATAACCGTCCGCCGCCTCGATCGGCGGCAGAGTCGGAAGCGTATCGGCCAGCACCGCCTCCAGCTCCAGCGCCACCCGCTCCAGATGCCGGGGCATGGCGGCCAGGGTGCGCGCGCCGATCTGGAATTTCAGCGTGACCCGCGTCGCGGTCACGCCTGCCGCTCTTCCACCAGGTTCGACCAAAGCTGTTCCGCCTGCCGCCAGCGGGTCCGCAGGGTATCGGGGCCAAGCAACTGGTCGGCCTGACCCAGCCGCAGGTCCGGCATCTCCGCGAAATGCCGGGTCGGCAGCACGGATGCCATCTGGTGCAGCGTTTCGCACAGCGCCTCGAACCGGCGGACATGCACCGCGTTAGCGCGGGTGGCCGATCGGTTGGCCAGTTCGAAACTGTGGCTGACGATCGTCACCGCGCCGTGCCCCGACGCGGCGGCGTGTTCCAGCGCATCGCAGCTTTCCTCGGTCGACAGCGCGCAGATCTGGAAGGTTCGCAGATGGCCGGGCCGATCCTCGATCACCGTCACCGGCACCTCGATGATGCCCTCGATGATGCCATGCGCCCCCGGCTGCCATGCGACAGGCGCCACCTGCCTTGCGGGCAGCGTGATGCGGCTGTGCTGCGGCTCCGCCCCGTTATGACTGCTGTCATAGGTGAAGCCCAGCGCGGCGAGTGCCGCCAGCGTGTCGTCATTGGCGGCATAGCTGCCGGCACGGAACGCCACCGGACGCGGCGCGCCCGCCGCCATCAGCAGCTCGGTCGCGCGGGCCAGCACCGCCTGCTGCTCGTCGCGATCATATTCATACAGTTGGAACCGGTCATGAGCGGCGCCGCGATCACCGGGGCGCGCCTGCTGCCAATGGGGATGGCAGTGCAACTGCACCTCCTGTCCCGCCGCCAGCACCAGGTCCACCATCCGCCGGACGGGATCGATGCCAAAGATTTCCGCCGGCATCGGGTCGATGAAGAAGGTCGCCTTCAGCGCATGCCGGCGCAGGACCTCCAGTTGATAGCTCAATCCGACGCCCATCGGCTCGATCGAGCGTTCGTAGATCGCCGCCATGCCCAGCCCGGCGCGGTGATGGCGCCAGGCGAATTCGGTATCCACGGTCAGGAAGACGGGCGTCACCATGGCCCTGTCCGTATCACAGGATAATGAACATTTCGCTTGGCGGTTCTTACTACCGCTCAGCGCGCGTGGTAAAAGTCATAGACCTGCTGCGCGACCCCCGCCGATACGCCCGGCGCCCGCTTCAGGTCTTCCAGGCTGGCGTTGCGCACCGCGCGGCCAGTGCCGAAATGCATCAACAGCGCCTTTTTGCGCGCCGGGCCGATGCCGGGTACCTCGTCCAGCGGGCTGGCGCCCATCGCCTTGGCGCGCTTCTCGCGGTGCGCGCCGATGACGAAGCGGTGCACCTCGTCGCGCAGCCGCTGCAGGTAGAACAGCACGGGCGCGTTGACCGGCAACTGGAACTCGCGTCCGTCCACCATGTGGAACACCTCGCGCCCGTCGCGGCCGTGATGCGGCCCCTTGGCGACGCCGACCAGGCAGACATCCTCGATCCCCAGATCCTCCAGCACCGCCTTGGCCGCGTTCAACTGCCCCCGTCCGCCATCGATCAGCACCAGGTCGGGCCAAGTGCCGTCGTCGCGATCGGGCGCTTCCTCCAGTTGCCGGGCGAAACGGCGGCGGAACACCTCGCGCATCATGCCGAAATCGTCGTTGGTCTGCGCTTCGTTGCCCTTGATGTTGAATTTGCGATACTGACCTTTGCGGAAACCCTCCGGGCCCGCGACCACCATCGCGCCCAGCGCATTGCTGCCCTGGATGTGGCTGTTGTCATAGATTTCGATGCGGTCGGGCGGCTCGGGCAGATCGAACAACTCCGCGACTTCGCGCAACAATCTGGCCTGCGTCGTACTCTCCGCCAGCCGCCGCTCCAGCGCCTCCACCGCATTGCGCTTCGCCTGGTCCATCAACCGCCGCCGATCCCCCCGCTGCGGCACGCTCAGCGACACCTTATACCCCGCCCGCTCGCCCAGCGCCTCGCTCAGCAGCGCGCCCTCCGCCAGATCCCGGTCGAGCAGGATCGACTTGGCCGGCGGCACCTCCTCGTAGAATTGCGTCAGGAAGCTTGTCATCACCTCGTCCTCGGGCACATCGGTGGTGTGCGCGGGGAAGAAGCTGCGATGTCCCCAATTCTGGCCGCCGCGGATGAAGAAGGCCTGGATGCCGATCACGCCGTCCTTACAGGCCAGTGCAAAGATGTCCGCATCGCCCACCCCCTCGGCATTGATCGCCTGCGTCCCCTGGATGAAGGTCAGCGCCTTCAACCGGTCGCGCAGCACCGCCGCCAGCTCGAAGTCCATCGCCCCCGCCGCCGCCTGCATCTGCGCGCCCAGCTTCGCCTGCACCTGCGTCGACTTGCCACCGAGGAAGCTCTTCGCGTCCGCCACCAGCTCCGCATAGCCCGCCGCATCGATCCGCCCCACGCACGGCGCCGAGCAGCGCTTGATCTGGTAGAGCAGGCACGGCCGGTCGCGCGTCTTGAAGAAGCTGTCGGTGCAGGATCGCAGCAGGAACAGCTTCTGGAGGGCGTTCAGCGTGTTGTTGACCGACCCGGCACTCGCGAACGGGCCGTAGTAATTCCCCACCGCTCGCCTTGCACCGCGATGCTTCTGCACGCGCGGAAAATCATGATCCGAGCGAAGCAGGATGAAGGGGAAGCTTTTGTCGTCCCGCAGCAGCACGTTGTAGGCGGGGCGGTAATGCTTGATGAGCTGCGCCTCCAGCAGCAGCGCCTCCGCCTCGTTGTTGGTCGTGACGATGGTCATCGACCGGGTCAGCGAGACCATGCGCTGCAACCGCTTGGGCAGCCGGTCGACCTGGGTGTAGTTCGCCACCCGGTTCTTCAGCGCGCGCGCCTTGCCGACATACAGCACGTCGCCGCGCGCATCCTGCATCCGGTACACGCCCGCGCGCAGCGGCAGCGTCGCCAGCACGTTGCGGATCGCCGCCACCCCCGTCGCCAGATCGGGCGTATCGGCGCCGCGGATGGAAAAGGTGGACTTTTCTTCGTTGAAACGGTCGACGGTTTTCTCGGACATCGCCCAGGGATTTAGGTGCGGTCAGCCCGCCCTGCCAGCCTCAAGGCTCAGCCGAAACGGAAATTGACCGGTTTGGCCAGAGCCGCATTGCCGTCGAACGCCTGCGCCCTGAACGGCCCATTGCGTCCGACCCAGTGGCAGAACAGATGCGCCGACCAGCCATTGGGGTTCGGCGTGATCCGTCCATGCCGGCGATGCACGCCCCGGTACAGCACCGCATCGCCCGGCTCCATCGACAGGCTGGCAAACGGTCGCCCCTCGAAATCGGCGGTCACCTCCGGCTTGGGATCGACCAGCGCCTCCCCGCCCACCTCCAGCGGCCACGCCTCGCCGTCGCTATAGTCCAGCGTCAGCGACAGGCTGTGCTCGCAGGACGGCCGATCCGAATGCACCCGGCACACATCGCCGTCGCGGTAGATGCGGAAATAGTCGTAGGTCGGCAGCAACGCCTCCCCCACCAGCGTCTCGATCGTCGGCGTCAGCGCCCAGAGAAAGCCGAGCAGCGGCGGGTAGTGATAGCCGTAAAGCTCCACCGCCGGCCGTGCCAGCAACGGCGATTCGCGCGCGATCGACTCTAGCCGCCCGCCCGCGCCTTCGATCTCGCTTTTCATCTGGTTGAGCAACGCGTTGCACACCGTCCGCGGGATCAAACCCCGGACGAGCGCATAGCCATCCCGCTGATAATCGCCGGTAATTTCCATGCCGGATGGCTATCGCGCCGGGCCCTCGCGGACAAGTCAGGCGGTGGCGAAGAACTTCGTGCCCATTACCCCGATCACGGTCAGCGCCATGAACGCCACCTGCACGCCGTTCAGGCGGTCGCCGAAGAGCACCGCGCCGCCGATCACCACGCCCACCGCGCCCAGCCCCGTCCAGATTGCATAGGCGGTCCCCGCGGGCAGCCCGCGCATCGCCAGCGCCAGCAACCCCATGTTCACGAAGCTGAGCGTGATCGGCACCGCAGACGCCTGCCACGTCGCCACGGTCGCTGCCCATTTGAGGCTCAACGCCCAGCAGATTTCGGAAAACACCGCGATACCCAGAATGACCCACGCCATCGGATTGCTCCTTTGCAACGGGCTCGTGTCTGACAAGCCCGGCGCCGGAAACCCGAAAGAGGCGGCGGGCAAAAAGAAAAAGAGGGGCAGCGCCAATGGCACGCCCCTCTCATACCCCTCGTGACCGAGGGGACTATGCGTCGATCAGTTCGGCCGACCCAGCCCCGCGATCGTGCGATCCACCATCGCGCGGTCCGAAGCCACACCGTGATGCTCCGCGATCAGCAGCCCGGCAGCCTTGGCGGCCGCCTCCGCTGCGCGCGCCCGCACTTCGGCCAGCGCCTGGCGCTCGGCCGCGGCGATCTTGTCCTCGGCCATCTTGGCGCGGCGGTCCATCAACTGCTCGGCGTCGGCCTTGGCCTTGGCCAGAATCTGGTTCGCCTCCGCCTGGGCATGGGCGCGCATCGTCTCGGCATCGGCATGTGCCGACTTCGCCTTGGCCTCATATTCGGCCTTCAGCGCCTCGGCTTCCTTGCGCAGCTTGGCGGCTTCATCGAGCTGCGAGCGCACTGCGGCGATGCGCGTGTCGAGCGTGCGGCCGATCGCGGCCGGCACCTTCTTCACGATCAGGCCGATCAGCACCACCAGCGCCGCGATCGCGACCCAGCCGGTCGAATCGAAGCCGAACGCGGTCGGGCTGGCGACATGCTCCGCGCCGCCCGGCTCGGTGGTGGAGCCGTGCAGCCCCTCGCCACCGCGCACCGCATGCGGCTCCAGCCCCTCGGCCGACGCCGCGCCGGCCAGGTTCTCCGCCACCAGCGCGCTGCCATTTGCATTAGCCATGCGCCGTCACCTTCCGCACCGCATCCGCCGCCGCGTCCTGGCCCACCTGGACCCCGGACAGCTTGGCGACCAGATCGCGCGCCGCATCGGCGGCCACGCCCTGAAGATTGGCCAGCGCTTCCGCCTTGGCGTTCGCGATGGCAAGGTCATGATGCCCCAGCCGCTCGGCCAGGTCGGCATCCGCCGCCTTCACCTGCGCCTCGAAGGCCAGCGCCGCGCGCTGCTTGGCGGCATTGGTCTCGGCCTGCGCCGCGACCCGCGCCGCGTCCATTTCGGTCCGCCACGCCTCTTCGACCGTATCGGCCTGTACCCGCGCGGCCTCGGCCGCGGCGAGATCGCCGGCGATACGGGCTTCACGGTTGTCGACGGTCGCCTGGATCTTGGGCACCATTCCGCGGCCGACCACGAAGTACAGCAGGCCGAAGGTAATCAGGAGCCAGAAGATCTGCGACGCATAGGTCGCTGCGATCTGAGCAATCTGTGGCATGGGGTCCTCGTGGCCATGTCCACCGGGCGACCAGCATGGCCGCCCGGCGCAACGACAATATTAGGCGACGAACACCAGGATGATCATCGTCACGAAGGCGAGCAGGCCGAGAAGCTCGGCACCCGCGAAGCCGATGAACAGACGGCCCTGCTGGCTGTCTGCGGCGCCCGGGTTGCGCAGCGCGCCTTCCAGGAACTTGGCGAACACGTTACCCACGCCCAGCGAGGCGAGGCCCATGCCGATCGCGGCCAGACCGGCACCCAGCATCCGTGCAGCTTCTGCGTCCATTTCACTCACTCCAGTTCAAAACAGGTTACAAAAATTCGCAAAGGGTCACGACCCGGTGGGTCTCCTGCCGATCAGTGCAGGTTCACCGCGTCGTTCAGGTACACGCTGGTCAGCAGCGCGAACACATAGGCCTGGATCGCCGCCACCAGCAGTTCCAGCAGCGTGATGCCGATCATCAGCAGGAAGCTGGGCACGGTGATGAGCGCGGCATAGGCCGGACCCAGGTTGATGCCGTTGATGACGAACGCCGCCAGCACCTTCAGCAGGATATGCCCCGCGGTCATCGCGACGAACAGTCGCAGACCCAGCGAAAAGGGGCGCACCAGGAAGCTCATCAGCTCCACGACGAAGATCAGCGGGATCATCAGCTTGGGCGTGCCGTGCGGCACGAACAGCGCGAAGAAGTGGAAGCCGTGGCGACCGAATCCGACAATCAGCACGATCGCGAACGAGATCAGCGCGAGCACGCCGGTGACGGTCAGGTGGCTGGTCACGGTGAAGGGGTGAACGCCCGGCACCACGCCGAACGGCATCAGACCGATGATGTTGGCGAACAGGATGAACATGAACAGCGAGAAGACGTAGGGCAGGAAGCGCTTGCCCTCCGGCCCGATGTTCGACACCAGCATGCCGTTGACGAAGCCGGTGAAGCCCTCGACCGCGGCCTGCCAGCGGCCGGGCACCAGATCGCGCTTCATGCCGCCGATCATGAACACCCACAGCGCGACCAGCGTCACCACCATCCACAATGCGGAGTTGGTGAAGGACAGGTCGTATCCGCCGACGATCCACTTCTGGCCGAACACCGGTTCGATCAGGAACTGGTGCATCGGATCGATCTTGCTACCCGATTCTGCCGCCACGCCCGTTTCCCACATACGAAGAACGCCCGGTTATTCCGGGCGCTCGCCTGATATCCGAATAATCTGCCTGAACGCGACGGCTATCCCCAGGAACAGCATCACGATCAGTCCCCAGGGCGCGGTGCCGATCCAGCGGTCCATAAGCCAGCCGATCAACGCGCTGCCGACAAGACTTCCGATCAGCGCGGAGATGATGCGACTGCCCTGGGCATAGCCCTTGTCGGCGTCGACCTTCACCCCCTGCCGCGACGCTTCACGAGCCCTGGCATCCCGCAATCGCTCGTCGAGCGCGGAAAGCCGCGGGTCCTCCGCGCCGTGGAAATCCTGTCCGGGTTCGTTCTCCGCCACGCGCCCACCTCGCCTTTTGAACCTGTCAGCCGGGAGGAAAGCGCACGAACGGCGAGCGACCCCGCCAAGGCGCCGTCCGTTTAGAAAGCACGGGGACCCAAGTCAACCGGCTGGGGGCGGAAGTGTCACAATTGACCGCTGCCTGCCCTCTCCCCTGCGGGGAGAGGGAGGGGCCGCCCAGCAGCGCAGCACTGTTGATCTACCCCTCACCCTTCCCACTGCCTGGGCGGCAGCGGGCCCCTTCCCTCTCCCCAGAGGGGCGAGGGAGAAGACGACCCCCACTAGAATATCGTATGCCCGCCGATACCCCACATCAAACGCAACGCGAATCCCGCTCCGGCGCCGCGCCGGTGCGCGTCTTCCACACGCCGTCCGGCCCCTTGTACTTCTCGCCCGCACTGGTCTGCGCGATCAGGTTGCAACCGCTGGTGAACGCCATCTGCTCGACGGTCGCGCCGCTGCCCTGCGCCTTCTGCGTGTACGCGGCCTTGCGCTGGATATTGATGTTATTGACCAGCGCGCGCAGGTCTGGGGTCGCGGCACCCACGATGCCGATATAGCCATCCGGCTGCTCGCCCACCTGCCCGGCCGCGCGCGCCGCGGCATAGGCCGGATCACGCTGTGCCCAGGCCGCTGCCGAAAGGCCGCCGATCGCCGCACCCGCGATCATTATCTTCACCACGAAGCTGCGCATCTTAGAATATCCCCGGATTCTGCTGGATCAGCGACTTCGCCTCATTGTCCAGGCGGTACACCACTTCCTGCGTCACGTTGATGTTGAGGTTGATCTCGATCGGCTTGTCCGGTGCCGAGATGTTCACGCATCCCGCCGGTACCATGCCGACCAGCGCGATCATTGCCGCCCCAGCCATCTTCCCCAAGATCGGTGTCCTCTTGTCCATCGTCAATCCCGTCTCGTTTTTGGCACGGCTCCGCTTGCCGGCGGCTGAATGACCCCGCTCATGGGGGCAGTGCCGGTGGGCGGTGCTGCACGCTTGTTCTGTTCTTCGATCAGGCTCTGCAGGTTGCGCTGCACCAGCCGCTTGGGGTCCCAGAAGGACTGGGCGGAATCGAGCAGCCCGCGAAACGGCGCCTTGATCCGGATGTTGAACACGAAGGGCAGGCGCTGGAGCCGGCGGATCAGGAAATTTGATTTGGCGCCCTTGCCCTGGCTCACGCCCGTGAAGCGCACATCGGTGACCATCTCGCCCGCCAGCGGCCCGTTCATCGTCATGTTCAGCGTGCGATAGCGCAACGAACGCAGCGCGCCGAACGCCAGATTGCCCCAGAACCCCAGATCCTTCTGGCTGAGGTCGCCGACATAGGCGAGCGTCCCCCCGCCCTCGCGCATCCCCAGCGATCCATGCTCGATCCGGCCGCCGCCTTCGTCGAACACCATCGGCAACGCGCCGTCGAACACGCCGGTCGCGTTCAGATTCTCGAAGTCGAACTGTTGCAGGAACTGGCCTGCCGACGCACCGCGCACATGGAACGTCAGGCGCCGTTCGGCGGCTTGTGAAAAGTCGAGCAACGTCGGGTCCAGCGTCAGCGATCCGCCCGCGAACGGCCATGCCCCGCCCTCCACCTTCACCCGCGTGTCGCGCAGCGTCTGGTACCGGATCACGCCATCGGTCACCGCGATGCCGGGGTTGATCGACTTGATCCGGGCCACCTGGTCCGGCGCGCTTTCCAGCGCCAGCAGATCGGTGAAGCGTATCATGCCGGTGATCCCCGTCACCGGGCCGAAGGCGGCGGCCAGATCGGTGCCGTCGGTGGCGAAAATGCCGGTCGAGGTGACGCCGTCCGGCCCCCAGGCGATATGCCCGTCACCGCGTACCGTCCCCCGCACATCCGCGATCACGCCATAGGTCACCATGGTCAGCAGCGTGGGCTGGAAACTCTCCGTAAAGGTCAATCCGGGCACACGCAGCGTCGCCGCGCCCGTCCCGCTCGACAATCGGTGATCGATGGTGACATCGGCGACCTTTACCGACTGCGACGGCTCGAACAGCGTTCCCGCGGCATGAATCGCGCCGTTCACCAGCGACAGCGTCACGTCGCGCGCCGCCATGCGCTGGAACCGCGGCGTCTCGGCGGCATCGTCCACATCCAGCGTACCGTTCAGGGTCAATGCCCCACCCGCCAGCCGCCATGTGCCGCGCGCGCCATTCAGCAGCAGCGGCACATTGGCGATCTGCCCGCCGGCGCCAGCAAAGAACCCGCTCACGGCGCCGCCATCGATCCGCCCTTCCAGCCGCCCGACATCCAGCCGCGTCACCCGCTCCGCGCTGCCCAGTCGCGCCGCGACATCGCTCAACACGAAGCCGCGGTCGGACAGGCGCAGCGTCGCGTCATCCGCCGCCAGCGTCACCGGCGTGCCGCCCAGCCGTCCCGCCAGCCGTGCCGCTGCCACCTGCGCGCCCCCGCGCACCTGCCCGCCATCGATCCGCACGACCGCCCCGTCCACCGGACACAGCCGCACCGCCACCCGGTCCAGCACCAACCCCGACACCGCCAGCCGCTCCGCCGTCACCGGCGCGCAACCGGGATTGACGACCAGCCGCTGCCGCCCGTCCCACCGTGCCTCCACCGGCACCACCAGCCGCTCGATCCGCCCGTCGCCCAGCGGTCCGGACAGCACCGCTCGCGTCTCGATCTGCGTCGCGCCGCTCAGCGCCGCCGAAAAGCGCATGCGCTCCAGCGCCAGCATCGCGCCGCCCGACCGATAGGGCGCCAGCGTCGCGTTACCACGCACCGGCGCACCGGCACGCGCCTGCGCCAGCGTCGCCGTCACCTGCGGCATCCCCCCGCCCGCCACCGCCAGCCGCGCGTCGATGCGCACGCCCGCCGCAGCAC
>NZ_CAMLAC010000049.1 GCF_946477935.1 uncultured Sphingomonas sp. | reverse complement strand
GGCGTGGTCGGGCTGGGGCTGGGGCAGGCGGGCGAGGGGCGGACCGAGCCGCGGCTGCTGGCGAAGATCCTGGCGGTGCGGCAGGTGAGCGCGGCCGTGTTGCTGGCGCTGGCGCTGGGGATTGAGGCGCTGGCGGTGGGAACGCTGGACCGGCAGGACCGGATCATCGTGGGTCTGGTCGCGCTGTTCCCGATCGCGGCGAACATCACCGTCTTTGCCACGCTGATCGACAAGAACAAGCGCGAGGCGGCGATCCTGATCGGGGCGTCGAGCGCGGTGTCGCTGGTGCTGGTGGCGGTGGTGGTAGGCGTCGCGGGCGGGGTGCTGACGGGGTAAACGTTCAGACGTGCGCCGTCCGGTAGGTGGGGGCGTTGGCCGGGAGCGGGTGCGGTTCGGCGCGGCCGTAGAGGAAGCCCTGCCCCAGATGGCAGCCAAGGGCGGCGAGGCGTTCGGCCTGCTCGGGGGTCTCGATCCCCTCGGCCACCACGATCTTGCCGAGACCGCGGCCAAGGCCGATGATCGCGCGGACGATCGCCAGCGTGCCGCCGCCGGCTTCGTCCAGCCCGGCGACGAAGGACCGGTCGATCTTGATCCGGTCGACCGGCATGTCGCGCAGATGGACGAGGCTGGCGAAGCCGGTGCCGAAATCGTCCAGCGCGATCTGGATGCCGGCGCGGTGGAGGGTGCGCAGCGTCTCCAGGATCGTGTCGGCGGCACGGTCCAGCATCACCCGCTCGGTCACCTCGATGCACAGCGACGACGGAGGGACGCCGTAATGGGCCAGCCGGTCGAGCACCTGTCGCGCGGCGCGCGGGCCGGCAAGCTGGGCGGAGGTGAAGTTGACGCTGAGCATGCGGATCTCGTCCGGCCGGTCGCGTAGCCAGCGCATGGCGAGGTCGAGCACATGATCCTGGATGCGGGCGCCGATCTTTTCGGCGACCAGCACGTCGGCGAAGCGATCGGGCAGCATCAGGCCGTGCTGCGGATGCTGCCAGCGGAGCAGCGCCTCATAGCCGCAGCACAGGCCGGACGGCAGCATGACGATCGGCTGCAGATCCAGCCGGAACTCGTCACGGGTGAGTGCTGCTTCGGCGTCGCGGGTGAATTCGATCTGCAGATCGCGCAGGATACGCAGCAGCGGATCGTATCGATATTGATGGCCGCGCCCGCGCCGCTTGGCATGGTAGAGCGCCAGGTCGGCATTCTGGTACAACAGGTCGGGCGTTACCGCATCATCGGGGGCACGCGCAGAGCCGATGCTGAGCGAGATGGGGCGGGTGTGGCCCAGATAGGTCCATGGCCGCCCCTGAAGATCGGTCAGGCGTTCCGCCACCTCCGCGTCGAGGTCCGCCGAACCGGGAAAGAGCAGCGCGAACTCGTCGCCGCCGATCCGCGACACATGCGCGCCCGGCACCGGGGCGGCGATGTCGACCAGCGCGGCGGCGATGCGTTGCAGCATCGCGTCGCCCCCGGCATGGCCCAGCCGGTCGTTCGCGTCCTTCAGATGATCGACGTCGATCAGGTACAGCGCGAACGGAGCGCTTCCCTCGGTCAGCGCGCGGGCGGCATCCTGAAAGGCGGCACGGTTGCCGAGCCCGGTCAGGAAGTCGGTCTGCGCGGCATGGCGCAGCGCCTTGGTCTCGACGAGCTGGATCTCGCGCCGCTGCGTTTCCAGCGCCAGCGCCTGACGCAGATGGCGGAAGCGGTCGGCGATGGCGAGCGACAGCACCAGTGCCTCGAAGGCGAGCGCGCCGAAGGACGAGAAGTCGACGAGATCGCTTTGCGGCACCAGCCCCAGATTGCGCGCCAGCCGCGCCAGGAACATGGCGATCACCGGGCCCCATCCCACGAGATAGAACCAGATCACACGACTGCCCCGCCGCATCGCAAACCCGCAGGAGACGGCGAGCAGCAGGGCGGTGGCGGCGATGATGTAGTTCAGCCCCCGGTCCGTGGGCATGACGGGGAACAGCGTATCGGCAGCGGCGACGCAGCCCGCCACGGCACCCGCCAGGGCGAGCGCGCGGCCGGCCCTGATCAACGCGCGGGGGATGCAGCCATCCTCCACCACGGTAAAGAAGAACATGTTGCCCGCGCCGATCATCAGGCCGACCAGCGCATAGTCGATCCGCACCGCGATCGGCCCGACCAGGCCGGGAAAGACATAGGCCGCCATGTTCGTCCAGATCATGCCATAGGCAAAGGACGTGGCGACCCACAGCACGTACCAGCGCTGAAAGGTCTGGCGCTGCCCGGCATTGATGACCCAGTTATAGGCGAGCGCGGACAGGAGGGCCCCGGCGAACAGGCCCATCAGCGCGAGCCAAGGCGCATCCTCGCCCGGCTGGCTCGCGGCCGGAATCGCCTTGAGCTTGCGCATCAGCGACAGGTGATCGATGCGGCGATAGCCGAGATACAGGTGGTCGATGTCGGCCCCGGCCGGGGGGATGGTGAAGCGCAGGACGCCGCCGGGCGCGGCGTGGCCGGCAAGCTGGTCGGCGGAGCGTTCGATCCGGGTCAGGCCATGGGGTCCGCCCGTGATCACCGCGATGCGATCGAAGCGGGTCTGGTCGATCAGCAGATGCCAGCCGGGCGGCAGGTGATGCAGGCGCGACGCGTCCAGCCGCAGCCAGAGCCATTGCCGGCTGTCCATGGGCCTGCCGGGTCCGCAGGCGTATGGCGCGGACACCACCGCAGCATCGGACGCGTCGTCAGGCAGGGTCGCGGTGCAGGCGCCGCGATGCAGGTCCACCGTCGCGCTGGCGGCGGCCGGTGTCGCCCCCAGGGACAGGAGCAGGACCATGAACATCAAGATTGCCAGTCGCACGCTTTACCTTTGCGGATATCCGCCAACTCGTTCCGGTTCGAACTTTAAACCGGAAAGTCCTAACAAATGAACGGAAATTGGTTGCAATGCGGCATCCAAAGCGCCTTTCAACCTGTTGACACCGGTTACCACGGCACGGATAGTTCTCGGCACCTGCCGTTGCCGGAGCGTCTGTCATGCCCCTGAACCGTCGCCAGATCCTGTCCTCCGCGGCGCTGATGCCCGCCATGTTGGGCGGAGGATCGGGTGAGGGTACCGCACGGGCACAGGCGCCGTCGGCGTCACCGTCGAACGGGGCGCGGGGATATGATGGCCAGCGCGTCGCCGATCTGGGCGATGGCCGGTTCCTGAACCCGATCATGGCGGGCGACCATCCGGACCCGACGATCCTGAAGGACGGGCGGGACTATTACATGACCTTCTCCACCTTCGATTCCTATCCGGGGCTGGTCATCTGGCATTCGCGCGATCTGGTGAACTGGCGACCGCTGACCGCGGCGCTGTCCCGCAACATCGGATCGGTCTGGGCACCCGAATTGTGCAAGCATGACGGGCGCTATTACCTGTACATCCCGACCAAGAACCCGACGACGAGCTGGGTGATCTGGGCGGACCGGATCGAGGGGCCGTGGAGCGACCCCGTCGACCTGAAGCTGCCCGACCATATTGATCCCGGCCACGCAGTTGGCGAGGATGGATCGCGCTGGCTGTTCCTGTCGGGCGGCGACCGTATCCGGCTGGCGCCCGATGGCCTGTCGACGGTGGGCAAGGTCGAGCATGTCTATGACCCCTGGCGCTATCCCGAGGACTGGGATGTCGAGGGGTTCAGCCCGGAAGGGCCCAAGGTGCTGCGGCGGGGCGAATGGTTCTACCTGATCACCGCGGTCGGCGGCACGGCGGGGCCGCCGACCGGGCACATGGTGATCGCCGCACGCTCGCGTTCGATCCATGGGCCGTGGCAGCATCATCCCGGCAACCCGGTGGTCCGCACCACGTCGCTGGACGAGAAATGGTGGTCGCGCGGGCATGCGACGCTGATCGAGGGGCCGGATGGCGGCTGGTGGTCGGTCTACCACGGATATGAGAACGGATACTGGACGCTGGGGCGGCAGACGCTGCTCGATCCGGTGACATGGGGCGATGACGGCTGGTTCAGGATGGCGGGCGGCGACCTGTCACAGCCGATCGCCAAGCCCGGTGCCGGACAGGCGGTGCGGCATGGACAGCCGCTGTCGGACGATTTCAGCACCTTGGCCTATGGTACGAAGTGGAATTTCTTCCGCCCCCGGCCGGAGGAGCGCAAGCGCGCGCGGATCGAGCGCGGGGCGCTGGTGCTGGATGCGACCGGCAAGGCGCCGTCCGATTCCGCGCCGCTGCTGCTGATCGCGGGGGATCAGTCCTATCGGTTCGAATGCGATGTCGAGATCGCGCCGGGTGGCACCGCCGGATTGATCCTGTTCTATGACGACAAACTCTATTGCGGGCTGGGGTTCGACGAGACCCGCTTCGTCACGCATCAATATGGCATCGAGCGGGGGCGGCCGGCGAACCCGCATGGCCGGCGGATGCGGATGCGTGTGGTGAACGATCGCCACATCGTCTCCTTCCACACCAGCGGCGACGGTGGCGCGACCTGGCGCCGGTTCGACCGCGGCATGGAGGTCTCGGGCTATCACCACAATGTCCGTGGCGGCTTCCTGATGCTCAGGCCAGGACTGTATTCGGCGGGGCAGGGTGCCGCGCGGTTCCGCGATTTCCGCTTCACCGCGCTTTAGCGCCCCTCAATGCTTGCGCGGGATCAGATGCAGGCCGAGCACGATGATCCCGCCCACGATCAGGCCGACGACTGCCGAGCCCAGGGCGTTCACCACCCAGGCGACCACGCTATGGACGAAGGGCAGGGCATGGCCCGCCGCCTCGGCCGCGTCGTGCAGCGTATGGGCGATCACGCCGAGCCCGAACGTTTCCAGCCCATGGACGATGATGCCGCCGCCGACCCAGACCATCGCGGCGGTGCCGATGATCGACAGCGCGCGCAGCAGCACGGGCATGGCCTTCACCAGTCCGCGGCCGACCCCTTGCGCGGCGCTGCCGCCGGTCTTCACCAGATGCAGGCCAATATCGTCCATCTTCACGATCAGCGCGACGGCGCCGTACACGCCGATGGTGATTGCGATGCCGACCAGTGCCAGCGCGACCGCCTGTAGCGGGATCGACAGGTCGGGCAGTTCGCCCAGCGCGATCGCCATGATCTCGGCCGACAGGATCAGGTCGGTGCGGACCGCGCCGGAGACCTGCCGATCCTCCAGTTCCTTGGGATCGGTGATTTCGGTGACGTCCTCGGCATGGGCGTGTCCGGAGAGCGCCTCGTAGATCTTCTCGGCCGCCTCGAAACACAGATAGGCGCCGCCGAGCATCAACAGCGGGGTGATCGCCCAGGGTGCGAACGCGCTGAGCAGCAGGGCGCCCGGCAGCAGGAAGATCAGCTTGTTGCGCAGCGAGCCGATCGCGATCTTGCGGATGATCGGCAGTTCGCGGTCCGGCGAGAGGCCGACGACATAGGTGGGGGTGACGGCGGTATCGTCGATCACCACGCCCGCCGCCTTGGCACCGGCACGGCCGGCGGCACCCGCGACATCGTCCAGCGACGACGCGGCCAGCTTTGCAATCATCGCCACATCGTCGAGCAGCGCGACCAGACCCCCTGCCATTCAACATCCCCTGATAGTTCGAGCCGTTCCGCTATCGTCAAACCACGCGCGTTGCACGCGAAATGCGGGAAAGGTGGCGCCGTCCGGCCAAGCGGCTATACCGGCGTACCGGCCACAAGGCCCCAAGCCATGGACGAGGATCGCCGCGATATGCCGCTTTATGCCATTGCCGGATGCCGGCCGACGCTGCACCCGAGCGTATGGATCGCGCCGGGCGCCGACATCATCGGCGATGCGCATCTGGGGCAGGGGGCGAGCGTGTGGTTCCGCGCGGTGATCCGTGCCGACAACACGCCGATCCGGATCGGTGCGGACACCAACATCCAGGAGGGGGCGATGCTGCATTCGGACCCGGGGAGTCCGCTGACGGTCGGCGCGCGCTGCACCGTCGGGCATCATGCCATTCTGCATGGTTGCACGATCGGCGATGGCGTGCTGGTCGGCATGGGGGCGACGGTGCTGAACGGTGCGGTGATCGGCGACAACTGCCTGATCGGGGCGGGCGCCCTGGTGACGGAGGGCAAGCAGTTTCCGGCCCGCAGCCTGATCGTGGGCAGCCCGGCACGCGCGGTGCGCACGCTGGACGATGGCGCCATCGCGCGATTGCGGCTGTCGGCGGAGCATTACGCCGAGCGCGGGACGCATTATGCGGCCGAAATGGAGGAAGTGACGCGGTAGCGCGTCAATGCGGCTCGTATCGTTCGACCAGGAAGACGCGGGCATGGTCGCAATAGGAGGGCAGGGGCGCGGCGCGGAGCGTCGGGTTGTCGGTCAGGAACTCGACAAAGGCTTCGCGCTGCCGCGGCGGTTGCTGCGCAGCAGGCCAGCCCCAATCGTCCAGCACGATGATCGCCCGGTCGCGAACCAGCGGCGCGACGAAGCGCAGCACGGTGGCCGACGCCGAATAGGTGTCGCAATCGACCATGACGATCGATGCCTTGCTCAGGGTGAGGTTCGCGCGCGTCGCCGGGGTCAGCGTGTCGGCATACCAACCCTTTACCAGCATGATCGCCGCCAGATCGACACCCTTGCTGCGCAGGTGGCGTAGCGTCAGCCGCAGCGGGGAGGCGAAGGCGCCCGCCTCCCACCCATCCGCGTCGCCGGGCGTGTCGGCGAAACAGTCGAACCCGATCATCCGGATCTGGCGAATGCCCCGACGGTGCAGCACATGATAGGCAGCCGCCATCGACGTACCCCGGCTGACGCCGAATTCCAGATAGTCGCCAAAGGCATAGGTTGGATCGGCATCGACCAGCCGATCGAGACTGGCCTCCATGCACTCGGCAAAGGCTTGTTCGGGGACCAGCGGCTTCCAGGGCGCGAATCCCCAGCGGCGAAGCGCCAGATGCGCGACGCCGACCGGGTGGCGGATGCCGATCTGCCGCAAGGCCCAGTCGCCAAAGGTTCGCAACGCCCCGGAACCGGAGCCGATCGCCTGCATCATCACGCTCCTCCCCACCCCGCCTCCACCTATCCTGCTGATTTCAATGGAGGACGAGCCTGGCAGATGGAGTAATCGCTCTGGGTCGCGCCAGCCTGAAGGGAGCAGCCGCCGCTGCGCTGGTCGGCCGATCGTCGGCCGATCCGGTCGCACGGGGCGTTGACCGAAGTTAAGCGGATGAATAGCGACAAAAGGGTGACGCCACCGACCATACTGATCGTCGAGGACGATCCCGCCCTCCGTACCCTGACCGCCCGCGCCTTGCAGGAGAACGGCTTTGCCGTGCGACTGGCCAATGCCGCGCCTGAAATGTGGCAGGCGCTGGATACCGGGACGGTGGATCTGGTGCTGCTGGACATCATGCTGCCAGGCACCAGCGGCATCGACCTGTGCCGCCAGATCCGCCAGCGCAACCATGTGCCGATCATCTTCATCAGTGCCAAGGGCAGCGAGATGGACCGGGTGGTCGGACTGGAACTGGGCGCGGACGATTATCTGCCAAAGCCCTTCGGCACGCGTGAACTGGTCGCGCGCATCCGCGCCGTTCTGCGCCGCGGTACGCTGGACCAAGAGGCGACGGCGCGCGAGGCGGGTATCCTGCGCTTCGACGGGTGGACCGCCAATATCGCGCGGCGTGAGCTGATCTCGCCGACCGGTGCGCTGGTGGAACTGACGGGTGCCGAGTTCGACCTGCTGATCGCGTTCCTGGACAATGCGCAGCGGATCGTCGCGCGGGAGCGGCTGATCGAATTGTCGCGGGCGCGGATCGGGGACAGTTCGGATCGAAGCATCGACGTGCTGGTCAGCCGCCTGCGCCGCAAGCTTTCGGGCGCAGGCGGGGCGGCGCCGATCGTGACGGTGCGCGGCGTCGGCTACATGCTGAACGTGCCGGTCGAGCGGCAGTGACACGCTTCCTGCGTCCCTCGGTGGGCGTGCTGGGCCGGATCGTCGCGATCCTGCTGCTGGCCGTCACCATCGAGTTCGCGGTATCGACCTTTCTGTACGAACAGGCGAGCCAGGTGTCGGTCCGCGACGACGAGGCGCGGCGGCTGGCCGAGCATCTGGTGGTCGCACGCCGCGTGCTGAACGAGCGGCCCGGGCCGGAACGCGAGGAGGTGGCGGACGAGCTGACCACCGATCGTTACACGGTGCGCTGGTCGATCGACGTGCCGGAGCGCGCGCCGATCTCCCCCGACCTGGACGGGATGCGCGAACAGATTGTGGAATGGGAGCCGACGCTGGCGGAAACCGACCTGCACCTGCGACTGGGGTCGCTGGGCCGGCGATCGATGATCGGTGGCGACCTGCGGCTGGACGACGGTACGCGGCTGCTGTTCCGGATGCGGGAGCCGCTGCAGACCTGGGACCTGGCGCTGGGCCGGGTGCTGCTGGCGCTGGTGCCGGCGATCGCGCTGATGCTGGTCAGCGGGGCGCTGATCGGGCGCATCCTGCAGCCGCTCCGCCTGCTGGCGCGCGCGGCGGACGAGGTGGGGCCGGGGGCGCCGCAACCGGTGCCTGAGCGCGGGCCGGGCGAGGTGCGGCGGGTGACGGCGGCGTTCAACCGGATGCAGGCGCGGATCACCCGCCTGATGGACGAGCGCACCCGGTCGCTGGCCGCGGTCGGCCACGACCTGCGCACCCCGCTCGCCCGGCTGCGGCTGCGCGCCGACGGGGTGGCCGAGCCCGAGGTGCGCGATGCAATCCGCGACGATATCGTCGAGATGGAGGCGATGGTCGGATCGATGCTGGCGTTCCTGGGTGGCGAGGAGGATGCCGAGGAACCGGTGCTGACCGATCTGGCGATCCTGTGCGCCAATCTGGCGGACGATGCCGCGGACCGGGGGCGCGATGTCTCCTATGAAGGCCCCGACCATTTTGACATGCGGCTGCGCCGGTTCGGGATGAAGCGTGCCCTGACCAATCTGGTCGAGAATGCGCTGCACTATGGCGAGCAGGTGACGATCACGCTGGAGCCGACGCAAAAGGCGACGTTCATCCGGGTGGAGGACAACGGTCCCGGTATCCCCGAGGAGTCGCTGGCGCTGGTTCTGGAGCCGTTCGTGCGGCTGGACACGGCGCGGCGGCGGGACACGGTGGGCTTCGGGCTGGGACTGTCGATCGTGACGCGCACGGTACAAGCAGAAGGCGGACGGCTGACGCTGGCGAACCGGCCGGAAGGCGGCTTGTGCGCCGAAATATGCATTCCTGTCGTCAAGCCGCAGCGCAGCAACACTTTGTAACGCAGGCGCTGCACGTCAGCAAAGTCCCAAGCGTATATCCTGATGCGACGAGCACAGGAGCGTATGGTATGAACGAAGTGATCGGCCGGGTTTTCAGCTTTGAAAAGCAGGTGTTTCCTAACCAGAGCACACTGTACAACAAGCTGGCGACCCAGGGGCAGAGCCCCAAGGCACTGATGATTTCGTGCGCCGACAGCCGCGTGGTGCCTGAGCATGTGATGCAGGCCGATCCGGGCGACCTGTTCGTCTGCCGCAACGCGGGCAACATCGTGCCCCCCTTCGCACAGGCCAATGGTGGCGTGACGGCCACGGTGGAATATGCGGTGGCGGTGCTGGGTGTGCGCGACATCATCGTGTGCGGCCATTCGGACTGCGGCGCGATGAAGGCGTTGATGAAGCCCGAAACGCTTGCCAGTGTGCCCAATGTGGCATCCTGGCTGCGGCACAGCGCGGCGGCCCACAGCGTGGTCGACGCATCCTATCCGGAGATGTCCGAGGGTGATGCCGTCCGCGCGGCGAGCCTGGAGAATGTTGCGTTGCAGCTTCAGCATCTGCGCACCCACCCGTCGGTGGCGGCAGGGATCGCTCGTGGCGACATCGCGCTGCATGGCTGGTTCATCGACATCCATGCCGGCAGCGTGCTGGGCCTGGATGGTGAGACTGGCCGCTTCGTGACACTGCGGGAGGATCGCCCGCTTCCCGTGGCACTTGCCGCCACGCCGCGTCTCGCAGCGGACTTCCTGTATCAGAACGCCGCGGAATAATTTTTAAACTTTCGGGAGTAGAGCCATGAGAACGATGGAGTTCGATTTGACGTCGCTCGAATTACAAGGTGCCCTGCTGGTGCTGGCCGTGATCATCGCGTTCGCCGCACTTGAAGGGTGGAAAGCCAGATAGGAGAGGAGGCCGGGCGGCTTCCTCCCCGTACCGGCCCGAACAACACAGCCCCCGCCTGATGGGGCCGCTGCAAGGCGGCCCTTTTTTTGTTCAACCCCTCTCGCTTTCGGGGAGAGGGAGGGGCCCGCCGCATAAGCGGTGGGAGGGTGAGGGGTTGCCCCGGGCGTGGCGCTGCTTGGCGGCCCCTCACCCTCCCCACGGCTAAAGCCGCGGGTCCCCTCCCTCTCCCCGAGGGGGAGAGGGCAATTTCTACCCGCGCCCTCGTGCATAGGCCTGCGTGCCGCGGGTGATGACCGTGTCTTCGGGGAGGATCGTCTCGATCTCGATGTCCGGCTCGCCCGCCATTTCGGCGTAGAGCGGCGCGAAGTCGGTGTTCAGCGTCTTGTCGAGGAGATCCTCGAAGCTGTCGATCACGAAGTAGTTCTGCTGGAAATCGTCGATCCGGTATTTGGTGCGCATCACCCGCTTCAGATCGAAGCCGAGTCGGTTGGGGGAAGGGTCTTCCAGCGCAAAGGCGGATTCGGTGAAGGACGAGACGATGCCGGCACCGTACAGCTTGAGGCCGTCACCGGAGCGGACCAGCCCGAATTCCACCGTGTACCAGTAGAGACGCGACAGCCGCTGGATCGCACCCATCGCCCCGGCGCGCTGCCCGCCCTGCCCATAAGCCTGCATGTAATCGGCAAATACGGGGTTGGCGAGCAGGGGGACATGGCCGAACACGTCATGGAACACGTCCGGTTCCTGGAGATAGTCTAGCTGGTCGGGGCGACGGATGAAGTTGCCCGCGACGAAGCGGCGATTGGCGAGATGGTCGAAGAACACGTCATCGGGTACCAGGCCGGGCACGGCGACGACGCTCCACCCGGTCGCCTTGGTCAGCCGTTCGGACAGTTCCTCGAAATCCGGGATGCCGGGGCGCGACAGGCGCAGCACGTCGAGCCCGGCGATGAATTCGGGCGTGACACGGCCGGGGAGCATCCTGGCCTGTCGCTCGAACAGTGTGTCCCAGGTCGCGTGTTCCTCGGGCGTATACTGGTCCCAGCCCTGCGGGATGGTCCAGTCGGCGGCGGCGCCCTCCGGGCGGACGAGTTCTGCTTCAGCCATGACGCGATCGTTGCAGAAATTTGCGATGAATGCCTATCATTCGGGCAAGCTCCAGCGGGTTTTGTGAGAGGATATTTCGGATGCGGTGGCGTTGGTGAATGAAACACGCGCTCTCGACGCCATCGACCGGCGCATCGTCACGCTGTTGCAGGCCGATGCGACGCTGACCAACGCCGATCTTGCCGAGCGGGTGGGGGCTTCGGCGGCGTCATGCTGGCGGCGGGTGCGCGCGCTGGAGACGAGCGGGCTACTGGGGGCAACGGTACGACTGGTCGATCCGGCGGCGGTGGGCCGCGGCGTCAACGTGCTGTGCAATGTGCGCATCCGCAGCCATTCGATGGATGCACGGCAGGAGTTCGAACGCTTCGTGGATGCCCGGCCGGAGGTGGTGGAATGCTTCTCCATGTCGGGCGAGTGGGATTACCTGCTGCGTATCGTTGTCGCAGACGTGGCGGATTATAACGGCTTCCTGATGCAGACGCTGCTCGGGCACCCGTCGGTGGCGGGTGCGTCCTCGCACTTTGCGCTGTCGATGACGAAATACACCACGGCGCTGCCGCTGTGACGAACAACCTGTCTCTCGATACACCGTCTCGATACGCAGCTTCGCTGCTACTCGACGGTTACTCGAGACGAACGGAGGGGGCGCGGCGTTCGCGGTTTATTTCGCCGCCGCCTCCCTGATCCGCACCGTGCGTTCCAGCTCGTCGCGGGCGAGCAGGATCTTTCGACGGACATCGATGGGCAGCGTCTTTTGCGCCGACAGGAAGGCATCGACCGTGGCCAGCGCCTCGCCGCTGACCTGCCCGCCGATAAAGGCATCGATCCAGCCGGGCAGGAAGAAGATGCGGCGGTTCTGGCGGATCCATTCCAGCCGTTCGAGCGCAGGACGCAGGAAGGGCAGCGTGAGGGCGGCCTGATCGACCGTGTTGAACGCGCTCAGGCTTTCGCTGACCCAGGCTTCGTTGAGTGCGGGATCGTCGAAATAGCGGCGGAAATAGTCGCTCTTCATCGCCGCAGTCGGGGTGGCGGCGCGGGTGACATAGGCGTCCTTCATCGCCTCCGACGAGCGGTCACGGCGCTGTTCCTCGGCGAACAGGGCGTCAGCGCCGGGCGTGCCGATCGCGATCAGGCGGCGGACGATCGCCCAGCGGGTCGGCTGGCGGACGGGCTGGTCCATCAGCGTGGCGCGGCCGGCGAGCAGCGCGCGGAGGCGTTCGACGCCGAGCGGGGTGCGGGCGGTGGCGATCAGCCGGTCCATCGCATCCTTGCGCAGCCCGTAGCCGAGCGCGGGATCATCCATGCGGGTGATCAGGGCGGCTTCCCAACGGGGACGCAGCGGGGCGGCCTTGGTTTCCGGCAGATAGATGTCGAGCGCGGCGGCACCGCGCGACAGGATGGTACGCGACAGTTGCTCGTCGCGCTCTGCCGGCAGCGCATCCAGCAGGATGGTCAGGTAGCGGGCGGGGGGCAGGGCCGCTTCGCGCACCACGTCCCACAGGGCGGCCCACAGCATCGCGCGGAGCAGGGTGTCGGTCACCGTGCCGACATGGCCAGCGATCCATTCGGTGGTGCGCGCATCCGGCAGGAACAGGCCGTAGCCATGATCGCCGTCATTCGCCCAGACATAATCGGGGGCGGGCAGGCCGGCGGCGCCCGTCACCTCCGCGGTCGCTCCGGTGAAGCCGGCGTCGAGGATCACATCGTCGCGGTCGTGATAGCCGAGGCGGACGCGGACTTTCATCGGCCAGGTGCCGCCCCGGTCCCCGGGCAGCGTCCTGACCGGTCGCTGCGTCAGCCGCAGCGTGGTGATGCGATCATCCTCGAGCTGAAGCTGCGTGTCGATACGCGGCATGCCGGCACGCAGGACATATTGCCGGCCGAACGCGTCCAGCGACACCCCCGACGCCTCGCCGATCGCGCCGAGCAAGTCCTGCCAGGTGGCGTTGGCATAGGCGTGGCGTTCGAGGAACAGGTGCAGCCCGCGACGAAAGCCGTCCTCGCCGACCAGGAAGGCCAGTTGCTTGATGATGCCAGGCGCCTTGTAATAGACGATCGGGCCGTAATTGCTCTTGGCGGCGTCGAGATTGTCGAGCGACTGCCACAGTGACGAGGTGCCGCTGGTCTGGTCGGCGCGGTAGGCGGCTGTCTTTACCGACAGGAAGAAGGTGGTCCAGGCGTCACTGTCGGGTTGCAGCTCGGCCTGGAGGCGTGCGGCCATGAAGGTGGAGAAGCCCTCCTTCAGCCACAGATCGTCGAACCAGCGCATGGTGACGAGGTCGCCGAACCATTGATGGCAGATTTCGTGATAGATGGTCTGGTCGCGCGACAGGCGTTGGGGGAGCGTGGGTGGCTCGCGGAAGACGAAGCGGTCCTCGTTGTAGAAGACCGCGCCGACATGTTCCATGCCGCCGAAGGGGAAGGCGGGGGCGAGCAGCAGGTCGAGCTTGGCGAAGGGGAAGGGGACGCCGAACCAGTCGGCGAGCCAGTGGACGGCGGCGCGGTTGGTGGCGATCTGGGCTTCGGCGTCGACTTCGGCGCGGCGGGAGGCGCGGGCGTAGAGGGTGATCGGCTGTTCGTTCGCCGGGGCGGAGGTCCAGTGCGTCCAGGGGCCGGCGGCGAAGGCGGCGAGATAGGTGGAGATGGGCTGCGTTTCGGCGAAGTGCCATCGCGTCGCGGGGCCGGCGGCCTCCTTCTTCTCCAGCGCGCCATTGGCGATCACGGTCCAGTCGGCGGGGGCGGTCAGGTGCCAGCGGAAGCGGGCCTTGAGGTCGGGCTGGTCGAAGCAGGGGAAGAGCAGGTTGGCGTCGGAGGGGACGAGCAGGGTGTAGAGATAGGTCTTGCCGTCGGTGTCGTCGCGGAAGCGGATGATCGGCGTGCCGGCGGCGGCGATCGGCGTTTCGAAGCGCGCCGATACCGTGTTGCGGCCGGTGCGCAGCAGGCGCCGGGGCAGGGTCAGGTGGCCGTTCTGCACCTGGGCCGCAAGCGGCTGGCCGTTGACGCGAACGTCGGCGAGGAGCGGGCCGCGAAAGTCCATCACCAGGTCACCGCTGTTCGCGCGGCGCTGAAAGCTGGTGGTGACGGTGCCGGTCGCGCGGTCGGCAC
The DNA here is from genome assembly GCF_946477935.1 of uncultured Sphingomonas sp. GTDB lineage: Bacteria > Pseudomonadota > Alphaproteobacteria > Sphingomonadales > Sphingomonadaceae > Sphingomonas. The sequence continues at coordinate 5,741 of NZ_CAMLAC010000049.1, read as the reverse complement.
CGGTGACGTCGAGAGAAAGGTCGTAGCGTATGTCCGAGATCGCCCTGGCGCGGGCCTGAGCCAGGGCGAGCGAGATGCCGGGGACGGACAGGGAGGGTGCCGCCGCGGCACCGACCCAGCCGGAGGACGACAGGAGGAGCCCGGTGACGAGCAGTTGGCGGCGATCGGTGGTCAGATACATCGTTCCTCCATGGCGGCGGATGCCGGGCCGGGCAAAGTCAGCGTTGGTGCGAGCGGGAGAGGGCGATGCCGGCGAGGTTCTGCGTGCGCTTTATGTAGCGGATGCGCAGGCGGCCGGCGGGCTTGTCCATCGCGAGGAAGGCTTGGTGGTGATGGGTGCAGGAGGCGGGAATGCGCTGCACGCCGTTCGCCTGCGCGATCACCGCGGCGGCGTCGCCGAGCAGGACGGCATCGGTGACACCGCGGTCGCGGGCGATCCGCACCGCCTGGATCAGCGCGAGCCATTCGGCATCCATGCTGGTGCCGGGGCCGAGATCGCGCAGGATGGTGGCGTGTCCGCCGGCGACCACGGCCAGCTCCATGCCACCGGGGCGCAGGCCGCCGTCGAAGAACAGTTTCATGCGTCGCGCCAGGTGCCGGGGGCGATGTCGGCCAGTGTCCAGTCGCCGATACGCCAGCGGATAAGACGAAGCGTGGGGTGGCCGACGGCGGCGGTCATCCGGCGGACCTGGCGGTTGCGGCCCTCGCGGATGGTGAGGCGCAGCCAGCTATCGGGGATGCTGAGGCGGACGCGGATCGGCGGATCGCGCGGCCAGAGCGCGGGGACGTCGATCCGCTCGACCTCGGCAGGGCGGGTGGGGCCGTCCTTCAGCATGAGGCCGGTGCGCAGGGCGTCCAGCGCTGCCTCGTCGGGGATGCCCTCCACCTGCACGAGATAGGTTTTCGGTGCCTTGAATTTGGGGTCGGCGATGCGGGCTTGCAGGCGGCCATCGTCGGTCAGCAGCAACAGTCCCTCGCTGTCGCGGTCGAGCCGGCCGGCGGGATAGACGCCGGGAACCTTCACATAGTCGGACAGGGTGGCACGCGGACTGGGGCTGTTCCGGTCGGTGAACTGGCTCAGCACGTCATAGGGCTTGTTGAACAGGATGACCCGGCTCATGCCGCGGCCATGCTCTGCGCGACCGCCTCGGCGACCTTGATGCCGTCCACCGCGGCGGACAGGATGCCGCCGGCATAGCCCGCGCCTTCGCCGGCCGGAAACAGGCCGGCGGTGTTGAGGCTTTGCAGGCGCTCGTCGCGGGTGAAGCGGACGGGGGAGGAGGTGCGCGTCTCCACACCGGTCATCACCACGTCCGGATGGTCATATCCCTCGATCTGGCGGCCGAAGACGGGGATTGCCTCGCGCATGGCCGCGACGACGAAGTCGGGGAGGCAATAGGCGAGGTCGGTGGGGGTGACGCCGGGGCGGTAGGAGGGGACGACCGAGCCGAGAGTGGTGGAGGGGCGGCCGGCGAGGAAGTCGCCGAGGCGCTGTGCGGGGGCCTTGTAGTTCGAGCCGCCGGCGATGAAGGCGCGTTCCTCCCAGTGGCGTTGCAGCGCGATGCCGGCGAGGGGATCGCCGGGATAGTCGCGCGCGGGATCGATCGCGACGACGAAGCCGGAGTTGGCGTTGCGCTCGTTGCGGGAATATTGGCTCATCCCGTTGGTGGCGACGCGGCCTTCCTCGGAGGTGGCGGCGACAACGGTGCCGCCGGGGCACATGCAGAAGCTGTAGACGGTGCGACCGTTCGCGCAGTGGTGGGAGATGTGATATTCCGCCGCGCCCAGAATGGGATGGCCGGCATCCGCGCCGAAGCGGGAGCGGTCGATCCAACTTTGCGGATGCTCGATCCGCACGCCGATCGAAAAGGGCTTGGGCTCAACGAACACGCCCGCCTGATGGAGCATCGCAAAGGTGTCGCGCGCGCTGTGGCCGATGGCGAGGACGACGCGGGATGCCGCCAGATAGCCGCCGTCATGCAGATGCAGCCCGCGAACGTGGCGGTTGCCCGCGCCGTCCGTCTCCACGTCCAGCCCGTCGACGCGGGTCGAGAAGCGATATTCGCCGCCCAGATCCTCGATCGTCTGGCGCAGGTTCTCGACCATCTTCACCAGGCGGAAGGTGCCGATATGCGGGTGCGCTTCGGTCAGGATTTCCGGCGGCGCGCCGGCCTTCACGAATTCGGTCAGCACCTTGCGGTCGAGGTGGCGATTGTCCTTGATCCGGCTGTAGAGCTTGCCGTCGGAAAAGGTGCCGGCCCCGCCCTCGCCGAACTGGACGTTCGATTCCGGGTTGAGCTTGCTGCGGCGCCACAGACCCCAGGTGTCCTGCGTCCGCTCGCGCACCACCTTGCCCCGGTCGAGGATGATCGGGCGGTAGCCCATCTGCGCCAGGATCAGCCCGGCGAACAGGCCGCAGGGGCCGGCGCCGATCACCACGGGACGTTGTGCATCCGGCGCGGCGGTGCCGACCGGGCGGTAGCGCGTGTCGGGCGTCACCTGGACGTTCCGATCCTTGCGGAAGCGGGCCAGCACCGCCGCCTCGTTCTTGAGCGTCACGTCGACCGAATAGACCAGCAGGATGTTGCTCTTGTCGCGCGCGTCATGGGCGCGGCGCGCGACCGAAAAGCGGATCATGTCGCGCGGCGTGATGCGCAGCCGCTGGCGGATGGCGGCGGCCAGCGCCTCGTCGGCATGGTGGAGGGGCAGTTTCAGTTCGGTGACGCGGATCATCGCCGCGCCTTAACGCGGGACGGGGCGGCTTTCCATGGTCAGGCGCCATCCAGCGGCAGGACGTGGAGGAAGCGCGGACCATGCGCGCCGCGGACATAGCTGCCCTCGATATCCGTCGTGCCCGACACGCCGGTGATCCAGTAATGCGCGCGCGGCGCCGGGTGGTCGCGCAGTGCATCCTCCAGATAGGCGACGATGCGCGGGACGACGACCAGATGATGCAGGCCGAGGAAGTTGGGCAGCATCGGTGCATCGGGGCCGGTTTCCAAGACCAGCGAGCCGGTCTCCGCCACGCCGCAGCGGGCGACGGCAATCACCACCGCCTCATCGGGCGCGGTGGAGGGGCGGACGTCGAAGTCGCGCCAATCGGCCGCCATCAGCCGGGGATCGGGCGGCAGGTAGAGCGCGCGGGGCAGATCATGCTCGGCCATGTAGAAGGCGACCGCCGCGGGCAGTGCCGCGAAATCGGCGATGGGTGCCACGGTCGCGCCGAGGCCCGGCTGGGCGAGGCGATCCAGAAAGGCGGATCGGAGGGCAGTGGGATCGACGGCGGGACGCTCGATACTGGCAACCAGCGCGGCAGCCTCCGCATCCAGGCGCGCGGTGTCGACGGGTGCGCCGCGCAAGGCGCCGAGAATGGCGTCACGCGCGGACATCAGCGTTCACCCGCATGATAACGGTCCATGAAGCTCCTTGCCGCCGGTTTGGGGAAATCGCGGTGGTCGGTCCAGCCGCCGGCCAGCGGCAGGCGTCTGGCCCAGCCGCCCGTGCCCGCCGCCAGCCGCATCGCCCGGAGCGCGCTGCCCACCGCCAACCGGTACAGGGCCGGCCGACGCGCGACCCAGGCCCAGGCGGCGAGACCGCGACGGACGGTCATCGGCTCCAGCCCCTCGCGCCAGCTTCGCTCACGCCAGCCGCGCAGCAGCGTCGGCAGCGGGATCTTGACCGGGCAGACCTCCTGGCACTTGCCGTTGAGCGTGCAGGCGCTGGCGAGATCCTGATTGCCCTTCAGCCCGTCCAGCGCCGGGGTCAGCACCGCGCCCATCGGGCCGGGATAGGTGCTGCCATAGGCATGGCCGCCGATCTGGCGAAAGACGACGCAGTGGTTCATGCATGCGCCGCAGCGGATGCAGCGCAGCATCTCCGCCAGCCCCTCGTCCCGCATGCGGCTGCGGCCGTTATCGACCAGCACGATGTGCATCTCTTCAGGCCCGTCGCGGTCGTTCGCGCGGCGGGGACCGGCATAGAAGGTGGTGTACTGGCTCATCGCGGCACCCGTGGCGGAGCGCGACAACAGGCGCAGCATGTGGGTAGCATGCGCCATGGAGGGCACGATTTTCTCGATACCCGCGGTCACGATGTGCATGCGCGGTGGCACCAGCGACAGTTCCGCATTGCCCTCGTTGGTGACGGTGCAGATCGCGCCGGTATCGGCGACGAGGAGATTGGCGCCCGAAATGCCGACATCGGCGCCCAGCATGCCATGGCGCAACTCGCGGCGGGCGCTTTCCGCCATCGCGGCGACGCTTTCCTCGACATGCGGATCGCGGTGATGCTGCCGAAAGAGCGCGGAGACCTGTTCGCGGGTCTTGTGCATCGCCGGCCAGATAATGTGCGACGGACGCTCGTCGGCCAACTGGATGATATGTTCGGCCAGATCGGTCTCGATCCGGCGGATGCCGGCTTCGGCGAGGGCATGGGGCAGGCCGATTTCCTCGCCCAGCATCGATTTGGAGCGGGCGACGGTTTTCGCGCCCGCCTTGCGGCACAGATCGACCACGATCGCGCAGGCCTCGTCCGCGGTGCGGGCCCAGTGGACGGTGGCGCCGGCGGCGGTCGCGTTCGCCTCGAACCGCTCCAGATAGACGTCGAGATTGGCGATCACATGGTCCTTGATCGCCGCGGCGCGGGTGCGCGCATCCTCGAACCCGGCAAAGGCCTCGACGGCGACGGCGCGCTTGGCCTCGGCGGTGCCCGCGGTGCGTTCCACCGCGACCTTGAGCAGCGGGTCGGCGAGGGCGGCGGCGGTGCGCGTCTTGAAGCCGGTCATGCCTCTTCCCCGATCGCGGGTCCGTCGCCCATGCCCGCCAAAATCTCGACGGTGTGGAAGGCGCGCACGGGCGAGCCCTGCCGGTGGAGTTTGCCGGCCATGTTCATCAGGCAGCCGAGGTCACCTGCCAGCAGCAGGTCCGCGCCGGCCGCCTCGATCGCCGCCGCCTTCTCGCCGACGATCGCGTTGGAGATGGCGGGATATTTGACGCAGAAGGTGCCGCCGAAGCCGCAACAGGTCTCCTCGCCGGCCAGCGGCTTCAGCGATAGCCCTGCGACCGCGCCGAGCAGGCGGCGCGGCTGGCGCTTCACGCCCAGTTCGCGCAGCCCCGAGCAACTGTCGTGATAGGTGGCGGTGGCGGGCAGCGATATGGCATCGGGCCGCCAGCCGCGCACCTCGTCCAGATAGGCCAGGATTTCCCAGGTGCGTGCCGCCAGCGCCTGGGCGCGGGGCAACCACACGGGATCGTCGTGCAGGATTTCCGGATAATGCACGCGGATCGTCGCCGCGCACGATCCGGACGGGATCACGACATGATCATAGCCCTCCAGCGCGGCGATCGTGCGGCGCGCCAGATCGATCGCGGTGGCGCGATCACCGGAGTTGAGCGCGGGTTGGCCGCAACAGGTCTGCGCGCGCGGCACCACGACGTCGCAGCCCGCCGCCGCCAGCGTACGCAGCGCGGCAAAGCCGATCCGGGGACGCATGGCGTCCACCAGGCAGGTAACGAACAACGCCACCGTCGGATGATCGACGCGCGCGCCGGGTTCGGAGTTTGAGGCCACCATGGTCATCGATCGGTTCTCTGTTCCCAAAAGCGGGAGACAGCCAGCTTTTCCACTCTCATCGCATTGCCGGCACGATCCGTAAACCGGAAGCGATGCGACCCGTTCGTCTGCGACACACCCCTGCCGGGCTGGCGCGAGCCGTCGGCGCGTGGCATCGGCATCGCCAATTC